>NZ_JAAKXB010000002.1:0-500795 GCF_029479985.1 Aeromonas sp. A600620 | reverse complement strand
TGGTCAGCAGCACCTGTACCGTGCCATCCGTTTCGGTCGCACCCGCATTCAGCGCCTCGACGTTGAAGTCGATGTCACCTTGTGGCGTCACTATCAGCGTCAAGGTCGAAGTAACAACATCAGAACTATCGGTGACCAGATAACTTACTGTAGGAACTGCACCAGAATAGTCAGGAGCGGGGGTAAAGGTGAAAGAGCCATCACTGTTGATGATCAGCGTACCAATGCCAGTAAGGGTCGATGTAACACCTGCGGGAACATCAATATTACTACCCCAGCTATAGCTGATGATGGATTGAGCCAAGGGACCATCCGGGTTGGAGCTATTGGCCAAAAGATCACCACTGACAGGGTTATCTTCATCCATCGAAAATACTTCACTCTCATCCAACAAGAGATTAGTTAGTGGCTCCGGTTCTAACAGTGGTTCAGCCGCTTGCTCAGTGTTGATAATGGGTTCAGCCTGATAATTGGTATCAAAACCGGCCTCGGCAATGGTCGCATCACCGGTTCTATCAATGGTGACAAAGCCACCATTGCCGCTTGCTCCTGCTACCCCGCCAATACCACCGCCACCACCGGCAGCAGGTGCACCACCTGCTGCTGAAGCCTCAAAGTTTTGCGTCGGGTCAACGCCTTGCAAAATTGACTCTTGCAATGCAGCAATGTCAGAAGGAGTGCCCTCCGTGCTGGCACCACCTTGCGGTTGTCCCGGTTCTGCTAATTCGGAACCGGTGGGTACATTCTGCGCTGGTGTATCGTCATAGGGGGAAAGAACAAGCTTGGCATCATCCGCTATGGTCAATTTGGCACCGGGCTGGAGTATTTCCCCCTTTTGCAGGGGGCGACTGCTGCCATCAGCCAGCACAATCTCCACATTCCCTTCGATAGCTGAGACAACCACGGACTTGTCGATGATTTGGGTACGCATATCCATTGCTCCAACGTGACAGATCTTGATGTCTACACCGTAGAGGGAGATAACGTGCTTTTCCGTTGCAATAATCTATAGGTTTGACTGCCCTCAAACCGATATAGAGAATAAAATCGAAAGGTTATTTTTTCTTCATTAAAATCATAACGATATAAATGGAACCAAATAACACCCATATTAATTTGATAATAAAAAAATCAAAAAATATATTGTATTGATATAAAAAATGACCCCATTCGGGGCCATTTCTACACTGCACATATCAATCAAGACAAGGGGAAAGCAGGATGCACAAATCCCTGATAACCATCGATATGCAACTTGGAAAGCAGTTCCACTTGATGTTGATCTTCGACGCGGGTTGCAATGGTGGTCACACCGGCATTGTGTGCAGCTCGGCACACTGCAGCCAAGAATGAGGTGTCAGCACCCGGCTCCATGACCTGACTGGTATAACCGTGATCCACCTTGACATAGGCAGGCGCTAACTCCTCCAGATAGCCCAGTGACTGGAAGTGACGGCCGTAGTGGTCAACCCCCCACTGGAAACCATGGACCTGCAATGCGCCTACCAAAGCGGCCACATGATCTTTGTGCTTCATAATGGCTGCCTCGGGTATCTCGAATAACAGCCGTTCTTTCAATTCGCCATGTTCGACCAGATAGTGCGTCAGCCAGGTCAAAAACTCATCCGAACAAAGCGAACCTGCCGTTATATTAATTGCCAGCACTAGATCCGCTTGTTTGTGCAGTAAGGGAACACATGCATCAAGTATTGCCTGATCAAAATCGCCCCCCAATTTGAACTGTTCGATGGCAGGCAAAAACTGACCGGCAAAATAGTCCGTGCCATCGCGAGAGATAGATGCAAACAACTCGGCATGCAACCTGGCCCCGTTATCAAATCGGCAAGCTGGCTGAGCCTTGAATCGCCAGAGGTGATGCGAAATAGCATCCTGAACCAAATCACGCCATGCCAAGCGCCCCATCAACCCCTGCTCGGCTCCCCCTTCCATGACAACAGCACCACGGCGTTCATTACGCGCCTTGCCGAGTGCATTATCCGCTTTAGTCAACAGGACTGAGAGATCATCATTACCATCACGGCCTGCAATACCAATGACGGAGAGAGGATTACCCTCCGCCATTGGGTTCACGACCAGATCAGCAATACGAGAATTGATAATTTCTGCCAACTCCTTAAGCTGACCCAAATCATCTGTCGGGCAGAGCAGAGCATATTCGGTCGCTGATATCCGCGCCACAGCTGCACCATCCCATCCCTTAAGCTGTTCGCGTAAGATTTGTGCTATAGATTTGACCATATTATCACGGGCAGCAAAACCTTCATCACGGTAGATATCATCGAGCATATCTACCGCAACCAACATGATGCCCCCTTGGCCAGATTCTGCAATCCAGGCATTAACCTGACCAACAAAATAGGCTCGATTACCCAAGCCAGAAACGGCATCCACATAAACTCGTTCACGCAGTTTCTCCGCCTCGTCGGCCTGCTCTTTGAATTGCACCGCCAACTTTCCGGATAAGATGTTGATCGCTTGTACAACCTGCTTCAATTCATAGGTCTTGGGCTCTGGAATGGTATGCCCAAAATGATGCAATTCAATCTCGACGGCCTGCTCACAAATCTGCTTGAGCGGTTTTAACAGGAAATTAAGTGCACGCATAAGCAAGATCGTGGTTACCAAAAATCCAATCACAAACCAGGTCGCCAGTTCGCTCATCCCTGCCCACAGTTCGTGATAGGCTTGTCCTGGGTGGCCCACCACCTTGAGCTTGCCAAGTTGCAGCCAGCCAGACGTCAGAATTGACTCATTGGATACTTCCGGAAACAAGCCAAGTTCAATAAACCAGTCAGGTACACCTTGAATACGGCTGCTGTTTTCTTCTTCAATCACATCTTTCGACGCAAGCAGGTCAAGACGAACCATACGGTAATAACCACCATCAAATATGGCCTTAATCACCGACTCAGCTCCCACCTTGTCGCCATTTTCAAGATAAGGAGTTAATGCCAGTCCCAGTGACGTAGCGGTGTTTATTACCGTTGTCTCCTGCTGTTGTGCCAGATAAGTTCGTGTCGAATTGAATTGCACCCAATACGTAGCTGCAAACAACAGTCCAAACAACAGCAACATGGTGGCCAATAACTGTCTATAAAGCGTCATAGGTTAATCATCCAAATTCACCACAGGCCTAGCCAATCGCCCCGATGTCATGCGATTGCGTAAATCATTCCATAATCCCAAGCGAGATGATTGGCCAGCCAGCTCCCCTTGGCCTCGCGCCTTCATCAACCACAAGTGACTACCGTTAAAACTATAGATAGGTACCAAATCTCGCCGTTGGGTAGCAGGTCGAATAGAGCCTATCAAATTATCCAAAATAACCGGAACAGAAGAGGGGGTCTCATAATATGCCACCACCATGTGGAACTGGTTGTAATCAAGGGCCTTGACATAAACCATCCGCATTTTTTCATCCGGGATCCCCAATTCCAGTAGTGTGGAATATTTGGCAATACTGAAATCTTCGCAATCTCCTCCGGCAGCCCCCAGAAACTCGAGCGGGGTTGCCCAGTAATCTTTCTTGCGCCACAACTTGATGTCATCAACAAAGCGCATTTGATTAAAAAAGTTGTTCACTCTTTCGAGCTTTTTCGCCTCGCTCAGTGCCTTTCCCTTCGTTTCCATCACCAGCATGCGCCAACTGGTTACACGCTTGCCGGCTCTGGCACCATAGGTCTGCTCCGCCCGCTTGATCAAGTTGAGATCTTCCTGTGGCAGAGGCTGGCTGGCACAGAGCAAAAGTGAGAAGGGTAACAGCAGGATCCATAAGGAGTGGCGCAGAGTACGTAGAGATCGGTATCTCCATTTATTGAGGAGATCATACCATCTGCTTCCGGTACCACGCAGAAGTGTCACGTCATATGCCTGCTGCATGATTGCTACTGCACTCCTCAAAAACCGTGCAACCACCTGCTTTAGCCAAACATGGTGACTGCCAGCAGCAGTCACCATGTTGGCGTTCATCATCATCCCGGCGGGATCATTGGCAAACGGTTATTGCCTGGGCTGCCATTCAGCGGGTTGCTTGACGCTAAATGCATTGAGCAGACTTCCTGTCGCATTGAGGATGCGATAGTCCGCCAGCAATGCATCATACTCAGCAGTGATATAACTGCGACGCGCTTCGAACAATTCGTTTTCGGTGTTCAATACGTCCAGCAAGGTTCGCTGACCCAAGCCAAACTGCTTCTTGTATGCCTGAACGGTATCGTAGCTTGCATCCACATGCTCTTTAAGGAAGGTTTTCTGTTTGGCCAGCGACTCTTTCGCATTCCATGCCAAACGGGTTCCCTCTTCTACCTGACGAAATGCATTCAGATGAATGTCTTTCGCCTGAGAGTACAGTGCCGAAGTTGCATTGCTCTCGGCTACGTCAGAACCACCTCGGAACAGGTTGTAACGCATCCGCACCATAGCTGTCAGATCGTCATTGCGACCTTTAACGGCATCAATATCCTCATTCCAGTTTTGGTCCACTTCAAAAGTGACGTTAGGGTAGAAACCGGATTTGGCACCTTCATGCTGATACTTGGCCGCTTCAATATCTTGCAGGGATGAGAGCAGGGTCGGGTGAACTTCTGTCGCCGTTTTCAGGGCAGTATCGAGACTAGCCGGGACCAACTCGGCATTAGGTACCGGTTGAACGAGATCTTTTGGTACCTCGTTAACCACCCGAATAAACTCGCTTTCCGCATCACGGTAGTTGTTTTCAGCGGCGGCTTGGTTGGCGTAGGCCCTGGCAACACGACCATCAATCTGGGTCTGATCAGCAGTAGAACCAAGCCCTGAATCAGTCCGTTTCTGAATGTCGCTACGGATCTGTTCGTGGGTTTCCAGGTTCTGTTTGGAGAGTTCCAGGATCTCCTGCTGGCGCAGCATATTGAGGTAGACCTCAGCCACTCGCAGCGCGGTATTCTCTGCTTCGGAGATCATCGCCAGACGCTGGGCGTTGGCTTCAGCTTCAGTTCGGGAGACGTTGTTGCTGACATCAAAGCCATCAAACAACATCTGCCGCAAACTGAGCCCAGCCTCTTTGCGAGTCATGGAGTCATCAATATTGCTGTTTGAACCAGCAGCCCGGGTAGAAGGGCTGTCAGTCTTTTCATAGCCTACGCCGCCACGCAGATCGATCGTTGGATAATAGCCACCCTTGGCGCCATCATGCTGATAGAGGCGTGCCTGGTAGAGATCAAACGCTTCCTTGATCTTGGGATGCGTAGCGAGTGTCTGTGCCACCGACTCTTCCAGAGTCTGGGCCTGACCCAAACTAGGGATCAGGGTGATGCCACTGACCAGCATGGCAACAATCGTTTTTTTCATGTTATCTCCAGTCATGTTTTGTTTTTAGATTGTTGGCTTATCGTTCTCTCAGTGCCGACTGCTTAGCCCGTAAAATCGGCTTAAGTAAATAGTCTAGGACACTTTTTTTACCAGTAATGATATCAGCACTGGCTAACATACCGGGGATGATGGGAAGTGCGTTAAGCTCATCGCCCAAGTAACTCTTCTCGGTACGCACCCGAACCAGATAAAAGGAGTTCCCCTCCTCATCCTGGATCGAGTCCGCACTTATCTGTTCAACCTTGCCATGCAATCCTCCATAGATTGTAAAGTCGTAGGCAGTGATCTTGACGATGGCATCCAGCCCCGGTCGCAGGAAGGCGATATCTTTCGGCGACACCTTGGCTTCAACCAACAAGGTGTCCTCCAGCGGCACTATCTCCATCAAATCCATGCCGGGCTGCACCACGCCGCCCAGAGTGTTGATCTTGAGTTTCTTGATGGTGCCCTTGAGCGGAGCAATCACGCTGGTCCGGTCTACCCTGTCTCGCAAGCCAACCTGCCCTTCTGACAACTGGCCAAGTCGCCCCTGCTTCTCATTCAGTTCCGTCTGGGAGTCAGCACGGAATTTCAGCGCTATGTCATTGCGCTTGGAAATAGTCTCACGCAACACCGAATTGAGTTTTGGGATCAGCAGACGGTTGCTCTCCAGCTCCCCCTGCATCTCGTTGACCTGCCGCTCCAGCTTGATTAGCTCCACTTGAGGCACTATACCCTCTTTTGCCAGTGGACGGCTAATATTGAGCTCTTGTCTGGCCAGATCCACACTGCGATTCACGGTGCGAATTTTGGCATTCAGTTCAATCAGTTCCTGCTCTTTCTGCTCGATCTGTTGACCAAGAATATAGAGCTGGTTCTTCAGGTTATTAAGGCGATCCCGTTGTACCGAGCGTTCACGGTTGGCATATTCGGGAAAGACGGTTTCATAGCCATCCGGAAACTGAATTGGCGCTTCTCCCACCACTACCTGTTCACGCCACCCCAGTGCAGGGTCATTTTTAACCTCAACACTGGCCATTTCGGCCCGTAACCGGGCAATATCTCCTTTCAGAGTGACCAGCTCCTGCTCACGCTCTCGAAAATCGGAGCGGAAACGGGTGTCATCGATACGCAGCAGCGGCTGTCCCTTCTCGACGATATCTCCCTCTTTGACGAAGATCTCTTTGACTATCCCCCCTTCCAGATTCTGGATCACCTGTAGTTGGCGGGATGGGATCACCTTGCCCTGACCCACGGTGACTTCATCCAGCTCGGCCCAGGCAGCCCAGACGATGGCACTCATGAAAAAGAGGAAACAGCACCATAACAGGATGCGGGCACCGGTTGGGGTAGTAAGCAACACAGCTGCCGCGCCGTCATCGACAAACTCCAGATGCTCGGGTGCCGGCAATACATCACCGGAAGGCGCATTTTTGCTGCGTTTTAACCAGTTCATGAGCCCCTTAACCATGGGACACCTCCTGCACGCGCACCTTGCCTTCCTTCAACTGCTGCAACACCACCTCTTTGGGACCATCTGCCACAATCTGTCCCTGCTCGATGACGATAACTCGCGAGGCCACATCCAGCATTGAGGTCTTGTGGGTGATGAGGATCAAGGTGGTTTCCGGGCCCAGTCTGGCGAGCTCCTGTTTGACCTGCATCTCGGACTGGTTGTCCATGTTGGAGGTAGGCTCATCCATCACCAGAATGGGGGGATCATTGAGCAGGGCGCGTGCCAGCAGGATCGACTGACGCTGGCCACCGGAAAGCTGACGGCCACCCTCACCTATCTGCCGATCCAATCCGTTGGGATCACGGTTGGTAAAATTGGTGACGCCCGCCCGCTTGGCAGCACGCAAGACTCTCACGTCATCCACCAGCGGATTACCCAGCATGATGTTGTCTCGCACCGAACCAAAAAAGAGAATGACATCTTGGGGAACACAACCGATATTGCGACGAATCACCGAGGGAGGCAACTGGTCTATTTCGAAACCATCGATCCGGACCGAACCGTCAGTCGGCCGATACAGCCCCATCAACAACTTCTCGAGGGTCGTTTTACCCGCCCCAATCCGGCCGATAATTGCCACCTTTTCACCCGGCTGAATACGCAAATTGATATGGTGCAGGGTGCTGGTTTCCATTCCTGGATATTTGAACGAAACATTTTCGAATTCAATTCGACCGGCAATCACCGGATGATGGATATATTGCTTGCCTTCCTCCTGCTCACCCGGGGTTTGCATGATTTTTTCCAGAATATCCAGTGCAGACTTGGCCTGGTTATAACGGGTCGACAACACTGAGAGTTGCACCATGGGCGCAATGGCACGGCTGGAGAGCATCACGGCAGCAATCATCCCCCCCATGGTGACTAAGCCTTCGGAGATCTGGTAAACACCGACAATCACCAGACCGACCGTCACCACCTGCTGGATATAACTGGCCAGTGACGACATGGAGTTGGTAATTCGCCGTGTTTGTACACCCCAGGTGGAAATATGGGAAACAGCCTGCTCCCAACGGTGCTGGAACAGACTCTCGGCGCCAAAAATTTTGACCGTTTCCAGCCCGGAAATACTTTCGATCAGGTTGGCATTTTTCTGAGAGGCCAGCCGGGAACCCTCTTCGATGGACTTTTTGAGCGGCTCTTGAATATAGAAGCTGTAGGCGATCAGGATCAGCATGGCGACGATGGGGACCACCACCATCACACCGGCAAACATCCAGATAATAAAAAGGAAGAAGACGGCAAAAGGCAGATCGATAAGAGTAGAAACCGTCGCGGAAGTGAAAAACTCCCGCACCGATTCAAATTCCTGCAGATGTTTGGCGAAAGCGCCGGTGGAAGCGGGACGAGACTCCATCCGCATGCCCATCACCTTGGCGAAAATCTTGGCGGACAGCAGCACATCAGACTTTTTGCCAGCGATATCGATAAAGTAACTGCGCAACTGCCGCATCACAAAATCGAAGGTAAAGACCACCATGGCCCCGACCGCCAGCACCCAGAGCGAATCAAATGCCAGATTGGGCACAATCTTGTCATAGACGTTCATGGTAAAGAGGGGGCTGGCGATGGCAAACAGGTTGATCAGAATGGAGGCGATCAGCACATCGCGATAGATTCCGCGAGATTCAAACAAAGTGCTCCAGAACCAGTGGCCATCACGGGTCTCCAGCACCTTGGGAGAGCGCTCGTCAAATTTGAACTGCTTCTTAACGTAAAAGAGACGCCCCAAATACTCATCACCCAGCTGGGCAGCAGTCAGCCATTGGGCGGCATCACCTGCCTGCGGGAAAATCACTTTCCCCTGGCTGCGCTCTTCGTTCCACTCCAGCAAAATACAGGCGCCACCGTTACGCATCTGCAATACGCAGGGCAGCAGCAAGGGAGAGATCTGATCAAGCGGCTGGATCACTTCACGGGCAGATAGCCCGCCCCGCTCGGCAGCACGACAAAAGAGTGCTGTAGTCAGTCGTCCGGAGACCAGTGGCAACCCGGTCGTCAGGGCATCCTGGCTGTTGGGCACACCATAAAAGCGGGTCAAGAAGACCAGACACTCCAATAACTCATCGATACGACTTGTTTCTGCTTGCATAGCATCCCGTCACTGCATTAATAAGGTCGATACGAGAGGGGTATCACTCATATTTTCCTGCTATAGCGACTCTAAAAACGAGCCCCCTCCCACAGATGAGCCTGATCAGGGAATAAACCTATCCGGATACATCGTGACACTCACCACCAATTTTCCTTGCATGATGATTGGTAAAACCAGCCTGTGAGCATCATGCCGACGCCTCCCTCAGGTAAATGGAGGTGTTAATTGATAATGGCATTTATTGTGGCGCATCACTATATCAACCTGCAGGTACCAAAACTATAGTTTATGGTATGAACTTTTTATATAACCCTATGTTTTACGTGAAAATAATAATTACGAACTCAATTATAGGTCAGGAAGTATGAAGGGTCTTCCCAGTGCATGACCCTGAGGGCCACTCAAGGAGAGTGCTCGTGCAATGTCCGCCATCGCAGTCCAGCGATTCTCGCACCAGGCGGGAGCAAGCAGGGTTGGGCGGCGCGCCGATGCCGAAATCCGGTGATACACCACCTCGGGTGGTGTGTGCTGGATCATGGCGACAGCGGCTTCCACATACTGCTCCAGCGTCAATACCTCAAGGCGCCCCGCCTGCCACGCTTTGCCAAGAGTACTGCCCTCTACCACATGAAGCGGATGCAGCTTGATCCCCTCAACACCGGTCTCAACGATACGATGCAGGGTATCGAGGCTGTCTATTGGCACTTCGCCCGGCAGGCCGACGATCAGATGAGCACATACCTTGATGCCGCGCTGATGGGCACGTCTTACCGCATCCTCATAGGCGGCATAACCGTGGCCGCGGTTGATCCGTTGCAGGGTCTTGTCATTGGCGCTTTGCAGCCCGAGCTCCAGCCACACCTCGTAACCCCGGGCCTGATAGCCCGCCAACAGATCGAGCACCGCATCCGGCACGCAATCGGGGCGAGTGCCCACACAGAGCCCCACCATATCGCTCACCGACAGCGCCTCTTCATACATCCGCTGCAGATATTCGACCTCGGCATAGGTACTGGTATAGGCCTGAAAGTAGGCAAGATAGCGCTTGGCACGGGTGACTTCGTCCCGGCGAGCCAGCAGTTGTTGCACCACGGAGAGTTGCTGAGCCGACTCGTCGGCAAAAGAGGATACGTTGCAGAAGGTGCAGCCACCGCGGCCCAGGGTGCCGTCACGGTTCGGGCAGGTGAAGGCCCCATGGATGGAGAGTTTGTGGATCTTCTGACCATGACGCTGCTTGAGATCCTGACCGAATGTATTGACGAGTTCGTGTAACTGCATGACACCTCCGCTAAAGGAGCGCCATTGTACGAGCTTGCGCAAAACAGGGACTGAGCTGGATCAAGCTAGCGGAGAGGGTAAAACATATAAATACCCGACCAATTTTGAATAAATATAGAGAAAAAGCGCAAAAAAAGGATTTTTACAGTTCTTTGACGATTCAAACAGTAAACATCCATATGAAAATGAGACCTGATAACCCACTGTTGAACAATGAAAAATTCAAAGAGACCCGACAGCACACAATTGCAAGCATGGGATATTGAAAATGTGATCCCTTCCGCTGTCGGCCACATCGGGTTGGTAAAATTACTACATTCGCCCACCGTCGCCGAGCGCACCATTGAGCCCGCCAATGACGATATATTTAACCAACAAAATAAAAATACACAGAATAAACACTCCATAACTGCGAGCGAATCCCCCTAACCCGACATTTTGTTATGCGAATGTAATCATGAAGACAAACCTGACCTGCGATTGACCTCGCCAGAAAATCCCATTAGTTTGGAGATTCGCCACGTCAGGCAGACGGAACCACAAGAGCCAATCGCAATTTATGCAGTCAGGTGATGACTGTGCGATACAAGGCCGAGCAAGGGAGAAATGCAATGTCACTATATGATCCAAAGCTGGAGAGGGATAACTGTGGCTTCGGCCTGTTGGCCCACATGGAAGGGGAAGCCAGCCACAAGCTTGTCCGTCTCGCGATGTCAGCATTGGCTCGCATGCAGCACCGCGGCGGGATCTCCGCCGATGGCAAGACCGGCGATGGTTGCGGTCTGCTGCTGCAAAAACCGGACAGCTTCTTCAGAGCTGTCGCCGAGGAGAAGGGATGGCACCTTGGCCGCAACTATGCGGTCGGCATGCTGTTTCTCAACCCTGACCCCGTATTGGCCCAGCAGACCCGCGACATCATAGACGAAGAGCTGGAAAAAGAGACCCTGAGTCTGGTCGGCTGGCGCAAGGTGCCCGTCGATACCAACGTACTGGGTACCATCGCCAAAGCCTCCCTGCCCAGCATTGAACAGGTCTTTGTCAACGCCCCGCCCGGCTGGGTCGACAAGGATCTCGAGCGCCGTCTCTATATCGTGCGTCGCCGCATCGAAAAGCGCGTCAACGACGACTACTTCTATGTGGTCAGCCTCTCCAACCTGGTCACCGTCTATAAAGGGCTGTGCATGCCGGTGGACTTGCCGCGCTTCTATCTGGATCTCGCCGACATACGTATGCAGGCGGCCATCTGCGTCTTCCACCAGCGTTTCTCCACCAACACCAGCCCGCGCTGGCCGCTGGCGCAGCCGTTTCGCTATCTGGCCCACAACGGCGAGATCAACACCATCGCCGGCAACCGCCAGTGGGCCAAGGCACGCAGCTACAAGTTTGCCACGCCGCTCATTCCCGATTTGCAGGAAGCGGCCCCCTTCGTCAACACCACCGGCTCTGACTCCTCCAGCCTCGACAACATGCTGGATCTCTTCCTCGCCGGTGGCATGGACCTGTTCCGCGCCATGCGCCTGTTGATCCCGCCTGCATGGCAAAAACACCCGAACATGGATGATGACCTGCGCGCCTTCTACGACTTCAACTCCATGCACATGGAGCCATGGGATGGCCCCGCCGGTATCGTCATGACCGATGGTCGCTACGCCACCTGCGCACTTGATCGCAACGGTCTGCGTCCGGCCCGCTACGTCATCACCAAGGACAAGTTCATCACCCTCGCCTCAGAAGTCGGTACCTGGGACTACACCCCGGACGAAGTGCTGGAGAAGGGCCGGGTCGGCCCGGGCGAGCTGTTCGTGGTGGATACCAGCAACGGCAAGGTGTGGACCAGCTTCGAGATCGATGACGACCTCAAGAACCGTCACACCTACAAGCAGTGGATGGATAAACATTGCCGCCGACTGGTCCCCTTCGAGCAGATGGACGACAGCCAGACCGGTAGCCGCGAGTTCTCTGATGACCAGCTGAAAACCTATCAGAAGTTGTTTGGCTACTCCTTCGAGGAGCTGGATCAGATCATCCGGGTGCTCGGTGAAAATGGTCAGGAGGCGGTGGGCTCCATGGGGGATGATACCCCGATGGCGGTGCTCTCCTCCGGCCCGCGCACCCTCTATGACTACTTCCGCCAGATGTTTGCCCAGGTGACCAACCCGCCCATCGACCCGCTGCGGGAAAACCACGTGATGTCGCTGGCCACCTGTATCGGTCGCGAGCAGAACGTCTTCAACGAGACCTTCGGCCACGCCCACCGGGTGCTGTTCCAGTCGCCGATCCTGCTCTACTCCGACTTCCACCAGCTGCTGGCACTGGAAGGTGAGTACTACCGTCATCAGGTGATCAGCCTCAACTTCAAGCCAGAAGAGGGGCTGGAAGCGGCCATCGTGCGCATCTGCGATGAGGCCAAAACCGCCGCCAGGAGTGGCACCGTACTGCTGGTGCTGTCGGATCGCGATATCAGCGCCGATACCCTGCCGATCCCGGCCGCCATGGCGGTGGGCGCGGTACAGCGCACCCTGGTGGACAACAACCTGCGCTGTGACGCCAACATTCTGGTGGAAACTGCAAGCTGCCGTGACCCGCACCACTTCTCGGTGCTGCTGGGCTTTGGCGCGACCGCCATCTACCCCTATCTCGCTTACGAAACCCTGGCCAAACAGGTTGAAGAGGGCGTGCTCACCATGTCCCTGCGCCAGGCGATGGTCAACTACCGCAACGGCATCAACAAGGGGCTCTACAAGGTGATGTCCAAGATGGGCATCAGCACGGTCGCCAGCTACCGCTGCTCCCAGCTGTTTGAAGCTGTGGGCTTGGCCAGAGCCGTGGTCGATACCTGCTTCCGTGGCGTATCGAGCCGTATTCAGGGTGCCGATTTTGCCGACATCCAGCAGGATCAGCACAATCTAGCCCGTCAGGCCTGGCTGGTGCGCAAGCCCCTCCCCCACGGCGGCCTGCTCAAGTTCGTCCACGGCGGCGAGTACCACACCTACAACCCGGATGTGGTGCAGACCCTGCAAACCGCGGTGCGCTCCGGCAACTATGCCGATTACAAGGAGTACGCCCGTCTGGTGAACGAGCGCCCGGTTGCCACTCTGCGCGATCTGCTTGCCCTGAAGAAGGTCGACAATCCGGTCGCGCTGGATCAGGTTGAGCCGGCCGACAAGCTGTTCCCCCGCTTCGACTCCGCCGCCATGTCCATCGGTGCCCTCGGCCCAGAGGCTCACGAGGCGCTGGCTGTCGCCATGAACCGCCTCGGCGGTCAGAGCAACTCCGGCGAAGGTGGCGAAGATCCCAAGCGTTTCGGTACCGAGAAGAACTCCCGCATCAAGCAGGTCGCTTCCGGCCGCTTTGGCGTCACCCCCCACTACCTGATGAACGCCGATGTGGTGCAGATCAAGGTGGCGCAGGGCGCCAAGCCCGGCGAAGGGGGCCAGCTGCCCGGTGACAAGGTGACTGCCCAGATCGCCCAGCTGCGTTATTCCGTGCCCGGCGTGACCCTGATTTCACCGCCGCCGCACCACGATATCTACTCCATCGAGGATCTGGCCCAGCTCATCTTCGACATCAAGCAGATCAACCCGAGCTGTCTGGTGTCGGTGAAACTGGTCTCCGAGCCCGGCGTGGGCACCATCGCCTGCGGCGTGGCCAAGGCCTATGCCGACTTCATCACCATCTCCGGTTATGACGGCGGCACTGGCGCGAGCCCCCTCACCTCGGTCAAATATGCCGGCTCCCCGTGGGAGCTGGGTCTGGCTGAAACCCAGCAGGCGCTGGTCGCCAACGGCCTGCGCCACAAGGTGCGGCTGCAGGTGGATGGCGGCCTCAAGACCGGTCTCGACATCATCAAGGCGGCCATCCTCGGCGCCGAGAGCTTCGGTTTTGGCACCGGCCCCATGGTGGCGCTCGGTTGCAAATACCTGCGTATTTGCCACCTGAACAACTGCGCCACCGGCGTTGCCACTCAGGATGAGAAGCTGCGTCGCGAGCACTTCACCGGCCTGCCGGAGATGGTGATGAACTACTTCAAGTTCATCGCCGAAGAGACCCGCGAGCTGATGGCCCAGCTCGGCGTCACCCAGTTGACCGACCTGATTGGCCGCACCGATCTGCTGGAGGCCCTGCCCGGCCTCACCGCCCGGCAGGCCAAGCTGGATCTCTCCGGCATTCTGGCCCTTCCGGTGGCACCGGCAGGTTCCAGCCTGTTCAGCCAGCAGCACAACCCCACCTTCGACAAGGGGCCGCTCAACCTGAAAATGGTGGAGGATCTGCTGGAGGCGGTGGAAACCTCAAGCGGCGGCGAGTTCCGCTACGACATTCGCAACACCGACCGCTCGGTGGGTGCGCGCCTCTCGGGCGAGATCGTCAAACGTCACGGCAACCAGGGGATGGCGGCCGATCCGGTCAAAGTGCACTTCAACGGCACCGCAGGCCAGAGCTTCGGCGTCTGGAACGCAGGTGGCCTTGAGATGATCCTCACCGGTGATGCCAACGACTACGTGGGCAAGGGGATGACCGGCGGCAAGCTGGTGATCAAGCCCCATGTCGGCGTGGCGTTCAAATCCCATGAAGCAGCCATCATCGGCAACACCTGCCTCTACGGCGCCACCGGCGGCAAACTCTACGCCGCAGGCACTGCTGGCGAGCGTTTCGCGGTGCGCAACTCAGGTGCCCTGGCGGTAGTCGAGGGGATTGGCGACAACGGTTGTGAATATATGACCGGCGGCATCGTCACCGTGCTCGGTCAGACTGGCGTCAACTTCGCGGCAGGCATGACCGGCGGCTTTGCCTACGTGCTCGACGAGTGCGGCAACTTTGCCAAGCGCACCAACCCCGAGCTGGTGGAACTGCTGGATGTGGCGGATCTCGCCATCCATCAGGAGCACCTGCGCGGCATCATCACGGCGCACCTCAATGAGACCGGCAGCTCGCGCGCCGAGGAGATCCTGGCCAACTTCGACTCCTATGTGCCCAAGTTCAGGCTGATCAAACCCAAGTCCAGCGACGTGAAATCGCTACTGGGTCACACCAGCCGTTCCAGTGCAGAACTCAGAATCCAGGCGCAATAAGGAGGGAACCCTATGAGCCAGAACGTATTTCAGTTTATCGATGTCCAGCGGGTCGACCCGCCCAAGAAGCCGCTCAAGATCCGCAAAATCCAGTTTGTGGAGATCTACGAGTCCTTCAATCAGCCGCAGGTACAGATGCAGGCGGATCGCTGCCTCGAGTGCGGCAACCCCTACTGCGAGTGGAAGTGCCCGGTCCACAACTACATCCCCAACTGGCTGAAACTGGCCAAAGAGGGGCGCATTCTGGAGGCGGTGGAGCTCTCCCACCAGACAAACAGCCTGCCGGAAGTGTGCGGTCGGGTCTGCCCGCAGGATCGCCTCTGCGAGGGCTCCTGCACCCTCAACGATCGCTTCGGCGCGGTGACCATCGGCAATATCGAAAAGTACATCACCGACAAGGCGTTCGAGATGGGCTGGAAGCCCGATCTCTCGAACGTGGTCAAAACCGGCAAGCGGGTCGCCGTCATCGGTGCCGGCCCTGCGGGTCTCGCCTGTGCCGACGTGCTGGCACGCAACGGCGTCACCCCTGTGGTGTTTGACAAGTATCCGGAGATCGGCGGCCTGCTCACCTTCGGCATCCCCTCCTTCAAGCTGGAAAAAGAGGTGATGCAGCGTCGCCGCGAGATCTTCCAGGGGATGGGTGTAGAGTTTCGTCTCGAGACCGAAGTGGGCAAGGACATCACCTTCGCCGACCTGCTCGGCGAGTTCGATGCGGTCTTCCTCGGGGTCGGCACCTACAAGTACATGAAGGGCGGCTTTGCCAACGAAGAGGCGCCGGGCGTCTATGACGCCCTGCCCTACCTCATCGCCAACGCCAACCGGCTGCTGGGCTTCGAGAAGGCGCAAGCCGACTACATCGACTTCGCCGGCAAGCAGGTGGTGGTGCTGGGCGGTGGCGATACCGCCATGGACTGCGTGCGTACCGCCATCCGTCAGGGGGCCGCCAAGGTGATCTGCGCCTATCGCCGCGACGAGGAGAACATGCCGGGCTCCAAGCGGGAGGTGAAAAACGCCCGCGAGGAGGGGGTTGAATTCATGTTCAACCTGCAACCGGTGGCGGTCGAGCTGGATGCCAACGGTCGCACCGTCGGCATCAAGGTGGTGAGCACCGAGCTGGGTGAACCCGATGCCAATGGCCGCCGCAATCCGGTGGTTATCGAGGGCTCAGAGCAGGTGTTGGCCGCCGATGCGGTGGTGATGGCGTTTGGCTTCCAGCCCAACCCCCAGCCCTGGATGGCGGAGTTCGGCATCGAGCTCGACAACCGGGATCGCATCAAGGCCCGCGAGCAGGCGGAATACGCCTTCCAGACCAGCAATCCCAAGGTGTTTGCCGGTGGCGACGCGGTGCGTGGCTCCGATCTGGTGGTGACCGCCATCTACGAAGGGCGCAAAGCGGCCGAAGGGATCATGGACTATCTGGCGGTCTGATCTGACCGGCCACAGCCGTGATGTTCCCTAACAGTCAGCCCCGCCAATGCGGGGCTGATTTTCTATGCGCGCTCACCAACCGCTCATACGCTCCTGGCAGCCGTGAAGATAACTAGATGCAGTGCCTTGCGATGGCTCCTACACTGGGCAACTGCCACGGGAAAAACTCCAACCATTTGAGGCAGAATTTGTGACGTCTATCTGTTACACTTCGCGCCCGCCATTTTCCGGCTCACTCTCTGACTTGATGTCAGGCGCAGCCGTCGGTGGTTACAACCTCCGTCTCGCTCATGCCGAGCTAACCAAGCCAAACACAGCCCAGCTGGAACACAGGAACCCATTATGAGATTTGAATCGTTCGATTTTGCCCCCGAGATTTTGCGTGCTGTCTCAGATTGCGGTTATCAGGAGATGACCCCTGTGCAGCAACAGGCGATCCCGGCCATTCGCCGTGGCCGCGATGTGCTGGCCAGCGCCCAGACCGGTACCGGCAAGACCGCCGCCTTCGCCCTGCCCATCTTGCAGCGTCTGGTAGACAATCCGGCTCCGGTCCAGCCTTCCAACGCCCGTGTGCTGATCCTGACCCCGACCCGCGAGCTGGCGGCTCAGGTGGCGAGCAACATCAATGACTTCGCCAAGTATCTCGATATCACCACCATCACCCTCGTCGGCGGTGGCAAGCAGGACGTGCAGGCCAAGAAGCTCAAAGCGGGCGCTCACATCATTGTGGCCACCCCGGGCCGTCTACTGGAGCACCTCACCGCCTGCAACCTCAGCCTCTCCGGCGTCGAGTGTCTGGTGATGGATGAAGCAGATCGCATCCTCGACATGGGCTTCAGTGCCGATGTGCAGAAGATCCTGCAAGCGGTCAACAAGGCCCGTCAAAACCTGCTCTTCTCCGCCACCTTCTCCGACGCGGTGAAGAAGCTGGCCAACCTGATGCTGGACAGACCGCAGATCGTCAGCGTCAACAAGCAGAACTCCACCGCCGACACCGTCAGCCACACCGTCTATCCGGTCGAGCAGAAGCGCAAGCGCGAGCTGCTCTCAGAGCTGATTGGCAAGCAGAACTGGCAGCAGGTGCTGGTGTTCGCCAGTACCCGCGAGAGCTGTGATGTGCTGGTCGAGGAGCTGAACCTCGACGGCATCAAGTCCGCCGTGGTTCATGGCGAGAAGGCCCAGGGCAACCGTCGCCGCGCCCTGCGCGAATTCATGGAAGGCAAGGTACGGGTACTGGTCGCCACCGAAGTGGCCGCCCGTGGTCTGGACATTCCGGATCTGGAATACGTGGTCAACTATGATCTGCCGTTCCTGGCGGAAGATTACGTGCACCGCATCGGCCGTACCGGTCGTGCCGGCAAGCGCGGCATGGCCATCTCCTTCGTCAGCCGTGAAGAGGAGCGTACCCTGCTGGAGATCGAGGCCCTGATCGGCCAGAAGATCCGCCGCATCATGGTGCCGGGCTACGAGGTGAGCAGCCGTGACGAGCTGATCAAACAGCTGCAGGAGCGTCGCCGCTTCGGCAAGCGCCCGCAGCGTGAAGATAACGCCGTGGCCCAGGTGATAGCCGAAGCCAAGCTGCAGGGTCAGCGCCTCAAGCGTCTGGCTGCAGCCAAGAAGCCCCGTCAGCCGAAATAAGGCGGGCAGTTGCTCTATTGAACCGCAAAGGCGCCACTGGCGCCTTTGCCATCTCTGTCATCGGTGTTGACCCCTGGTGGTCAACTGAAGGATTGCTTATGACCTCTCCGACCTACAATCAGGCCCTGCTCGAGATGGCCACCCAGAGCCTGGCCGAACTGGCCCGCACCGCCGAACAAAAGGCGGGCAAGCGCACTCCAGCCCAAGAGAGCCACTTTCTCTGCACCTGGATGGCCGACTCCCTCAAGGAGAAGCGCTTCTCCCGTCTGGTGATGGAAGATTTGAAAGCTTGGGTGCAGCTTGGCCGCACCCTGGGCGCGGGTGCCGATCTCAAGGGATTGCTTGCGCGCATCGCCTTCCAATACCAGTGCGCCATGACCAACCCGCAACAACTGGGGGCCAAGCTGGCTGCCCTGCTGGAGGAGCTCTCAGCGGCAGGCTGGCTGGTGCTGACCGAGAGCGAGGTGGACGCCAAGCTGCGCCTGCAATCGGGCGGTCAGGCGAGTCTGGTGGTAAGCCATAGCGAATATGAAGGCCATATCGAGGACGGTGAGCTTGTCAAACCCCTCACCCTCTATGTGCGCGGTGACGAGAAGGTGCTGGCCGAGGCGGCCTTCAAGCACGGCCTGCTGCTGAGCCAGGGCAACAAGAAAGCCACCCTGGTCAAACACCACAAGGCCTACCGGCTGATGCCGGACAACGCCCAACCGGCGCTGGCACTGCTGAGCGAGGCTCGCCAGAGCGCCTGATCCCGCCAGTGTGCAGCAATAAAAACGGCAGACCCTCATTTAAAGCAGGGCCTGCCGTTTTTTATTGTTCGATGTTTGGTGATGAGGTTGGGTAGTCGTTTAGCGGATCTTGATGCCAATCTGGCCCGCGTCACACCACTCGAACATCACCTCCTCGCTCTTGCCGCAGCAACTGCCACCACAGACCCGACTCTCGCGCTTGATGACCCGCCCCTTGCGCATCCAGACGCCGAGCATGGCCTCCACCGCATCTTCCGAGGTGTGGAAGTGGCGAGCCAGATCACGCCGGCTCACCTTCTGCTGCGCGGCGAGGTAATCCCCCAGCTCGCGCAGGATCATAAAGTCACCACCTTGCGGGCGACGATGTCACCGTGACGGCGACCGGCCCACCAGAGCAGTACCAGAGAGAGGCCATAGCTGACGATCCAGAACAGGCTCTGCTCCGGATGAGCGGCGAAGGTGGCCACCTGATAGAAGAGGGTCGCGCACATAAAGGCCATATAGTTGCACCAGGCCGCGGTAAAGAGGGCCCACTGGCGACCGGTTTCCCGCACCAGGGCACCCATGGCGGCGGCGCAAGGCATGTAGAGCAGCACGAACAAGAGGTAGGCAAAGGCACCAGCCGCCCCATCGAAGTGGGTCTGCATGTTGCCGTAGGTGGAGACATCCACTTCCTGCGCCTCGGCGGCAGCTTTCTGGTCGTCGAGGTTGCCAACATCAAGCCCCATAGGGTCGCTCGGGTTGATCTCCGCCAGATTGGCTGCCACGGCATCGATCGCCTCATGGAAGCTGGCCACCAGCGAGAACTCGCTCGCCTCCTCTTCATCTGCGCCACCACCGGCGTAGAGGCTGTTGAGGGTACCGACCACCGCCTCTTTGGCGAAGATACCGGTGACGATACCGACCGTAGCCTGCCAGTTGTCATCGCGCACACCGATGGGGTGCAGCACCGGGGTCACCGCCTGGCTGATCTTGCTCAGGACCGAGCTCTCCTGCTCCTGATGGCCAAAGCTGCCATCGGTACCCAGGGAGTTAAGCACGCTCAGCACGGCAACCACCAGCACGATGGTTTTACCGGCGCCAAAGACGAAGGATTTGAGCTTCTGCCAGGTCTTGATGGCAACGTTGACAGGACGCGGCCACTCGTAATCCGGCATCTCCATCACCATGGAGTCGCTCTTGCCCGGCAGCAGGGTATTGCGCAGCAGCAGGCCAGTGAGCACCGCCACCAGAATACCGATGAGGTAGAGACCGAACACCAGGTTCTGGCCTGATTCAGGGAAGAAGGCCACCGCAAACAGGGCGTAAACCGGCAGACGGGCACCGCACGACATGAAGGGGGCCATGGCGGAGGTCATCAGCCGCTCCCGCTCGGAGTTGAGGGTACGGGTCGCCATCACCGAGGGGACGGTACAGCCAAAGCCCATCAGCATCGGCACGAACGCCTTGCCCGGCAGGCCGAGGCGGCGCATCAGGGCATCCACCACGAAGGCGGCGCGGGCCAGATAGCCGGAGCTCTCCAGTACCGCGAGGAACAGATAGAGGCAACCAATCACCGGAATAAAGGTGGCCACGGTCTGCAAACCAACCCCGAAGCCGTCAGCCAGAATGGCGCCCAACCATTCGGGGGCATTGATCAGCCCCAGCAGGTGGTGCACCCCATCGACAAACAGGGCGCCGCCCATGATGTCGAAGAAGTCGATAAAGGCGCTGCCCACCTTGATGGCGAACATGAACATCAGGTACATGACAAACAGGAAGAAGGGGATGCCAATCCAGCGATTGAGCAGCACCCGATCCAGCCACTCACTCTGGGCCTCGGTGAGCTTGCCCTTCTGCTGGCGAGCCTGTTGTACCCACTGGTGGATATGGCCGTAGCGGATATCTGCCAGTTGCAGGTCGATATCCTGCCCTTGATGAGCGCGAGCTACCACATTGGCGGCGGCCGCCTGCTGACCGGGCAGCAGGGTCTCCTGCATCACCGCATCCTCTTCCAGCAGGCGCAGGGCGCGGCCACGGGTAGTGAGGTGATGCGGGGCGAGCAGGGTCTCCAGCTCCGCCAGATCGGTTTCAAGCTCTTGGCCGTAATCGAGTTGCAAGGCTGCTTGCGGCTGACCGATAAACTGCCGGATCTGCTGCTTGAAGGCGGCAACCTGCTTGCTGTTGTGGGCAGAGAGGGCCACTACAGGGCAACCGAGGGATTTGCCGAGCTTGCTATCGTCGATGACGATGCGGCGCTTTTGCAGGATATCCAGCTTGTTGAGCACCACCACCATGGGCAGGCCCAGTTCGCGCAGTTGCAGCGTGAGGTAGAGGGAGCGCTCCAGATTGGCGGCGTCGATGACGTTGAGCAGCAGGTCGGGTTGTTGGCCCTGGGCAAAGCGGCTGGCGATCTGCTCGTCCAGACTGCCATCCTGACCCGCCAGGCTATAGATGCCGGGCAGATCCATCAGCTTGAAGTGATGCTCACCCGCGCTGAACTCACCCATCTTCTTGTCTACGGTGACGCCACTCCAGTTGCCTACCTGCTGGCGGGCGCCGGTCAGGGCGTTGAACAGGGAGGTCTTACCGCTATTGGGGTTACCTACCGTTACCAGGGAATAATTCATACCAGCTCTACCTCTATTTTCTTCTGAACCCACCGCGTGCGAGTGGCAAGCTGCTTTGCAGGTTCGACTTCTTGTCTCTGAACCGCTCCCGGTGACTTTCTTGACCGAAGCGGTAGCCGAACAGGGGGTTATACCGGCTCGACTTCTATTTGCTGGGCCAGACTCTTTTGCATGGAGAGACAGATCCCCTGGCACTGGATCTGGAGCGGGTCCCCCAGGGGGGCGGAGCGCAGATAAATGACTTCAGTCTGGGGCAACAGGCCCATCACCATCAGTTTGCGGCGCAGCGGCCGGGCGAGCTGATTCATATTCTTGATGCGAGCACTCTGTCCCGGTGATAACTGCGTGAGTACCATGACTGACTCCTGAAGTTAAACAATAATAATTCTCTTTTACTTGGGGCATTATAAGCTGTGTCTTCAACTTTTATTTGAGTAAAATCAAACTCCGCTTAGCTAACCCATAAAGTAATGCCATGAGTCACGACAACAACAGCCGCCTCGTTTACAGCACAGATGGCGGCATGATCAAGGAGCAGAGCGCTCCCCAATCCGCCTCCCCCTTCCCCACTGACGGCACCGTGCGCATTCGCCGCGAGACCAAAGGGCGCAAGGGCGCCGGGGTGATCACCATTCATGGCGTACCCGCCGATCAGCAAAAATCCCTGGCCACCCTGCTCAAGAAAAAGTGCGGCACCGGAGGCGGTATCAAGGAGGGAGTGATCGAGATCCAGGGGGATAAACGGGACCTGATCAAAACCGAGCTGGAGAAAGCCGGTTTCAGCGTCAAGCTGGTGGGTGGCTGATCCCCTTGTCACTCATGCGGTTTTTCCCTAGAATGCCCGCTCCCATCGAGGGGGAGTAGTCTCGCACGCCGGTGCCATCCATTGCATGAATACCGGTTTGCGACCCTGATCAACATACTTGGTGCCAAATCACCATGGTCAGGGTGATCCATGCCAGCCATGGATTTGACAAGACCTTTGACGGGCCAGTGCCAATACCGGGGACGGATGGCGCAGGCTTGTCTTTGGTTTATAACAATTCCGTCCCCCGGTCATTTTTATGGAAGCCTTGTTAACCTCAACCCTCAGCGTCGCTATTGCCGAGATCGGCGATAAAACCCAGCTGTTGGCGTTGCTGCTCATCTGCCGTTTTCGCAAGCCCTGGCCCATCATCGCCGGCATGCTGGCGGCTACCTTGCTCAACCATGCGGGCGCTGCCTGGATTGGTGAGTTCATCAGCCGCTGGCTCGATCCCAAGATAATGACCTGGCTGGTCGCCATCGCCTTTATCGCCATGGCTATCTGGATTTTGGTGCCGGACAAGATGGATGACGAGGAGAGCTCGCTGGATAAATACGGCCCCTTTATGGCCACCTTCGTGCTCTTCTTCATCGCCGAGATTGGCGACAAGACCCAGATCGCCACCGTGCTGCTGGCCGCCAAATATGATTCGCTGGTACAGGTCATTACCGGCACCACCCTCGGCATGATGCTGGCCAACGTGCCGGTGGTGCTGATCGGCAAGCTGGGGGCAGACAAGCTGCCGCTCAAGGGGATCCGCATCGCCTGCGCCATCCTCTTCGTCGGCCTCGGGGTGAGCACCCTGATCTTTGCCTGATCGCCTTTTCCGCTGACCAAGCCCTCCACCTCGGAGGGCTTTTTTGTTTGCTGCTTTGTCTAGTGCGTAACCCGCTGTCGCAACCACCTGCCCTACAGCCAAGAGGCAGTGCACGGTTGCGGGGACCTCATGCCATAATGGGGCAAACCTCGTGGAGTCCCCCCATGCACAACGTATCAAGAGAGACGCTTCTCGAATGGGTCAAACAGGGACGGCTGGCGCCAGAGAAGCTGGCGGACGCCCTGACCCTCGCCGATCTTCCCCCCCATCCGGCGCGCTGGCAGTGGCTGTTTGACCGGCTGCTGCTCTGGCTCGGCGCCCTCTGCATCGGGGCTGGCCTCATCTTCTTCGTTGCCTTCAACTGGCAGGAGTTGGGCCGGGTCTCCCGCCTCGCCCTGCTGGAGGCGCCGCTGCTCGCCATGCTGCTTCTGCTGTGGCGCAAACCCCTTGGGGATACCCCCCGTCAGGCGCTGCTGCTCGCCATCGCCCTCAATATCGGTGCCCTGCTGGCGCTGGTGGGTCAGACCTACCAGACCGGCGCCGATCCCTGGCAACTGTTCGCCACCTGGGCGCTGATGCTGGTGCCGCTAGCGGCATTTGGCCAAAGTCCCCTGCTCTGGACCTTAAGCTGGCTGCTCGGCCAGCTGGCGCTGGTGCTCTACTGGCGGCTCGGTTTGTTCACGTTCTTCTTTACCTTCGATGAAGAGGGATTGGGCTGGTGCCTTACCCTGCTCAACGCCGCCCTCTGGGGTCTGCTTCTGCTGGCGCCAAACCGCTGGCGCCTGATGCCAAGCTGGCTGGCGGGCCTTGCTGCCGGTCTGGGGGCCACCCTGCTCACCCTGCTGGCGCTGTTTGATGTCGCCTCCCTGCTGGTGTGGCCGCTCTGGCTTGGCTGGCTCGCTGCGGCCTATGCCCTGTGGCACCACAGATTTATCGCCGGACTCGCCATGGGGTGCCTCAGCCTGATTGCCGTCATCCTCGCGGCGCTGGGCAAGTGGATGGAGCCCGACATCAACGGCTTCTTGCTGCTGAGCCTGATTGCCATCGGCCTTTCTGTCACCGCCGCCCGCTGGCTGCAACAACAACGGAGGTCTCATGAGTGATCTGACCCTTTGGCAAGCACTGCAACAGGCCAATCTGGTGGAAGGGGATCAGCCCAGTGATACCCAGCCCCACTGGTCGAGCCGCTTTATGCTGGGGCTGGTGGGGTGGATTGCCGCCCTGTTCCTGCTCTTTTTCCTGTTTCTCACCTTCGAACAGCTGACCCGCGAGGCCAACAGCGCCCTGCTGCTCGGGGCCGTGCTGCTGGCGGGGGCCTACGCCCTCAATCGCAGCCAAAGCGGCGATCTCTGGGATCAGTTCGTGCTGGCCCTCACCCTAGCGGCCGATGCCTGGCTGCTCTATGGCCTGCTCGATCAGCTTGATCTCCATCATGCCCTGCTCTGGTTTGGGTTGTGCCTGCTGTCCCTTGCCATCGCCGTGCTGTTCGATCACTGGCTGGTGCGGCTGTTTCACAGCGTGGCGGCGGCCCTGCTGCTCACCCTTGGCCTCGCTTGCCTCGGGCTGCAACTGCTGGCGCTGCCGCTGGTGATGGCGGCCATCACCTTCTGCTGGCTGCGGGCAGATAGGGATCCCGCCCGTCACCAACTCTACCACTCCATCACGCTGGGGCTGGCCCTCTCCCTGCTGGTGCTGGGCCGCCTGCACCATCCGCTCTGGGATGGCGGCAGCAGCGTGCTGGACGAACTGGGGCTGTCCCGCCTGCCGCTCTGGCTCAATCCCCTGATCTGCGCCGCCCTGCTGCTGGCGGTGATGGTGAAACTCAAGCTCCCCCTGCTGTTTGGCCTGCCACTGGTGCTGATCAGTGCCATCATCCCCGGCATGGGGGCAGGCGCACTGGTGCTGATCCTCGGGTTTTATGCCGGCAGTCTGGGGCTGATGACCCTCTCGGCCCTGCTGCTGCTCGGTTATGGCTCCCTCTATTACTACGATCTGGGGCTCACCCTGATGACCAAATCCTGGCTGCTGCTGGGCTCCGGCATCCTGCTGCTGAGTGCCCGCCAGCTGCTCACCACCTTCGCGGCAAGGAGCGACTCATGAAACCTGTGACCCGACAACTCGCCCTGTTGCTGAGCGGCCTCGCCATCCTGGCAGGCATCAATGCCACCGTCTGGCGCTATGAGCACGCCATGAGCAGCGGCGAAGTGGTGCTGCTGCGACTCGCCCCAGTCGATCCCCGCTCTCTGATGCAGGGGGATTACATGCGGCTCAACTACGAAATTGCCCGCGAGCTGACCAGCCGCGACGCCCGTGCGACTCAAGACAAGGGCAGCGACACCCTGGTGATCCGCCTCGATGCCCATCAGGTGGCCACTCTGGTGGTCGATGGCAAACCGGATCGGCTCGCCAGCGATGAGCGGCTATTGCAAGTGCACCAGAGCGAGCGGCAGTGGCAGATCGGCCCCGATGCCTACTTCTTTGAAGAGGGCTTGGGGGAGCAGTACGAAGCGGCCCGCTACGGCGAGTTCCGGCTACAAGCGGATGGCAAGACCCTGCTGGTGGGGCTACGGGATGAGGCCTACCAACCCATCGGGCAGACACGCGCCCGCTGGTAACAGCAGTGAGTGGCTATTTACTCTGTTCATGGTCACACTCAAGAGAAGGTTGATCGCTAAGGATGTTCCCAATGAGGATATGGCTGATCTGTCATCTGTTGCTGCTCTGCTGGGCCTCGGCTGCCCGGGCTGATCTGGGCAAGCTCGAGTACCTCACCGAAGAGTACCCCCCCTACAACTTCAGCGATCCGCAAGGCCAGCCCACCGGCCTTGCGGTCGATCTGCTGCAGATGATCTGGCAACACAGCGGCGTGACACCCCAGCCGGTGCGTATCCTGCCCTGGGCGCGAGGTTATTACTTGCTAACCCAGAAGCCCAACGTGGTGCTCTTCTCCACCGCCCGCACCCAGGCGCGGGAGGATCTCTTCAAGTGGGTCTGCCCCATCGGCTACTCGGAGTACATACTGCTCGGCCGCAAAGCGCAGAACATCACCCTGACCGCCTTCGATCAGATGAGCCAATACAAGATCAGCGCGGTGCGCTCGGATGCCGCCGAACAGCTGCTGCTCAACAACGGCATGGATGACAACAACATCATCCCGGCCAACCGCCTGTCGCAGGGGTTGAAGATGCTGCTCTCCGGCCGCGCCGACCTGCTCGCCACCAGCAAGCTGGCGGGATATGACGCCATTCGCGAACTGAAGCTGAGCAGCGACGACTTCAACGTGGCCATGGTGCTGAGCGCCGAGCAGCTCTGCTACGCCTTCAGCCGTCAAGTACCAGACAGCGAGATCACCCTCTTTCAGCAGGGCCTGACCCGCGCCCTCGCCTCGGAGGAGTTTCGCAAATTGCAGGCCAAATACCTGCCGGTGCGCTGACTCTCGGCTGCGGCTGGAATGGCCCCCTCAGTCGCACTATGGTTGCCCGTCAAGGAGCTGGCTATTGCGAACTCGAGCCGTCACACTGTTTGGCATCGTCGATATAGTGAAGGATCTCTTCCATGCGGACATGGCATCTCTCCCACATCCTACTCCTTCTGTGGGCCAGCTTTGCCCGTGCAGATCTGGACAAGCTCGAATACTGCACCGAAATCTCCCCGCCTTTTAACTTCAGTGACGCAGAGGGTCAGCCCACCGGCCTTGCCGTCGAACTGCTGCAGATGATCTGGCAATATAGTGACCTTTCCCCCCAACCAATACGCATTCTGCCGTGGGCCCGCGGCTACAAAGAACTAAGCAGCAAGCACAATGTGGTGCTGTTTGCCACCGCACGGACACCCGAACGGGAAGCGCTTTTCAAGTGGGCCTGCCCCATCGACAACTCGGACTTTGTGCTGCTTGGCCGCGCAGCTGACAAGCTGACCCTTGTCTCTGCCGAACAAATGAAACAATACAAGATTGCGGTGGTGCGCTCGACCGTATCGAGTCAGCTGTTGCAGGAGCGGGGTCTGGATGAAAGCAACCTTGTCGAGGCAAACCGTCTCAGCCAGGCGGCAAAAATGCTCGCCTCGGGCCGTACCCATCTCTTTGCTACCAACAAGCTGGTCGGCTATCAAACCCTCAAGGACCTCAACATGGATCTGAATGACTTCAATGTGGCCTTTGTGCTCGACAGCAAGCCACTCTGCTATGCCTTTAGCCGTCAGGTGCCAGACAGGGATATAAGCCGCTTTCAACAAGCTCTGGATCGTGCCCGGGCCTCCCCTCAATTTTCGCAACTGCAAGCCAAATACCTGCCACTGCGCCAGTCTCTCTGACCCTCGCAACACAGCACAACATGCCGGCGGCCTCCTGCACTTTTTGCCAAACTGCAAACCCGCCTTGGCGAAATCATCCGGCTTGGTCACAATTGAGCATAGGTATTCCCTTGAGCAGGATAGAGAAATGAAACCATGGATCGGGTTGGCCACACTGCTTGTTACCTCCTTTGCCAACGCCAGCCCCGAGCTGGCAAAGCTTCACTACATTACCGAAGAGTACAAACCCTACAACTACGCCGATGCCAGTGGCGCCCCCACCGGCCTCGCGGTCGAACTGCTGCAACTGGTATGGAAAAAGACCAATACCCCGGCGCAGCCCATCACCATCATGCCTTGGGCGCGCGGTTACTACCTGCTGACCCAAAAGCCCAATGCGGTACTCTTCTCCACCGCCCGCACCCAGGCGCGGGATCCTCTGTTCAAATGGGCCTGTCCCATCGGTTACGCCGAAATCGTGCTGGTAGGGTTGGCCGAGCGCAATATCACCATCACCAAGCTCGATGATGCCAAAGCATTCAATATCGGGGCGGTACGGGCTGATGTGGGAGAACAGTTGCTACTCAACAACGGCTTTGACGAGACAAAGCTGATGGCAGCCAATCGGCTGGCACAAGCGCTGAAGATGCTCACCTCAGGTCGAATCGATCTGGTCTCCACCAACAAAACCACCATGGAACAGCTGATCGTCGAGCAAAAACTCGACCCCGCCCGCTTCAAGGAGCAGTGGGTACTTAGCTCGGAGCAGTTCTGCTTCGCCTTCAGCCATCCGGTAAGCGACGAACTGGTCAAAGAGTTCCAGACCGGCTTGACCCAGGTGCTGGCGAGCAGTGAATACCCGCTGCTGCACAGCAAATACTTCCCTGCCCCCGCCGCCAAATAGCGGCGCAGCGAAAAGCGCCAACAACAAGGGGTCCGCTGCGGGCCCCTTCGCTTTTTACCGTTTGCTCTCACCTGGCCACGTACCAGCACAGCAGCAGCCACCTTGTGAAGGGCGATAAGCTGTTCGATATCGAGCCCCACGACGGCGCCATTCACACCCGCCACTTGTCGCCCACCATCAACCGATCGGCCCGTTCGGCGCCACACAAGATCAGCGGCCTAACGTCGCAGTGCCGCCACGCAACCCAGCTGCTGGGAAGATCTGAAATATAGAAAATCAATTAGATAGCAACATGCCTCGCGGCATCCAGGCATCAATTGCTATCCGCATTCGGGTGTCTGTGCCGGGCATGAAAAAGGGGAGCCAGGCTCCCCTTGTGGCACTTGCGGCGTTAGAACTTGTAGAGCCAGGAGATAGCGGTGAAGTAACCGTTATAGTTCTGGTTAACATGACCCATGCTGTACTCCTCACCGGTGTAGAGGTAGTCCACATCGTGGTAGAACTCGTAGCGCATATCCCAGCGCAGTGACTGCTTCTCGTCGAGCTGATAGAGGGCATAGCCTTCCAGACGGTGTTGCTTGCTGGTCAGGTCGGGGTAGTCATAACCCTTGCTGGCATCTGTCTGGCCACGGCCATAGGAGAAGCTGTAATCCACCCCCAGTTCCAGCGCCAAATCAAACGCCTTCTTCTGGCTTAGACCCACTCCCAGAGTAGTGATTTGGTCACGAACCCGGGTCGAATAGGGATCCCAGTCCGGGGCACCTGTGTAGGCATGGTTCTGGCTTGAGGTGATCCACTGTACGTTGCTGAAGAGATGGCCACTGAGGTTCTCATCAAACTGCTGGTTAAGGGTCAGATCGATACCGTAATCCTCCCCTTCACTGAGTCCGATGTCGGGCTCCGGGTAGTTGGCCCGTGCCCACCACCCTTCCAGCGAGGAGCTTAACTGCTCGCTGAAGGCATACTGCAGATCGCCGCGCAGTTCGAACCTGTCACGATTGGCCAGATAGAACTGGCGCAAGGTCGGGCTGACATTGGGGTTGTTATTTTTCCACTCAGAGCCATCCCGGGTGCTCCAGGAGAGTTTGCCCCCCAGTTGCAGATCGCCCACCGGGCGATAGCGACTCTTGAGGAACAATGTCTGCTCATCCGTCTTGCGACGATCCGCGTACTCCCGTTCATCGGCACGATACTGGTAACCCCCGGTTACCTTGACCGATCGACTCAGGCGGTAATCCGCTTCCAGATTGGCTTTACTGTGAGAACGATCCCCCGGCTGCCGTTGTTTGCCAATAACAACCTGCTTGTCCGAGTTGTCCTGCCGATCCCGGTATTCGCCCCCGGCCCGCAGAGTCAAATCCCGGCCAAAACGCCCCACCCATTTGGCATTGGTCTGGATGGTATCGATCTCACCGTGGAAATCGCTCTGGGTGATCGGCACCTGCCGGAAGGCGGCTAGATTGCCATCCGACGTTGTTCGGCTGCTGAGAATGCGACCGCTCAGACTCTGCCTGTCCCAGTTGTACTGGCCGGACAAACTGACCTGATGGAAGCTGTTGTCGGGTTCGTAAGCCCGCTCATTGGCATAGGGGTCGCTGGCCGAACCGAAATAGAATGCGGTCTCCTCGTTGCGATAGAGTGAGCCGTTGTAGGCCAGATCAACCAGCCAGCCTTCACCCAGGTAGCTGATGCCACTCTTGACCAGGGTGGTACTGCTGCCATCGACCAGCTTGGGTACAAAGCCCGGCATGCTGCCTATCCCCGGGATGCTGGACTGATAAGTGGCCAGCGTTGCCTCTTTTTTCTCATAAGAGAAATCGGCATAAGGGCGCCATGGGCTCTTGGGGGTATAGGCAAGCCCCATGGTCAGCTTCTTGCGGACCACCTCCTTGTCAAATTCGGCCAGAGCGCCAGCCGTCATCGGTGTATCGTCAGGGCGATAGACGCTCTTGCCATGGCTGTTCCAGTAGAAGGGGGTTTCGGAGTAGCCAATTTTGGCGCGCGCGCCATCATAGTACCCTTGCTCCAGTGCCATGCTGAAACGGCGCATTCCGAGATCCCTGGCCTCGAGTGCCCCATAACGGGATCCCTCCCCCCGATACTGCAGGTCAGCGTTGAAGATCCCCAGCATGCCGGTATCGTTGACGGCGGGCACCCAGTTGCGAAAACGGGTCGCGCCATCATCGTTGATGTAGCCTGTGCCCAGCCCCACCTCACCAAACCAGCCACTCTCGCTTTCACAGGATGCACAGCGCCAGCGTGCGGTTTTGGCCTCCTTGGCCGATTGCAGAGAGTAATCCTCGACAGCCAGCGACTCCTCGGCGGCATGGGCCGAGAAGATGGTCAGCAAGGAGAGCCAAAGTGTTGATTGTTTCATGACTTCTCTCCTCAACGTCGCAGGGACTGCCCATTCGGATGGTTGGTCCCGTGGATCTGGTTATGACAATTCAGGCAACTGCCGCCACGTACCTTGAGATCCCCCTCTGGGATGGACACGTTGGCATGGGGGGCGCTGTGACACTCCTGACACAGCTGGGGAACGCGCTTGTTGAGCAGCGCCTGATTGATGGAGCCGTGGGGGCTGTGGCACAGGGAGCAATCCTCGGTCACCGGCTCGTGCTCCCACAGGAAGGGGCCCCGCTTCTCGGCATGGCACTCGTAGCAGCTCTCGTTGACGGTCGGCTGTTTCAGACTGGCCTCATTTTGTGACTGGTGCGGGTTGTGGCAACTGGAGCAGGGCATTTCGCCATTCAGGATGGGATGACTGGTGCGCTTGTGCAGATCCGATTTCTCTGCGGCATGGCAGCTGGTGCAGGTCTCGACCTGTTTCTTGCTGTCCATCACCGGATCCTTGGCCTGGTGCAATGTGTGGCAGCTGGTACAGGAGAGATCCTCGACCGCATGAACACTGGCATGCCAGCCCATCCGGTTGGTATCGGTATGACAGGAGAGACAGACACTGTTCTGCTTCTCGACCGGCACAGGTGAATCGGGACCAAAGGTGATCATCGGCTCCCGTTTCTCTCCTTTGCGAGGATTGCGCGTGTGGTTGCCTGCCGGACCATGACAAGCTTCACACTGCCGGTCGGCCATGGGGCCATTCTGGTTGCCCAGATTGCCGTGCACACTGTGGAATATGCCGGTCGCGGGTTTGCGTGAATCTGAATCGTGGCACTTGAGGCAGGTATCAGCTCCCTTCGGGGAGTATTTTCCCTGGTCAAATTTCTTGTCCAGAGCCGATTCAATCTGGAGTCGCGGATCTGCATCGCCAGCGGGTTGCGCGGCATCGATCTTGGCCCAGGCTGACAGGCAGCTCAGGGCCAGCATGCCAGCCAATAACCACTGCGTGATGGTCTTTTTCATCTTGTTTCCTTCAACGGCGAAGGGCCAGGGGTTACCCCCTGACCGCAGGATTTCATCAACGGAAGTCGTAGACCTTGTGAACCTTGTCGACACCCTGCTCCTGCCCGACGGCATGGCAAGAGGCACACTGTTCAACACCGGTTGCGGCTTCGATCGTCTCTGCACCAAAGACGGCGCCGTTATTCTTCATGTGGGTAACCCACTCATCCCCTGCCACCGGGCTATCCGGCTTGACCAACCCCAGCGGTGATTTGAGGTGGCAGCTGGAGCAGACCACCAGCACCGGGCTGAAGTATTTGGGCTGTTTGTTGTCAGCCGTGGTGGCGACCAGAGAGGGGCGCGCGTTCTGCTGGTTGGGCAGGTTGTATTGCCCCTGGGTATGACAGGACTCGCAGTTGCTGATATAGCCCGGGAAGGTAGCACTTCCCCCATGTTTGGCGCCCAGCGCGTGGAAGGAGTGGACGTGATATTTCAGGTCCCCCGGCACCCCCGCATAGAACGAGGTACGGGTCGCGTTGTGGCAACTGGTGCACTGGCTCATATCCTTGGCCGCATGATTGCTCATGTGGACTGCCAGATCCTTGTGACAACTGTTGCAGGAAGCGAGATCCGCACCGGCCTTGAGCAGATAGCTGCTGTCGATGCCCCCTTCGGCACGGAAGTAGGCGCTGACCGGATTGATGGCGATCAGGGAGAGTGCGCTGGCAGTACTGCTGCAAGGCAGCAGATCCCCTGCGGCAAACGCCCCGTTGCGATCGGCTTTACGCGCCACACAGACTCTCAAGTCAGCGATGGTCGCAGCCAGGGTGCCGTTGACCTCGTTGCCCGTCTCTTTGCTGCACAGGAAGCGGCCTGTGCCCTGGCTGACACACTTGCTGAACTCGATCTTGTTGCCAGAGACGAAGGTCTGCGGATTGGTGGTGGCCAGCTCGAATCCCTGGCCCTGATCCCAATTGACCAGAATGGCCGGATTGCCATCTTTGACATATTTCAGCACGTCATTAACGCTCTCGGCCGGCGTACCGTCGACGGTGACGGTCAGTTCGATCTCGATATTGGGAGCGGCATAGCGAACGTCATCGAACGTGAACTGCAGCTTGTCGCGTCCAATCGCCTCGTTGGCCATGTAACCCAGGTGGACCATGTAGGGGGACTTGCTGCTGGCCGGATCAGCGCCATGGCACTGGGTGCAGACTGCGCCACTGTTTATCTTGCCAGTGATGTGAGCATCAAAACCTGTGGAGCTGGTTGAATCGGCATGACAGGCACCACACGCTTTTTCCTGGGCATGTTGCCAGTTACCGGCATTGAGGGTGGCTGGCGTGGCGTCCTTGTGACAGGTATCGCAGTTGCGCGAGTCTTGCGGGAAGTGGCTGACCGTCTTGGTATCCGTACTATCCAGATTGCCATGGTACTTGTGCACTATGGTCGTCAGAGAGCGGCGGGTAGCAATGGCCGGATTGCTCTCGTTGTGACAGGTGACACAGAGTTTGGGGTCAGCGCGATCCGCGTGTTTGATCGCTTGCTTCATGTGACAACTGTTACAACTGCTCTGATCCACGATATCCCGGGTCAAAGCGGCGCGCGTCCCAGCCGGCACCCAGTCCAGCACATAGTTGGTGACGGGGACATTGTTACTGCCACCAAAAAAGATACCCACACGATGAGTCGCCGTTTCATCCCAACTAATCACGCCATTGTTGCTCTGTGAATCAGCAGGATAGGGATCCGGCACTGTGGTGGGGTTAATAGCAAAGGTGTAGCGATATTGCCCATTGCCCAGTGACTCCAGCTTGCCGCTGTTTTCACTGGTGGCTTTGCCGGAACGGTAGATAAAACTCTTCCAGATGGCCGGGTCTTCACGTGTGGCATCGCGGCCGGGGATCACCTTGTTGAGGGTGAATGAGGGGATCGTAGCGCCCAGGTCGTAACCCGAGCCCTGTTTGTCCGTCACGTTGAACTGTACCGAGAGCTGACCATCCGGGGTGAGAACCGGTGTCGACGCCGAGATAATCAGAGATCCAGGGGTTCCTGGAGGAGGGGTGGGTGGCTCACTCTTATCACTGCCATCCCCCCCGCCACCACAGGCCGAGAGGGTGAGCACCATTGCAGCTGCCACCAGCGCTTTCCAGTATTTCATCTTGTTTATCCTTTTTTATCGGATTTTTTATTTCATGTATGAGCTGTCTCAGAAAAGTCCCAAAAACATGCAACATTGAAGCCTTTTGAGCCCCACCTTGGTCAAAAACCATTTCCACCCAAATTATAAGGTTTATGTGGCTCTCGACGTTGACAGAAGTCTCAAAAGCGGGACTGAGCCCACTTTTTCGAATAAAAAAACGGTATAAGCTGTCTTTTTCGATTTTTATGTCAAAGGGAGTGCAAAATGAAGCGAAGCATGAAATGGGAAGTGGTGGGGTTATCTCTGTTGATTGGTTCAATTGGGCCAGCCTTTGCCGGGGTCGACGAGATGGCCAAAACATGTAACGCATGTCACGGTAATCAGGGGATCAGCTCACATACAGATATTCCGACAATCGCCGGAATAGCAGAATCTAATCTTGCGGAGCAGATGCGAAGCTACCTAGATGGCCGCCCTGCTAAGACCGTTAATCATGTCACCGGTGACACCAGCAAACAGGGAAACATGACCGACATTGTTAAGGGTCTTAGCGACGATCAGATCGACGAATTGGCAGCTTACTATGCCGAACTGCCCTACCAGCCGATGAAGCAGCCGTTCGATGCCGCACTGGCCAAAGCAGGACAAAAACTGCATGAGGAGTCAGGTTGCAAGAAGTGTCACTCCGAAGGTGGCTCCGTTGCCGACGATGAAGCCTCCATCCTCTCCGGTCAGCCAAAAGGTTACATACTGATGGCCCTGCAAGAGTTCAAGGCCGGCAAGCGCAGCAATGACGAGAAGATGAATAACGCCATCATTGCCATGAGTGATGCCGATCTCCAGGCGTTGGCCGAGTACTACGCCAGCCAGCAATAACCAAAGCGGTCAGGTTTATCCATTGATCAAGCCCCCACTCTGTCGTGGGTGGGGGACTCTTGCCCGTTTCTGGCATTTTGGGAGGTATTTGTCGCTCTTTTTCTTGTCAGGGGGTGGATAACGCCGCTGAACCTCTTTGATCCGGAGTCCAGTATGAAAAAAATAATGCAGTGGGCCTTGCTTGCCACGATCTGTCTGGGTGCAAGCGAGTTTGCCCTCGCAGCGACCGCCGTCGAACCAGCGTCTGCTGCCGTCAGCACTGTGGCCGATAGCAGTGCCGCCGATGCACTGGCCGCACGCCAGGCCAAAGCCGCGAAGAAAGCCGCAGCCGAGAAAAAAGCGGCCGCCCGTTTCGCCAAGTGTGACAAGTGCCACGACGGAAACGAGGGGATGCATGGCAAGCATGCCAGCGTCACCAACCCCAATACCAATGAAGCGGTGACCTGTACCAACTGTCACGGCAACCCGTCAGCCCAGCACCGCAAACAGCGTGGTGGCATTGTCGACGTGATGCGCTTTGGCGACGATGCCTTCCCGCTCAGCCAGCAAAACGGCGTCTGCATGAGCTGCCATGAGCCCGACGATCTGCGCAAGGCGCTGTGGGCTCACGACGTGCATGCGACTCGCGTGACCTGCACCAGCTGCCATCAGTTGCACCCGGCCAAAGAGCCCATGGTCGGCATCCCCGAGAAGGCCCGCATCAAGCTGTGCGTCGACTGCCACAGCAAGCAGCATGAGGCCAGGCAGCAAGCCGCGGCCAAGGAGGGCGCATGAGCACGACCCGTCGCGAGTTTATGGTGGGGATGAGTGCCAGCGCCTTGATCCTGATGACGGGGTCGCCCCGCGCCCTGGCCAACAGCATGACCATCGGGGGGGTACGCTACGGCATGATCCACGATGAGACCGCCTGCATCGGTTGTACCGCCTGCATGGATGCCTGCCGGGAAGTCAATCAGGTGCCACAAGGGGTAGCCCGCCTGCAGATCCTGCGCTCCGGCCCTGTGGGTGAATATCCGGATCAGGAGTACCGGTTTTTCCGCAAGTCCTGCCAGCACTGTGATAACGCCCCCTGTGTGCATGTCTGCCCGACGGGTGCATCCCATATCCGGGCCGAGGATGGCATCGTCGACATCAACCCCGATCTCTGTGTCGGCTGCCGCTACTGTCTGGCGGCCTGCCCTTATCAGGTACGCTTTATCAACCCGGTCACCCGCATTGCCGACAAGTGCGACTTTTGCCGCAAAACCAATCTGGCCAACGGCAAGCAACCCGCCTGTGTCGAAGCCTGCCCTACCAAGGCGCTGGTGTTCGGCAATCTGGATGATCCTCACAGCCCGATCGCCAGACGGCTGGTGCATGAAACCACCTATCGCTACAAACAGTTCCTCGGCACCTCGCCCAAGATGTATCGGGTACCGAAAGGGGAGGTAAAATCATGAGTCCTCATAACCCGCATCATGACGGTATCCCTCTGCAGATGGTGAGTAGCGAAACGGGAGGTATGTACCATGTGGCATAACGCATTTCACTTCGACTCACTGGTCTGGGATGGTCCCATCGCCATCTACCTCTTTCTGCTGGGGATCTCCGCCGGTTCAGTCACCCTCTCGGTGCTGTTGCGCCAGCGCGGGGCCGGCAGCGAGAGCGGCATCATCAGGGCGACCGCCATTCTGGCCCCGCTCAGCGTGATACTGGGGCTGCTGATCCTCATCTTCCACCTGGCTCGTCCCTGGACCTTCTGGAAGCTGATGTTCCACTATCAGTTCGATTCCGTGATGTCGATGGGGGTCATGCTGTTTCAGGTCTATATGACGGTGTTGTTTGCCTGGCTGGCGGTGGTCTTCAGAGCCGAGATCGAGGGGTTGCGGCGGCACCTGCTGGCGGACAGGTTCGCCTTCATCGATACCCTGATAGGCAAGATGGCACAGATCGAGCGACTGCTTACTCCCCTGTTGTTGTTGCTGGCCGTACTGCTGGGGGCCTATACCGGCTTCCTGCTCTCGGCGCTCAAGACCTACCCCATGCTCAATAACCCGATCCTGCCGGCGCTGTTTCTGGTATCCGGTATCAGCTCAGGGGTCGCCTCCACCATCTTGCTGGCGGTGACTCTGTTCAAGGAGAGCAGCCATAGCAAGGGGGTGAGCTTTGTGCACCGCTTCGAGCGTCCCATGGTGGCTATCGAGATCTTCTTGCTGGTCTGCTTCTTCACCGGCCTCTACTTCGGTGGCGGCCAGCGGGAGGCAGCGATGTGGGCGGCCATAGGCGGCGGCTTCTGGTCGCAGATCTTCTGGTTTGGCGTGATTGGCATCGGCATCCTGCTTCCCCAACTGTTGGGGCTGTTCAGCTCGCCAGCTCGCCAGCACCAGCGCTCCCACCTGGTGCTGGTCTGCAGCCTGAGCCTGGTGGGGATCTTGCTGCTGCGCTACTTCATCCTCTATGCCGGTCAGATGACGGTGCTGTAACATTGCTGCGTGGATGGGCCAGAGATGTGTTTAGTCCTTACACAGGCTTACACATTTTCGGCTCGTTCTTCTCCACGCAGACTCCCCAACCTTCTCGGCATCCACCATGGGGCCAAAGGCCGGATAAACAACAAGCGCCCAGCCGGGCGCTTGTCGTAGTTATCGTGATGACCGGATTCAGGGTGTTGGGCAGGCGCTTGGCGAGCCGCTGTTGCGGGGCCAGAGGGTGGATCCGTCGCTTTCAGAGAGCGGCAGGAATGTGACGCCTTCGCTCATGTTGGCAGGGGGCAGGTCATCCTCCAGCACATACATCCCCATCGGCAGGCTGCCATAACGCTGGTTGGCCTGCACCTGAGCGACCGCGAGGCTTGAGTAACGCAGGCCGAGCAGATCGAAATGATTGCGCCAGTCCCAACCGGTGAGCCGACTGAGTGCAACCAGCATAAAGTCATTGCCCGGTATGTCGCGCACCCGTTTGCCGCCATAGACCGCATGCCCCGAGTAGGGGAACAGGCTAAAGCCGAGCCTATCCTTGTTGGCATTCCACTGCGCTTCACTGTCGGCTGCCGCGCCGAAGATCCGTGAATGCTGATAGAGCAGGGTGAAGATAGTGAAGCCATCGTTCAGCCGGGTGCCATCAGTCAGGAGCATACGGTGGGCGCGTAATGCCATCTGGATATAAAACGCCATGCGATAGCCGTTGTGGACGGCGTAGGCATTGCTCTTCCAGGGGGCTTCGTAGCGACTCTCGCCGGTATCGAGCACCTTGCAGTTGGCCCCGAGCACGAGGCGGTTGCCACTCCTGTCCCTTACCTGCGCCGCATCAGACATGAACACATAGAAGAGATCCTTGTGATTCATGTGTCCATCCTTGATGGGCGCCGTGTTGCCATCTCTCAGATAATGGGCGCGCCACTTCACCACATAAGGGAAGATGTTGTTGGAGTTTTCCCCCGCCCGGCTGCCGTAGCCACTCCAGTTGTCGGCATCGCCTGCCGCAGCGTACTGCACGTTCAACCGGTTGGTCTGCAGGTTGTGGCCCAGTTCGTGATTGTCGAGCCAGCCGGTCGGGCTGATGCTGCCGGAAGAGTCCCACGGGTTGCCGCTGCAACCGCTGCCGCAATGGGCATTCTGGTCATAGTTGGCATGCTGGATGATGGTGCGGGTATGGAGCGATTCATCGAGACACCCCTCCCCCAACAGTGCCACGCAGGCGTTTTTAACATCCGCAGGCAGCGACTCATCGAGCCCCTTGCCCTGAATTTTCAGGCCCGCCAGGGTGTAGACACCATTGATGTGATCCCGGGCGATGCTGTCGAGCAGGGCATTGGTGTCGGGGATGACGCCCCCCACCGCCTTGGTGAAGCGATCCCGGCGCAGATGCTGTTCTGCGCCATCGGCCCGCAGATCGATATGGGGCAGCTCGGTTTGTTCCAGCCGCTCGTTGAACTCGCGGATCTGCTGCTCATCACTGAAATCCATGATGGCCGGATGACGGGTGACGCCCGTGGCGCTCACCTGGACGGCCAGCGATGCAGCCGCCCCTTCCAGATAGAGGTAGATAGGGCCGCCATAGGGCGAGGTGAAGGTGACGCGGCCCCCCTTGGCCAAGATCAGTCGTCCGGTGGTCAGCTCCAGCGGGGCTCGATAGATCTTCTGCTCATAGGCGCGATTGGTGTTGGGCCTGTGGTAGTTGAGTCGGACGGTAGCGGACACATCGGCGTTATCGGTGCGTCTCAGGGTGATGGTTTGTCCCGGCAGGGCATACCAGCCGGTGGTGGTCCACTGCCCGCTGTAGGGAACCGCAATGCGCCGACTGTCGGTGAGCGTTGCGGGATAGGCATAGTGAGCCGCTTGTCCCTTCACTACCTTGCTGCGATCGGTGACGTACTCCCCCAGATCGGGTTGGGCCGGGGTACGAGTGCGGGCATAGCTCACCAGCCAGTCGGCAAACATCGCCTGCTGCCAGGATTGATGCTCATCCCAGGCGATGGGGTAGTCGATGGCGGCACGGTATTTGTCGGCCAGCAGCAGGGTGGCGGGCAGCAGTGTCGCGCCCTCACGGGCAAAGGGGCTGATCCCGGCCTTGTCGAGGGTGATGGCCCCATTTCTTAGCCAGTCGGCCCCCTGCTTGAACTGCTGGTTGAAGCTCTCCGAGCCACCGCAATTGATAAAGTTGCCGCCGCAGCTATCGAGCCACTGGGTCGTGAAGTTGCGATCCTGAAGGTTGCCAAGCAGGGTATCGACCGCCATCAGCTGGGGGTCGGGTGCCATGATGGAGGTCACTGCCAGATCACTTGCTCTGAGTTTTGACCAGTAGTTGCCCCAGGTGACCAGCCCCATATCGAGATAGAGGGGGCTTAGCAGCGGGCTGGCATCGCGCCGATAGTTGGAGAGCAGCAGCGGGATCCCGGCCGCTTTGGCCTTGGCAATCCCCTGTGCGATCCCCTGATACCCCAGCCCCTGGCGGTCGATATCGCTGATCACGATAAGCTCCGGCGCCATGGTGTCGATACAGTCGCTCAGCGCCTGATAATCGCAGGTATTGGCCGGGTTGATGCTGTGCTTGTCGGGATAGATCGCCTTGAGCCAGTCCCGCATGCCTTCGTTATGGGGAAAATAGACGCTATCGGCGCGACTAGGCATCTGGGTGGTGAGGATGCGCAGGCCATCGCTATCCTTGCCCCGGGTCAGCCAGCCAATCAGCCCCTTGAGCAGCGCCTCGCTCTGTGGGGTGCGGTCAACGGAAAACAGGTTAGCCCCCATGGCAGCCTGACGGTAATCGGCTTGCTCGGAGACCATCACCAGCCCCCGGATCTCGCTCTCCCCTTTGCCATTGATGTTGGAGGGGAGCAGGGTCACCGTGCTCTCAGGCTGGAAGCTGGAAAAGGTGATGGAGTCGTGGCTCGGGTTCCAGCTGATCTGTGCCATTCCCTGATAGAGGCTGCGAACCAGTTCGGTGCGGTGCGCCTCACTGTCGGCAATCGTCGCACGGGCATGGGCGTTCAGGGATTGCTCGCTGGCAAGGGTATGATCTTCCCGGGCAATCGCATTGGCGGCATCGCTGATAAAGCGGGCCGAGATCTGACAATCGGCGCGCATGGGTGCTGTGGTGTAGGTGTTGCCCGTCAGGGTGCCTTCACACCCTGTGATGTTTGCCAACACGAAGCCACTCTCGGGCTGCACGGTGAAACGCCCCTGTTCACCCGCATTCAGGCGCAGGTAGTCGGGACTGACCGCGCCTCCCAGAGAAGCTTGGGTGGTGACGTTGAAATAGACGGCTGCACTCTCCTGCGTGAAGCTGGCCGAGATCTGGCAATCGCTGCGCATGGGGCCAGTGGTATAGGTGAGGCCGTCCAGGGTGCCATCACAGCCGCTTATCTCGGTCAGGAGGTAACCGCTGTCAGCCTGTACCGAGAAGCGCCCCTGTTCACCCGCCGCCAACCGCAGGCTGGTGGGGTTCAACTGTCCGCCCGCGCTGCTCTGGCTGGATGCCTCGAAATAATTGGGGGTGACAGGGGGGCGGATAGGGGTCTCTTCCTGTTCGCCATCACCGCCGCCACAGCCTGTGATCAACAGCGCCAGTAAGGGGGTGAGAACCGTCTTTTTCATTGTTTGATACGTTCCTTGTGTTACGACGGGTGGGAGGAGTCGGTAGTCTAATGAGCGGTTTCGTTTATTTCAACGCTGATTGAATGGTTAATTATCTTTATTTTCAGCACCTTGCATGCTTTTTGGTCGATTGCTGCCCTTGCTGGCGCAGCAGAACCGGTACAGATGGGCCGAACAGCCCATAGGCATACCCGAACTCGCCGTTCTACGTCGGTTCACCGGGTTTACAGGGGGGCGCCGGGCCGCAGGTTTTACCTGCAACCCGCACAGGGGGGATGTCAGACGGATGGATGAGCGGCGGGGTCGATCGTTGCCAGCGCCCGCATCTCCAGCTGCTGCTCGCCGGGGCGACAGACCAGCACCGAGCCTTGCTCGAACCAGTCCCCCAGCACGATGCGCCGCGCGGGCTGGCCATCGAGGATGAAGTCGTGGATGGAGGGTCTGTGGGTGTGGCCGTGGATCATCATCCGGCAGTCTTGCTGGCGCAGCATCTCGTCCACCGCCGCGGGCGTTACATCCATGATGATCTGGCTCTTGTGGGCATTTTCCATCTGGCTTTGGCCGCGCATCTTGCAGGCGATGGCCTGACGGCGGGCGAGCGGCAGCCGCAAAAAGAGCCAGCGCAGCCACTTGAGCTGGGTGATGCGACGAAACTTCTGATACCCCTCATCCAGGGTGCAGAGCAGATCGCCGTGGCTCAGCACTACCCGCTCCCCATAGAGGTCGATCACGCAAGGGTCACCCAGCAGGGTCATCCCCGCGCACTTGGCAAACTGCTGGCCCAGCAGAAAGTCGCGGTTGCCGTGGATAAAGTAGATGGGCACGTTCTGCTGGCTCAGGGCCAAAAAGGCATCGGCCATCTGTTGATGGAGCGGATTGGGGTCATCATCGCCAATCCAGAATTCGAAGAGATCCCCCAGCACATAGAGGGCATCGGCGCCGGGGGCGTCGTGCTCGAGAAAGCGCACCAGTGCCGCGGTCATATCGGGCCGCTGGGCAGAGAGGTGAATGTCACTGATAAAGAGGGTGCTCATGATGTGGGGATCGGGCTCTCGGTCGAAACAGGGCAAACAGGGGTGGCAGAGGTAGTAGATACAACTGGGGACGAATAGTGCGCTGCGGGCGCCATCGCGCTAGTTGAGGTATGGATATCGTCACGGGATGGCGGCTGCCATGACAGCTCGGCCAGATTGCATCCCTCCAGCGTCAGCAGCGCTTCATAAGGATCGCCCTCCAGCCCCAGCAACCGGCACATGGCCGCCTCCCCTTTTAGTCCCTCTTCAAGGCGCAGACGTAGCACGTCACGGTAGAAGGCATCACCAAAACGCTCTAGCAGGGCCGCCATCAAGGTGAGGTGGCGCCAGCCGTTCTGCATCTCGATGGGAGCTGGGGTGACATAGAGCTCCAGTAGCCAGCAGGCATCGCTCTTGTAGCAATCGCTATCGATACTCTTCTGCTCGAGGCAGGAAAAGGTGCGCTCCAGCAGCCAGACATTGTCGCCTTTGTCGCTCGCCTGCCAGCCTTGCTCTGCAAAAGTAGCGGCAAACTCGGCGGGATCTGGATGCTGGCAGAGGATATCGAGATCGCTGCCCGGCCGATCCAGGCCGATGGCGAGCGTGCTCACCAGTGCCATATCGGCGCACTGCGCGGCCAGCTCATCCCACACACCGGCGGTGAGCAGGGCATGGGCCGAGCGCTGGCGCGGGTTGCCGTGGGCCAGATAGTCGAGGCGGCGCCAGTTTGGGCTGGCAGTTGGGGAGGCAGATGGAAAAACTGCGGCCGGGGCCGCAGTTTTGTCAGTGCCGAGTCGGCAGAGATCAGTCAGCAAGGGTCACCTTGGTGATCACCACGTCTTCTACCGGCACGTCCTGGTGGATGCGGCCGTAGTTACCGGTCTTGACGCCCTTGATCTTGTTGACCACGTCCATACCGGCAGTCACTTCACCGAATACGCAGTAGCCGAAACCCTGGGTGGTAGCGGATTTGAAGTCGAGGAAGTCGTTGTTGTTCACGTTGATGAAGAACTGGGCGCTGGCAGAGTGCGGCTCCATGGTGCGGGCCATGGCGATGGTGCCGATCTTGTTGGAGAGACCGTTGGCCGCTTCGTTCTTGATGGGAGCGCGAGTGTCTTTCTCTTCAAAGCCCGGGGCATAGCCGCCGCCCTGGATCATGAAGCCGTCGATGACGCGGTGGAAAATGGTGTTGTCGTAGTGACCGTCACGGCAGTATTGCAGGAAGTTGGCCACGGTTTCCGGGGCTTTTTCAGCGTTCAGGGTGAGGGTGATGTCGCCGTGATTGGTGTGCAGAGTGACCATGATATGTCCTTTCATTTGATGCGGACGACGAAGTGCCCGCAGGTGTATGGCATAAAGTGGTGGCAATTCTAGCCCATCAGGGGCTGGCGGCATAGTCTCTCTGGCGCCGTAACCGTGCTGGCAGGCGGGATTGGCTACGTTTTCTGCCTCGTTTTCTGCCCCTGAACGGGGTATTATGACCAACCATTTTACTCACAGGCAGTGGTTAGAAGATGCTGAAGATATACAACACACTCACTCGTCAAAAAGAAGAATTCAAACCTATCCACCCGGGCAAGGTGGGCATGTATGTGTGTGGTGTCACCATCTACGATCACTGTCATATCGGCCACGGCCGCACCTTCGTCGCCTTTGATGTGGTCGCTCGCTACCTGCGTTACGCCGGTTATGACCTCACCTACGTGCGCAACATCACCGACGTGGATGACAAGATCATCAAGCGTGCCGCTGAAACCCGCGTCACCTGCGACGAGCTGACCGAGCGTCTGATTGGCGACATGCACGCCGACTTCGACGCCCTCGGCATGGTGCGCCCGGATATCGAACCGCGTGCCACCCAGCACATCGAAGAGATCATCGAGCTGGTGCAATCCCTGCTGGATAAAGAGCACGCCTATGTGGCCGATAACGGCGACGTGATGTTTATCGTCGAATCCTACGCCGACTACGGCAAGCTCTCCGGTCAGGATCTGGAGCAACTGCAAGCCGGTGCCCGCGTTGACGTGGTCGATGCCAAGCGCAACCCGCTCGACTTCGTGCTGTGGAAGATGTCCAAACCGGGCGAGCCGACCTGGGAAAGCCCCTGGGGTCCGGGCCGTCCTGGCTGGCACATCGAGTGCTCCGCCATGAACTCCAAGCACCTTGGCAACCACTTCGACATCCACGGCGGCGGCTCCGATCTGCAGTTCCCGCACCACGAGAACGAGATCGCCCAGTCCTGCTGCGCCCACGGTGGCGACTACGTCAACACCTGGATGCACAGCGGCATGGTGATGGTGGATAAAGAGAAGATGTCCAAATCCCTTGGCAACTTCTTCACCATCCGCGATGTGCTGGCCCACTACGACGCCGAAACCGTCCGTTACTTCCTGATGTCTGGCCACTACCGCAGCCAGCTCAACTACTCGGAAGATAACCTGAAGCAAGCCCGCGCCGCGCTGGAGCGCATGTACACCGCTCTGCGCGATCTGCCGGTAGCCGCTGCTGCCGGTGGTGACGAGCAGGTGGCTCGCTTCGTTGATGCGATGGACGACGACTTCAACACCCCGGAAGCCTACTCCGCCCTGTTCGATCTGGTGCGCGAGATCAACCGCCAGAAGGGCGAGGACATGGCCGTTGCCGCCGCGCTGGGCGCCCGTCTGCGCGAGCTGGGCGCCGTGCTCGGCATCCTGCAGCAAGACCCTGAGGCTTTCTTGAAGGGTGATGAAGCGGACGAAGAGGTTGCCGAGATCGAGCGCCTGATCGCCGAGCGCAATCAGGCCCGTGCCGACAAGAACTGGGCTGCGGCGGATGCCGCCCGCAACCGTCTCACCGAGATGGGCATAGTGCTGGAAGACAGCGCCGGCAAGACCAGCTGGCGCCGTGCCTAAGGGCCGCCGGTTGACGATCTGACGCAGAGCGCAGCCCTTGGGCTGCGCTCTTTTTTTCAGGGCCCGGCGCGTTGTCCAAGGCGCGGCCCATGCAAGCGAACATAAGGAAGATGGCATCATGAAGATATCCAGCTGGCCCGTGCTGGCACTGGCCCTCTCTGCGGCGGCCCTGATCGCCCCGGCCCATGCGGGCACCACCACCAGCGGCAAACTCGATCCGGCCGCCAGTGCCCGCGCCAAGGCCAAGGTGGCCCAGTTTCTCGACTGGGAGCGCCAAGTCAAACCGAGTGGCCTCTATCAGAGCGATCTCGGCGGCGCGCTGCCCACTATCGTCTCCCCCGAGCTGCTCTGCCTGCTCAATGCCGCCTCCAAGGCGCGCGAAATAGCCACCCGCGAGGCCCCCGACGAGAAGCCCCCCTTTGTCGAGGGCAACCCCTTCCTGCCCAACGCCTGGGATAACCTGCTGGGCTCGGAGATCCTCTCGTCGCGCGCCATCGCCGGCAGTCGGGATCGCAGCGAGGTCAAGGTGCGCTTCACCTTTGGCGAGCCGGGCACCCCGCTCGACGCCCCCAGCGGCACCTACCGTTTTGTCAGCACCTATCTGGTACAGGACGGGCCGCAAGGCGCCCGCATCACCGATATCGACGCCGGCGGCAGTTGCGACTTCTGCCAATCCGGCAGCCTGCGCGCCGCCCTCTATGAGACGCTCACCGCCTATCCCGCCGCAGGAGGAGAGCAGTGCAAGGGGTTGGGGAAATAGTTTTTTAGTTGGGATAGCAGTGTGTTTGGGGAATAGAAATAAAAACCGCAGCTTAAGGCTGCGGTTTTTTTGTGGTTTGCAGGGGGAACCAATACCGTGCCCGCCCGTGTTTTCATTTATCAGCAGTGCAAGGCGCTGACAAAAATATGTTTATAGAAAATATGACGAAATCATGCTGATTCAGTCAATTTATGATAGCAAGACCGCGGCGAATATTAAGTAAATAGACATCTTTTGTATTCGTTTTATGGCTTAGTTTACTAAGTATTTTTTGCTGTGTTTCGGGCGTCCAAAATATTTTAAGGCAACATCTCGTTCTAGTTATCGCAGTATAAAATATATTGTGTGAAATGTATTCCTCATTTGAGTCAGTAATTACTATTTTCACAGAATTGTATTCCAGTCCTTGGGCTTTGTGGATTGAAACAGCATAGGCCACTTGAAAAGGAACGGTTGTATTCAATGAATCATCGTCATCATCAATACTATTGGGGAAATCATAAACCTTGAATCGTACTGTCGACTCAGAAACCCATTTAAGATCATTGACTTTCAATACATCAAATGCACTTAGTGACCTGTCTAGTTTCACATCAAACTGAATCCAGCCAAGATCTTGAGCAATGCCTACGATCCATCCTTTTAGGTTGTTGAAAATTACTGGACGAAATCTCTCTGTGTCAGAAAATAGTATAGGGTCTCCTACTTTATAAGTGGACTCTTGCCAAATATGTGCTGTATTAATATTTCTGCTTTGAAGAAATCTGTTAACATTATTTATGCCATATAAACCATCATAATTAAGGCACAAGATAATTTCATCATCAGATTGTTTTTCAAATAGAGAATTGTTTAATAATGCTGAATACCCATTCTTAGCTATTACTTCTGCTATATCATCTTCATTTTTCCTGACCTCTTCCCAAAAGTATAGTAATTCTTTGTTTTTTGTTCTATATGGCGTGGTGAGCTCAAATATCGAACTTCTATTTATAAAGTGTCTAATAATCCCGAACCAATTTCCGAATTGTATAGACTCAATCTGAAAAACGTCACCTACTAATACTATTAACTTGAAAGAAGTTTTTTCTAGAACTTGTAAAAAATCGGAGTTACTGACCGTACTACACTCATCAATTATCAGTAGGTCATACTCTTTGTTAATTCTGCTTTTTGATATCTGACTGTTAATTGTGCGAAAATCGGAATTTTGCGCTGTTATTTTTCGCTGCAAGTTATCTATTGCTGGGTTGGTGTGTGCTAGAAATAATTTTTCGTTACTATTAAAGCAGCGAGCAATATGATCTAACATTGTTAATTTACCTGTGCCTGCTGCACCATAAATCAGAGCTACACATGAGAATTCAAATAGTTTCTTGAGTGCATCAGATTTCATTGGATCATCTATTCCTCGAGGTGCTTCATTGATCCATGCCTCGACATACTTCGTATAACCATCAATTCCATTAGCGGCTTTATTTTGGAGGAAATTAATTATTGACACAGTGTCATCTTCATACCCTCGGAAAAATATATTTTTTTTATCAAGTACCATGTGGCGTTCTTGGTGTTTGAAATAAACTTTTTTGTTATGTATTTTTATTAGCTCATCTAAATCTCCGAATATGGAACATTCACTTTCTGGTGTGTATAAAATTCCATTATTTTCTACATTGTTTCTGACCTGTCTTGCTAAAAGCTCATGTTTTCTGTCAGATGTATCTAAACTCTCAACTAGATCCCAATAACGAGGGTTGTGCCCGGGAAGGGAGGAGCAAAATGGCATGTCATCAAATGGGATACAACCAAACTTAAGTTTTAAGTTAGATAAACGATAGCATCTATCTCGGTGCGACTGTAACTTTATTATATTGTTGTTCATGCGGTACATAAGATAGCGGATGACACAATGTCCGGCAGATAAAGACGTTATTATTTTCCGCGAAACATCCAATATTTTGAATATATGAGGGGTTGGAGTGTTCTGAGTAACTATGTTTTTTATTGTGGTATAGACGTGATCTGGCAGAGTTACAATATCAAGTAAGCTATCACCCCTACTTGTTAGAACATTCATTAAGAGTTTGTATTCATCAGAGCTAGGTTTAACATGTGAATCTATACCAAAAATAGCTGAAAAATTATTGATTTCACATGGTCTAATAGATACTTCCCAATGCCTAATGATTGTTATTGGCATTGTTTGATCAATTACATTTATTGAGTCGCGCTGCAATTTCAACATCACCGCGTGATTATCGGAAAGTTCTAGTTCTGTAAATGCAATAATTCTCTCGGATTTATTTGCTCTGTTAATTGCTCTATAAAATGTAACTTCATAAAGGACAATGCCATTACAAAAAAATGGCACTATTTTATGAATGTAATAACGACCAGAGATGAGTTTAACATTGTCATTTACAGGTTTAAAATGGATTCTTTCCGCTATTTTATCATGATACTCACGTAGTGAGGGGTCAAGGTTGATTGGGAATTTTTCTAGATTTGTTAAGGTGTTGATCCCTAAGCTAGTTTTGATGATATGTCTAGTTTTATGAAGGTATTCATAATACTTGATCATTAAACGTTCTGAATTATCGCTATCTAGTGTATAGTGGGATGCAACCTTTTGAATAAGTTTATGGAATTTACCAAGGAAATTTAACTTTCCTTGGCTTTTAATAAATTCTAGGGCAGGGGTGATGCTGTCATAATTAAACTGGGTGTCTAGTGAGTTTTTGTGTAATCCTACTGCTACTCCCTCAATTAAATTGCGTAATTGAGATAGTATATTTTGTGATAAAAGCCCTCTTTGCTCTGTAAGTAGGTCAATATTAGTGCATATAGCTTGGTTTGTGCTAGTTATTTGATCGCGAACGGTAGTCATGCTAAAAACACTCCTTGTTAAAGCTGTAGGTTCGATTAGCGAAGCGTAATCGGACGTTCGAGAAATAAGATGTTATTACGGTGAAGTACTCACAGTCGGGCATTCGATATAAAGCCGTTTCCCGATAGAGATGTCTGCCACTTGCAGCTGTACCCGCCATGATTTTTTCACCTATGCAATCATCCTGATGAAGTCTGTTGCATAGGTGCGACAATCTGCTCTCGCCATGGGATGGGCGAGGGGTTGGCTGTGAGCTAACAACCCGTCCGATCTTTGCCCCGAATAGGCTGGGGAGTGTTACCGCGGTGCAATGCGCTGCGCTTGGTGCACCCTACGCCTGTTAACCGGCCTCGGTGTCGCGGGTTGGGTGTTGCCCCCTGTTGTTTGCCGGGGTGATCCCGTTTGTCCCATACCGTAGGGTGCAATGAACGAAGTGAATTGCACCTCAATTCGACGCGGGGTTGCTTGTGGCAACAGGCTTTGCAGATTGCGCCATGGGGTTCACCTGTAAGGGGAGCGGTTAGCACGGACGATTACGCTGCGCTAATCGACCCTACCGACCCTGCTGGTGAAGTCATGCCAACGGGGTTGATGATCCCTCACCCTCTCCCGCAGAGAGAAGGGACGGTTACCTTGGTGCAATGCGCTGCGCTTATTGCACCCTACCGCTCACCCGCAGGGTAGAGGGGACGGTTACCTTGGCGCAGGGGCGGGAGACCGGCTGGTCTCCGTGAAAGACGCTACCGCCCCTGACTGTCGCTGCCACATTGCGCCGTTGACCTTGGTTTGGGAAAAGGGGCCAACAGGCGCCGCCAAATATCTTACGGATTCATTGAGCGCTTAACTATGGCGGCCATCACGCAACTATCAGAAACCAGAGGTTTTTTTGCGCTGGCACAAGCTTTTGTTAATTACTGATTGATTAATTGCAGGGCAAAGCTTACGCGGTTGGTCGTCTTGGGCAATCCGTTGCTATCACCTTGATTCAAAATGGCGATCACAGACTTTTTGCGCCGTATGCCTAGACTGGGTTGGCCGCGGTCGCTGAACCGCCGCCTCTGGATCAGCAGACAGGGTATAACTGAGCTGGCTCACCCCTATGCGTCACTGATGGAGGAGTCGGCCATGTCCGCTACCCGTATCTGGATTAAAAACCCCCTTGCCACTTTTACCCCCGAAGCTGTCGATGGCCGCGGCGGGCTGGTGATTGAAAACGGCCTGATAAGCGAGGTGCTGGCGGCAGGCCAGCAGCCTGCCCGGCCGTGTGATCAGCTGTTTGATGCCCGCGACCATTTGGTGCTGCCGGGCCTTATCAACACCCACCACCACTTCTACCAGACCCTGACCCGCGCCTGGGGGCCGGTGGTCAATCAGCCGCTCTTCCCTTGGCTCAAGACTCTCTATCCGGTCTGGGCCAGATTGACGCCCGACGCGCTGGCGCTGGCGAGCAAGGTGGCGATGGCGGAGCTGCTGCTCTCGGGTTGCACCACGGCGGCCGATCACCACTACCTCTTCCCGCGCGGGATGGAGGAGTCCATCGATATTCAGGTGGCGGCGGTGCGTGAGCTGGGGATGCGCGCCATGCTGACCCGCGGCTCCATGAGCCTTGGCGAGGATGAGGGGGGCTTGCCGCCGCGCCACACGGTGCAGGGGCAGCAGCAGATCCTCGATGACAGTCTGCGGCTGGTGCGCCAGTATCACGAGCGCGGCGCCGGGGCGCAGATCCAGATTGCGCTGGCCCCTTGCTCCCCCTTCTCGGTGACCGAGGAGATCATGGTGGAAAGCGCCAGACTCGCGGCCGAGCTCGATGTGCGGCTGCACACCCATCTGGCGGAGACGCTGGATGAGGAGGCGTTCTGCCTTGCACGCTTTGGCCTGCGCACCGTCGATTATCTCGAAAAGGTGGGCTGGCTTGGCGATCGCACCTGGCTGGCCCACGGCATCCACTTCAATCCGGACGAGATTGCGCGGCTGGGGGCGGCAGGCACCGGGGTGTGCCACTGTCCGGTCTCCAATATGCGGCTCGCCTCCGGCATCTGCCCGACCCTGGATCTGGAGGCGGCCGGTGCGCCGGTGGGGCTCGGGGTGGATGGCTCGGCCTCCAACGATGCCTCGAACCTGATGCAGGAGGCCCGTCAGGCGCTCTATCTGCAGCGGCTGCGCTACGGCGCCGAGCGCATCACTCCGCGCAAGGTGCTGGAGTGGGCGACCGTAGGCTCGGCCCGGCTGCTCGGGCGCGGCGATCTCGGTGAGCTGCTGCCCGGCAAGCAGGCAGATCTGGCGCTGTTCAAGCTCGATGATCTGCGCTTTAGCGGCAGTCACGACCCCATCGCGGCCCTCATCTTGTGCGGCGCCGAGCGGGCCGATCGGGTGATGGTGGGTGGCAAGTGGCGGGTGGTGGATGGTGCCATCGAGGGGCTGGATATCGAGCAGCTTATTGCCCGTCACAAGGTGGCCGCCGCCGCGCTGGTGCATGGCTAGCCGACTCTGGTGCCACTCCCTGGCTGTATGGAGTTGGTATTCACCTGACAGTTGTCCACAAAAGGGAGTGGTCATATGGCTTCAAACCGGATAACAAAACAGTGCCCCCTACTGTGTTATCTGGAGTCACCGTAGACCTGCAACGAGAAAAACTCAGCCTGCCAGAGCTCGCCAAAGAGCTCAATGACGAGTAACTTCGCCTGTTCGAGCGTCTCAGCCCAGAGTTTCGAGAACGTCAGATTGAGGTCCACTACACCGGAGAACTGGTGGCTGTCGGCACCTTCTTCGTCGGCGCGATCCAAGGGGTTGGCAGGTGTATCTGCAAACCGTGCTGGACTGCTACAGCCGCCACGCCTGGGGACGGCTCTACACCAGCAAGCTGCCGGTGACCTCGGTCTATGTGCTCAATGAAACGGTACAGTCGTTTTTCGAGGCCCACGAGGCACGGGTCTATACCATCCTGTCGGATAACGGGCGCGAGTTCTGTGGGCGCCCAGACCATCATCCCTACGAGCTGTTCCTGCAACTGGAGGGGATTGAGCACCGGACAACCAAGGTACGCAGGCCGCAGAGCAACGGCTTTATCGAACGGCTGCATCGCACACTGCTGGATGAACACTTCCGTATCAAGGGGAGGACGACTTGGTATGAGTCGGTAGAGCAGATGCAGACAGACCTGGGTAGCTACCTGGCGCACTACAACACCCAGCGGCCGCATCAGGGCAGGATGATGGAGGGACTGACGCCCTACAGCATGTTCAAGAAGGGTCTGAAATTGATACCGAAGGAAGTGCGCTCTAAAGTAGCGTAAACAAGACACCGGCTTGAGGCCGGTGTCAGGTGATAACTAGATCTGTACAGCAGCTTAATAGACTTAATTTAAATGACTAACGGCCACTTCATTATTAACTCTACAGTCATTTTTTTTGATAATAAAGTAGCCAGCCAATTTTTTACCAACTCGTTGGGATGGCTTTTCCACTAGCTTATGTAAAACCCAAGATAAAAATATGCACCCACCAGTCACAATCAACAGTGAAACCCAAGCTTTCATGCCAAGATCGAGTAAGATTCTAAGCGCTACATAGCCAGCGACACCATGTATCACATAAAGTGGGTAGCTTATATCTGCCAGGAAATCGAAGAACTTGTTTGACCTGAAAAAATCCTGATACGTAAATGCAAAAATGAAGGTCAGCAATGCAAATGCATAGCTCCATGCTACCGTTATTCCGGCAGCTGCGGGGCCAATATACCATTGCAAACAGAAAAGGCAAAAAATCACTCCAATTAAAAGATATGCTTTGTCTCTTTCAATACGACCACGTTGGACATAGTGAAACACCACCCCAATGAACATATATATAATATATTGCGACACTGTCATAAAGGTCATTGCCAATTGCCACAACCTTGCATCCGTATTACCCCAACCGGGAATATACTTATTAATAACAATCGATGCTATGAAGATAAATATCGGGGCTAAAAAAACCATGGTTGATTGCTTTCGAAATAGCACAATCAATAACGCACAGACAAAATAAAACTTCATTTCTATCTCTAGCGTCCACACTATTCCATCAATACCTCTTGACCATAAGACATCTCTAATACCAGGTATGTAATGAATCAATACCTCTTGAGTAGTGAATGGCCACTCCCTTGAAAAATAATGCGAGCTAATTAAAATGGCAACCAACGTAATACTAAAACCTACAATATATGTTGGCACAATTCGCAGCATTCGATTGATAGTAAAACCAAACCAACTTGTTTTTTGCAAAGAAAATGGAATTACGAAGCCACTAATGATAAAAAATAATGCTACACCATATGCCCCCCAATTAAATAATGAAAATGCGTTTAATAATGAAACATAAATAGGAATTGCATGCGTTTCAAAGGGAAGCATTGGCGCATTTGTTAACACCTCTACAGCTGCACGGCTTGACCAAAAAACGCCATAGTAATGTGAAATAACTACAGCTAATGCAGCAAAGCCTCTTAGAGTGTTTGCGAAATCAATCCTATTGCTTTTCTGGTTTTGCATATGGTTGACGTAGATAGTGAAAGATTGACAAATTGTAACATGAACTCAAGCACAGTCTGTAGTGGTCAACTAAATCCTGACTCTTGATTAGGCGGATCCTCGGCTTTTGCTGGCGTGACCCCGTAATTGTGTTGATGTGGATGCCGCCAGTTGTAGTAATCGGCGTTGTTGCCCAAATCCCCCAGCAAGTCATGACTTCCCCAGCCCCTGGTGACCGCAACACTCGGGGTTTTCTGACAGGTAGACCCAGGGTATTGAGTTTGTTTATGGCGCTTACATACGCCATGACTTCTCCCACTTGGCCGTTTAGTTACGCAGACTGATTTTCCCCGCCAACAACTGCTTGAACCGATACATCACCGTCTCGGCCAGCGAGCGACGGTGATACCCCGATATCTTCTTCCAGTCCGCTAGCCCTTCCTTGCGCATCACAACACAGCATCATTTCTCGGGTGTCCCTTTTCCATAACGCCGTGCTTTCGCTAGTCAGGATACAGGCTGTCGCCCCCTGTGCGCTAGATAAGCTGATGGCTGGCTTTACTGTCGTCGGCGCCATCCGCATAAACATGTCCCAGCGAGACTTCCGCCGCCACGATATCGTGGCTCACCGGATCTACCGCCAGATGCAACTTGCGCCACACTCGCCGTTTTTCGGCGCAGTGTTTGCTGACCTTTCACTCACCTTCACCAAACACCTTCAGCCCGGTTGAGTCGATAACCAAGTCGGTAACGCGTCCCCTTGGGGGGAGCGATAAGCCACTTTCACCATACGGGCTCGCTTGCAGACACAGCTATAGTCCGGTGCGCACAACGCCAGATTCCTCAACTCGAGCAGGGAGTCGAGTAGTCCCCGAGTGGCCCGCGGGGTGAAGTTGAAAATTCCCTTGAGCATCAGGAAGGTACAGATGGTCTGGTTGGTGTAGAACTGGCTGCGGCCTTGCCGTCCGTGATAGTCGTGGTGAAACCAGTTGCTCATGGCCTCGGCATCAACCCAGAAAGTGGGTGAACCACGGTGAATCAAAGACTTGTTGTATTTAGGCCAGTTGGTGATGGGGTGCAGCGAAATGCCCATGATGCAAACTTGAAGAGGATGGTGATGAGCAGATCACCGAGTCCTCAGCTAGTTCCATTCAAGCTGCATCGATTTGGGCAACAACGCCTAGCAATCCATCAGGTAATAGCTGATATCCAGCTTCGCTTCCCGCAGGTTCAGGTATCCCGTTGCTGGGAGCCACTGTGACTTCAAGCTTCTGAACAGCAACTCCATCGGGACGTTATCCCAGCAGTTACCACCATGATTCATGCTCCAGGCCATGCGATAGCGCCACTGTCGTTGCCGAAATGCCCGACTGCCCTATTGGCTGCCCTGGTCGGAGTGAAACAGCACACCCTGATTGACAAGCCCGCTGCTGATAGGGCATCTCCAGAGCTTTGATGGCCAGATCTACATCAGGCTTACCAGAGATCGTCCAGCCCACAACTCGCTGGGTATGCAGGTCGAGCATCACAACCAGATAATGCCAACTAGCCCCTGCCCAAACCTAGGTGATATAGCCACACCTGATTGAGTTGCTGGACATCAAATTTGCGGGCCAGCAGATCGGGAATATCCGGTCGTGCAGACCGGGCACCTTATAACGGTGTGCGCCCGGCTGTTTGGATGCCAACCCGGATTCCTTCATCAGGTTACGGACTTTGAATCGGCCAATCTGATACCCCAGCGTTCGCATCATCGACATCAAGGCGCGACTGCCTGCGGAATCCCGGCTCTCTTTGAACAAACGGCGCAACTAACGGCACTGTTGCATGCACTCACGGTTAATTACTCTCCTACGAACCAGATAATCATAAAAACAGAACGAGGGAGCATCGCAAGCGCAGCAGACCAAAGTGATGAGGGCTTTCCTCCAAGTCCTGTCAGGGATATCTAACGGGCTAAATGATCTGAGAGTAGTAACCAAAGCGAAAACAGGGACCGTAGAGCAGGACGGAGCCTCTCAGACCACCAGTAAGAGAACATTGAGCACAACACTGCGCTTTCATGGCCATGAATACCCGGTTGGAGAATGGAATAACTTACCAAGCAAGGAGTGGTGGAAGTAATCGGCCATACCCTAACCCACGCGGTAAATTCCTCGGCTATATACAGACCCGATAAAAGCCTGCCTTCAGCAGGCTTTGTTGTTATGAAGCTGTGGACTCAGCACAATCGCTGTCGCCACTTTGTCGCCATTTAGGCAAAACAAAAAGGCCGCTATTGCTAGCGGCCTTTTGTAACTATTTGATTTTAATGGTGCCCGAGGCCGGAATCGAACCGGCACGACGCGAACGCCGAGGGATTTTAAATGCCTGCGCCCAGCCTTTAAAATCAAATAGTTAAATAAATACAGTCACTTATAGACACGTCATTATGCGGAAAAATGCGGTGTTCTGCGAGCTGTGTGGATCAAATGTGGACACTAGCGCAGGTTGTTTACCGTCAGCGGATTGAGCCGCAACGCATCTTCAAGGTGGTCTGGGGCAAAGTGGGCATAGCGCATTGTCATGGTGATGGTCGAATGCCCGAGTATCTTTTGCAGCACCAGAATGTTACCACCGTTCATCATAAAATGGCTGGCAAAGGTGTGACGCAGCACATGGGTACTCTGCCCTGCTGGTAGCTGGATCCCCGCCTTGTGGATGGCGGATTCAAAGTGGTGGTAGCACTCACTGAACAACTTGCCCCGGCGCTTGGGGATGATGTCGATCAGCTCTTGGTTGATGGGCACGGTTCGGCGCTTTCCGCCTTTGGTGTGAGTGAAGGTCAACCGGTTCTGTGACACCTGCGACTGGGTCAGGTCCTGGATTTCTCCCCAACGCGCCCCTGTGGCCAAACAGAGTCGCACAACAATGCCAAGATCTGGATTACTGGCTGCGTCACAGGCATCAAGTAACGCCTTAATCTCATCAGGGTATAAGAACGCCAGCTCTGATTCGGAAACCCGGTAAAGCCGCATCCCGGCCAACGGATTCTCTGCCGTCCACTCACCCAACCGCTTTAGTTCATTGAACACTGCTCGCAGGTAAGCGTGATCGCGGTTCACCGTCGATGCGCTCACCCCCTTCCCTTCTTGCGTTGCCGCCCGCCGATCGCTAACAGCACCAGAGAGACGCGCCTCCCGATACTTGGCAAAATCATTACCGGTGAATTCGCTGGCCAGCGGATTACCCAGGCTTTCGCAGATCAGCAACAGCTTGGAGCGCCGCTGCTCACCATCACGCAAACTCTGGCCATGCAGGCCATACCAACGTTCGACCAAATCAGACAAACGCCGGGTATCTGCTGCAGGTTCAACGGTTTGCTCATCATTCCCCTGCCAAGGCTTCTCGGCGAACTGCTCAAGCTGCCACAGCTCCCACGCTGCCGCCTCGCCTTTGGTGGCAAATCGCTTGCGCCTACGCGGCCCATTGCGACCAACTGGGCGAATATCAGCAAGCCAGGGAAGCGGCTTGCCATCATCAAGTTTGCGGACGGTCATCAGATGTAGGCAAAACGTTTAGATTACTTGCCTGCTGGGAAAAACCGTAAGAGTGTGAACAAGAGGCCACATCCGGTAAACACGGCACCAAATAGCCAAAGATACATTTTGTTAAATCGAGCTTCCAAGTCGACTTTGGTCGCAAATTTCTCATCAAGCTTCGATAACTTTTCCAAGGCTGTTAGCTGGTTGGTTTTCATCCCTTCCAACAGAACTCGAATATCTTGAACTGTGGTTTCGATAGATCTCACAGAGCCTTTTAATTCAGTAATATCACGCTTGATAAACTCAACATCAGACTCAAGTTTCGCTACACGAGACTCCATGCCACCACCTCCGTTATCGCCCCCTCCACTTTTGAAATGAGTCTCACTAGCATCCTCAAAGGAAACCCTTTTGAGAGGGGGAGCACTAGTTCTCATAGCTCACCTCCATCAGGAGAAGAGGAATCATCCATATCTGACTTTGTTACCCAGTCAATGATCTCATCAACCATAAACTGATGTACACCTGAACACTTAGGACACACCATGGGGATAGTGTAAAGCATAAAACCCATCCCAGTTCTTGTCTCAATGATATGAACGTAAGGCTCGCTAGGTTCGACTGTTTGCCAATTAACAGGATTGTCTGTACCAACCTCATTCCCTAGGGCATGGGGTGCAGGATCAGGAACTTTTACTAATGGACCATCATGAAGTTCAGCCTGTTCATCATCGATTTCTGTTGGTGTCAGGCGTGTGGTAGGCATTCTGAGCCCTTCATTACCACAAAATGGGCATTTAACCGTGATTTTCTTTGCGCCGAAGTATCGACGTACATCCTTCGATTTTACCAGAGGACCCTCATAGATATGAGGTGAAGAACTACTGGTTGTTGCCATTGAACATTACCTTTAAAAAACAAAGAAGATAGCTCCAATGTTAAGGTGCATTGCTTTCCATTAGATACAACGCAGCCTCACTCGAAACCATTTGACTTGGTAGATTGATACAGTAACAACCTTTTCTATTGTATCAAAGTACGACTTAACTCTATCTAGATGAGCCAATGGGACTCGCTGTGCACCTCTGTCCATTTTCTGGACTCAATCACCCCAGCCAAGCCAAGCCAAGCCGTACATCACTCACCAACAGTCTTTCGCTATGTACATAAACAGAGCGCACTGGCGCCAAATGTACATCATTATGTGATAGATAGTGCATCAAATTCCTATCGTTTCCTAAAAATCCGGTGTTCTACCATCACGCCGATGATCTCGATGTGTTGCCGGTCGGAGTGCATGGAAGGGTAATCGTCATTTAGTGGGACAAGCTCAAACACCTCTTGCCCGTTTTCATCGATTCCGCGGGGTCGGAACTTCTTGAAAGTAGCACCTTCACTACCGTTCTTGGCAACGACATAATCGCCAGGGCGAGGTGACTCATCAGGGTCAACGATCACCAAATCCCCTTCATTGAAGAGCGGTGTCATAGAATTGCCGCGTAGCCAGAGACCAAACCCGCGAGGGCCAATATCGATACTCGCAGACACATACTCGACATTGCCATCAAACCCGCTGGCCTGTTCGCACATCTCGCGCCAGTGGCCAGCCTGTACATAACTCAGGATCGGCACTCGCCGTCCGACTGGGATCTCCGTCGGTTCGACATTGCTAAATCTCACATCATCTTCATTCCCCCCAGAAGCCGTCTTGCTCAAAGGCTCGCCTGAGAAGGCAATAAGGCTCTTGCTCTTTGCCCATTCGTCAAAAAGCTTATTCACATATTCCGAAACATCGCGTTCCGCAACATCGTGGGAATTGCCAACTCTAGCAGCCTGGTGAGCCTCATCCGTCAAGACAACTGAAGGATTCGGGGACCCCTTTCCTGTCGAAAGCCAGTGAGCAGAGACACCAAACACTTTCGCAAGGGCAATTAGATAATCACCACTCGGCGAATGCTCGCCACTTTCCCATTGAGAGACCGACGCCCGACTAGCGCCAACCAGCTCACCTAGTTTTTGCTGGGTAAGCCCATGTTTTTTCCTGAGTTCTTTGATGCGTTCACTTTTCATGTTTAGCACTCTAAACAAAATGAAGTTAAAAGTGCTTGCGCGCAATGTTAAGCGATCTTACCATCATCAATGGCAAGCACTTTTAACATTGTTAAGCAGTCTGACTGCGGGAGGTTCTGTGAAAAAGAATGATGTCCTTGAGTATTTCGGGGGTGTGAGCAAAGCAGCTAACGCTCTTGGGATTACCAGGTCTGCAGTGTCCCAATGGGACGAGATCATCCCGGAAAGTAGCGCTTACAAAATTGAGTCGCTGACCGGCGGCAAGCTGAAAGCCGAACCATCAGCACAATCATCACATCCGGCGCAGTAAGGAGATAGCTATGACGATAGAAAACCATCCTGTCGAGCCCATCACCGAGGTACTGCGTGAACTGGCAGCCATCAAGCAAGGGCTGGCCTTGCAAGCCCTGCCGGCCATTCCGCTCGATGCCTTTTTGGACATGCTGCTCGACGTCTACAAGTTCAAGCTCCCCAAGCGCACCGCCCAGGACATGATTGCCGATGGCCGCATTCCCATCATTCCCAAGCTACGCGCCGGCGATCAGCCCTGGGTCAATCTGGTGCGCTGGCGCGATATGGCCAGCGAGCCGGAGCAGTATTTCAAGCTGGTCAATGAGAACTCCGGACGGCGGTTGGCAAGCCGTGCGCTGACCAAGAAGCCCACGTCCCGCTCTGTGGCTTGATCACACAGTAGCGACTGCGAACAGGAGCTGAAAGTGTCTAACTGTCAACAAAACATACACCGCCATTTCGCCAGTGCCTGCGACCGCTTCAAGCAGGTGCACAACCTTGCCGACCTGGCTGCGCAGATCGGCATGAGTGCCGATGTGCTGCGCAACAAGTTCAACCCGGCTCAGGCGCGGCACAAGTTGACTGCGACTGACCTTATCGACCTTTACCGCGTCACCGGTGACGACACCTTGTTCGACGGGTTGCTGTTTGATTGCCAATTGACGGCCGTGCGCTTGCCGGCGGCTGCGGCTGCTGCACCAGAAGCACGTGCCCAGCAGGCACTCAATGCGGGGGCCCAGATCCTGGGCGTCACCGCTCAGGCGACCACGCTGCTTGCCGGTGACCGCGTCACCAAATCCAACCGAAACACCGTCGTCACCGGCATCTGGGCTGGCATTGAGCACCTTGTGCTGCTGGCTACCGAGGTCGAAGACCGCTTTCACGCCGTCCCTGGTCTTGCGTGTGCCGCTGATATGGCGCGTGCAGCACTGGGCGCATAGGAGAAGCCATGAGACTGATTTGCCCCCACTGTGGTGCCCGCGCCAGCACTCGCACATCCATCCGGATGAGCCCGCTTTGCGGCATCGCCACTTATCAATGCAGCAATGTGGATTGCGGCCACACCTTCAAGGCGGGGTTCGAAATCATCGCAACCATCAGCCCCAGTGCCATGCCCAATCCGGCCATTGTGCTGCCCATCGTCCCGCGCAGGGTGAAAGAGGTGGCCCAGTGACCCCCTCACTGGCCGCCAAATTCTGCGCACAGGTGAAGGAGAAACCAGCATGCAACACACCCAACTAGAGCCCCGCAACATCGCCGGTCTGACCGCCGAGGAGCAGGTGCTGATGAATACCGCAGGCATTGCGCTGTTGCGGGAGCACCTCAACCGAGCGGGTTCAAACCTCGACGGTGATTGGCTTAATGCGCCCAAGACCAAGCGCGTCGCCATTTGCACCATCGCCCGCCAGCCGTGGGATTCGCTGATGATGGCGACCCTCTCTGCCCTGCCCTATCAGCAGCGTGAGGCGATCCGCCTTGCGGTGATTGCGCTGGATTATCAGCCGCTGTTTCACAGCGGGTGTGACCCCAAGGTGTGGCACCCGTCGGTGAAGGTGATGCCAGCAGAACTGGCCGAGCGGAAGAAGAGAGAACAGGCCAAGCGCCAGCAACTGGATCATGCGGTGCATGTCGCTGGCCAGATTGGCCAAGAAGGCCCGCGACCTATCGGGCACTAAAAAGCCCGCTTAACGGAGCTGCAACTCCAAGCGGGCCTTTATCAACAACGTATGAGGAAGTCGACATGGCAACTTTAGCGATCCCCTGCGCACTGCGCAACCTTCGCATCCAGCAACGCAAGCTGACGGGCCGCTATGGCGCCCGTCTTAGCCAGCACCCTGACGGGGTGGCGCTGCTCGAGCGTTCCACCGCACTGGCTTGGGCTTCTCTGTTCAGCCGCATCAACCCCTGCACACCTCAACAAGGAGCCTGACCATGACCGCACAACCGACCCAAATCAATCTGCTCAACCACCATGCCGCCAAGCGACTTCGCCAGTTGCGGGAACAGTTGAAGCTGAGCCGCCCGAAGTTTGCCGACCTGCTGGGTATTCCACCCACCACGCTCAAGAACTACGAGCTGGGTTACCGCGAGATTGGCGGCGGTTTGTTCCTGCTGATTGCCAACCACCCGGAGCTGAAACGGCACATCGACTGGCTGCTGACTGGCATCGCCACACCGGAGGTGCAGGCATGAGCAAAATCTTCCACCCCATATCCGAACAAGAGGCGTTGGCAGAGTTGCCGCGCCTTCAGCAACGGCTGACCGCCAAAGCTCGCCCTGCTTCTTTTACCTATCGGGGGTCAGAGGGCAAATCCCTGTTAGTCCAGGCGCAGCAGTCATTGCGCTGGCATCAGTTGTTTCACCACCTCAACCGGAGGGCCCGCCCATGAGTGATGCCATCAAGATTGCCAGCCAGGCGCCCAAGGTGATCGAGGGTCTGCTGGCCGAGATGTTTGCCGCACGCGCCGAGGATAACCGCATCGCCCTGGGCGCACTCTACTCGGGGAATGAATACATCCAGGTGCAACTGGTGGTGACCAGCAAGCCTGCGGATCTGCTCGATGACGATTTGGTGATGGGGGATGAGGCATGAGTACCACGCTGTTCACCCTGGCCAGCCTGAAAGAGTGGCTAGCCCAGAACGAATCGAAACTGCTGCCGACAGCCCCGCTTTGCTGTGGTGGTGAACTCGGTATCTCGATCCGCATCGAGGCGGGCCATATCGCCATCGATGCGCCGGACTTTCAGGCAATAGATGAGGCATGCGATGAGCAACTTCGATCTGTTTGAGCTGGACGCCCAACAAGAGCAGAGCGAAGCCGGCCCTGCACATATGCAACCCACCACACCGGTCAGCCAGCTGACCACCCACTGGTTTGCCGCCCGCGCCGAGTTTATCGCTGCGGGCAGCGATGCCAGAGGCAACCGGGATCAGGTAGCCGAGCTGCTGGCGCTGGGCGCAATGCGCACCGTCTACTGGTTGGCCGCTGCAAATCTGGAGTTGGCACTAGCCCGGGAAATTGCCGAGTGGTGGGCCGAGTGCGCACCACTGCATGGACAGGGGGAGATCATCAAATGAGCCATGGACTGCAATGGGAGCTCACGCTCCTGCAAGATCGCTGGCAAGCCACCTACCGGGAAGACGCGGCACGGCTGCGCCTTTATCAGCGAGAGCTGGCCCATGCGCGCCGGCTACCTGCCCGCCCCCGCGCCAGCATCAAGCAGTTGCTGCGCCAGTGTGCGGCCGCTCGCCGATTAAAAGAGCAAGCCCTCATGAGCGTTCGCGGCTACCAATCCCACATCAAACAGCTATCCGGTTATCTCTCTGCATGACCAGCAAGACCAAACGCCTGCCGCTGTCGAAAAGAACACTGCGGCAGCGCATCGATACCCTTTGCAACTCTCTGCCCGGCGTCAACTTTGACGCCGCTTTTGCTGGTGACCGCGGCCAGTACGACCTGATCTGGGCCATGCAACTGCTCGATGGGCTCTCCACCGAGTTGACCAAGAACCTGTTGAAGCAGTACATCCGCCGCCGCAAGGATTGCAGCTTTACCCATTGCCGCTCTGCCAACATCTGGTTGAGGGAGCGAACCAAGTGGGTGCGGATGCAGCTCCAGACCATCCCGGTCGACCCGAAACAGATGCGCGATGAAGACGGCCGCAAGAAAGTGGCCCACCAGTTCGCCAACCAGACCGCGGCCATTTACAAGAACATCGAGCAGGGCATCAAAGAGGGCGCTAAGCCGGATCTGCTGCAGACCTGGGAGCTGATGCGCCAGCCTGCCGACCAGTGGGGGTTTATCGGCGATCTGCCGAAGTTCAAAACCGACGAGATGCGGGATAACTGGATCCTGAGCGTGCTGGTGCGCCTGCTCTCAGCCAAGTGGTGGGAGAAGCGCGTCAACCGCTGCTGGGACAGGCTACAAGAGCACATCAATATCCTGCTCGGCAAAGTGCGCAAGGGCGTATCTGCTTATGTATCGAACGCCACCATGAAGGTGGTGCGCGAACGCAAGCGGGCCATGATGCGCTGGCTGGCCGAGTCGGAAGTGGTGAACGAGCGTTATGACCTGGTCGTGTCGATGAAGGATTGCTGGGAGGCCAGCAACGCCAACCCGGTGAACCGCCGCAACGAAATGATGGTGCGTGCGCGGGGGTTCAATGACTATGCCGAGGAGCAGGGTCATGTGGGGGTCTTCTTCACCTGGACCGCCCCGAGCCGCTTTCATGCCTGGACACAAAAGCACAACGGCAAAGCGGTAGAGAACAAACGATATCAAGGGGCCACGCCGCGGGAGACCTGCGCCTATCTAGCCAAACTATGGAGCCGAGCCAGGGCAGCCCTCAAACGGTGGAACGCCCCCGTTTATGGATTTCGTGTTTGCGAGGCTCACCATGACGGCACCCCGCACTGGCACCTGCTGCTATTTATGCGCCCGGAAGATCGCAACCGGGTGATCGGTATCCTGCAACGCTATGCCCTGACCGATGACCATGACGAGCTGGTACGGGATATCAAGGGCGCCCCACCCTTTACCGACTTTACTCCCCGATTCGACTGGAAAGAGATAGACCCGGCCAAGGGGGATGCAGCCGGCTATCTCGCCAAATACATTGCCAAGAACATCGACGGCGCCTACCTGGACGATGACGAGGAGGCCGGTACCGCCGCCGATGAGGGTGCCCTGCATGCCGTGGCCTGGGCCAGTTGGTGGGGTATTCGCACCTTCCAGCAGATCGGCGGCGCCCCGGTAGGGGTATGGCGCGAGCTGCGCCGCATCAGCAACGCCAAGAAGCATGCCGATCTGGTGGGCCCACCCAAGCCAGTACTGCAAGACCCGCGCTTTGAGGCAGCCCGATTTGCCGCTGATAACGGCATTTTCCGCTGCTACCTGCACGCCATGGGCGGCGCACTGGCGACCCGTGCCGAACACCCCATCAAGCTGGCCCACCTCATCGAGGAGCAGGCCAACAGCTATGGCGAAGACATCAAGCGACTGATGGGCATCACCTCCGCTCGCCTTGGCATCAAAACCCGCCTGCAAGGGTGGGAAGTGGTGCCTGCAGGTACCTATGTTGCTAATAGAGCCGCCGAGGCTGCAGCGAGGGGGGTTGGGGTTAAGCCGGGCGACAGCCCGGCACCTTGGAGCTCTGACAATAACTGTACGCGGCCCGATCCTGATGCCTTCGCAGACCAGATCATGAGGGAACAATGGGGGTTATCGCCCTTCTCCATTGACCGATTACGGGCTGGTGCCAATGTCACGGTGGACGGTTTCACCCTCTGGTTGGAGAACGGCCAGGTGCAGTCGAGTCGCTTGACCCCATCGGGCAATGACGACCCACTTATCGAGTTAGAATGGCTACGGGCCATGGTTGGTGTACCAGAGCCGGACGAACAGCCCGACACCATTACCTCCGATGATGAGCATTGGCCGACACTGGTGATGGATTGCTACGAGCTGTTCAACACTTGCGGATTTGCAGCATGCCATCAGTGGATCTCCGCGCTGCCCAATCCATATCGATGCGAACTCTGGAGAGTGCTTGATAAATTAGACTGGGCAGAGCGGCACGAAGTGGAAAACCCGTGGTTTAACGAACTGATGAGCGAGGTAGAGTTTGACTGACCTATTTTCCAAGCAGGAAGCACTGCAGGGCGAACGGCTCACCACATCCCATACCTACATACCATTGACGGTGTTGCAGTTCCAAACACTGGAGAGCCAGTTAAACCGGATGGGGCCCCAGATCGATGGTACCCCAGCATGGTCGCCTGAGCAGATGCTTGAATAGCTACAACAACTACGGCCGCATATCAGAGGGGTGGCCATAGATAGCCATGATGCACCAGGTATACAAGTTGGAACAGGTGGGAATCCCTCCCCTACCCCAAGCAATTCCCGGCCGCCAGCAAGCCCCCAAGCAGAAGGCTAAACGCCCCCATCCCAGTCGATGCTCCCTCTGCTTTCCGCCGATAGCCACCCCGTGTGCAAGTGCCGCGTTGTGGATGGCCTGGTGCCGTTGAACATCGACCAGAGCGGCACCATCCGTTGTGTCAGGACTGGCCGCACCCTCTGGATAGCTCCGGGTAACACGGCCGATCGCGCCAATCCGGGGGCGGCTGAACGGCTCAACTCTACTTACAAACCAGCCCTTCATCAGGTTGTGTTTGATTAAGGTCAACATACAGACGTGTCTAAAAGACCCGGGGCGATTCACGATGAGACCAAGACAATCCATCCACCAGAATAATAACATCATGTTATGAAAATGATTTTTCAGTGTTAGTTATGAATGTGGGGCAGGGTGATACGGAAGGTTCTATTATCAAGTGAGTAATCCGGTCTATCTAATTACTGTTAAACGTCAAGAGGAACTGGCCACCTCTTCTTTTGGCCAAAGTTTGGATGAGTAGAGCGATGAAAAACATTTTACTGGCCGTGTTATTGACCCTATGTGGAATTTCCACGCATGCCTCAGAATATTGCCTAGAGCGATTTAATGAGGACATTCGAAAAGCGAACGTTGAACTCTCAGATAAGTTGACTCGACTGGATGCCCTACAAACCATTCTCGTGAATGTTCAAAAAGACAAGGATATCACGAGCAAAGAAATGGCAGATATTGTACATCGTGACCCATCGTTAAGCATACCCACAAACCGAGATAGAATGAAATATCTGTCTGAGCAATACGATGTCCTTGATCGCAACGAGACAGAGGCAAAGAGTGAATCCTTTCAAATTCAGGATCGAGTCTTTTCCCTCAAAAATACTATCCCTGCAAACTTGGCTGGACAGTTACGAGGATGCGTTGAGGTGGTAAAACCCGCTAACACTTTAGTTAATACCGTAATCCAGGCTATAGCAATTCTATCAACAGGTGGCGCGTCGCTTTCACTACCTCCCAAAGCTCTATATGTAGATATGGGACAAGTTCTAAACGGTTACCCGCTGGGCGGTCCACAGTCAGTCGTTAACGAAACTCGTCAGGCAGTTTTAAACGCGCTTGGTATCGGTGGTGAGAACAATGACATAGGGAAAATTATCAAAGATCCTGGTCGGATCATTCGTTGTTTGTTTGGTTGTTAGCAACCCACCTAAACAAATAGTCCCTATCGGCAGACACAAAAACAGTGTCATTGTTTAGTCGCAGGAAAATAACACTAACAATGAATATATGACGATGTCGATTACATTGGGTATAAGACTAGGGGCACTATTGCGCCCCTAGTCCTTTCAGTACCAACTGCCGCCCCTCTGGCGTCAGCGAGCTCATCAGGCTCAGCACCAGCTGGTTGGTGGTCTTGGCCGAAGGGCTTAAAATGTGGGCGAGCGACAAGGTGGCCACATTCAGCGTCAGTCCTTTGGCAAAGATAGATTCGAATAACTCACTTAACCACCGGTAGCTCGCCGAGCGCGGTGGTATAGCGGGGGCTTAGCTGCTCCCGCTTCATCATCCACTCTCGAGTACCCCGTCCGCGGGCCGCGAAGTAAACTTTCCCCAGTCGCCCCTGGTTGATCTTGTCGATGACCTGCATCAGCGCCTCGCTGCGCTGGGATTGCTGCTGTGCGACGAACAGGTCGCCCTGCTGCATGCTGGCGGGGGTGAAGTCGGCCAGCATGACGCCCCCTTTCTGGTATCGCTGCTCGTCGCGCCAGATGCGGGGGAGCAGTTCGGGGATCAGGGCCAGCAGCGCCCGGGTGTCATGGGTGGGCATCGCCAACTTGGTGCTTACCTGGTTGCCGTAATAGGGTTCCCGGTCGCTGAACGGGCTGGTGCGAATGAACAGGGTCACGTGCCGGCAGCACACCCTCTCCCCCCGCAGCTTCTCGGCGGCCCGCTCCATGTAGCCGGCCAGTGCCTGGTGCATGGGGCCTATCTGGGTGATGCGCTCCCCAAACGAACGCGAGCAGATGATCTGTTGCTTGGCCTGAACCTCTTGCTCCAGTTCGGCACAGGGAATACCACGCAGCTCCTGAACCGTGCGCTCGACCACCACGCCATAGCGGCGCCGCAGCGCCTTGGGGTCTGCGGCAACCAGTTCGGCCACAGTCTTGATGCCCTGAGCCTCCAGCTTGGCGGTGAGCCGTCGGCCAATGCCCCATATCTCATCCACCGGGGTGATCGCCATCAGCCGGGCGCGCCGCACTTCATCCCGCAGATCAACCACACCGCCAGTGGCGGGCCACTTCTTGGCGGCGTAGTTGGCGAGCTTGGCGAGCGTCTTGGTGGGGCCGATGCCGACCCCCACGGTCAGCCCCGTCCACTGCTGCACCCGCTCGCGAATCTGGCGGCCATAGGCCATCAGGTCGCCCGCCCAGGACTCGCTCAGTTCGATGAAGGCCTCGTCGATGCTGTAGACCTCCACCGCTGGGGCCATCCCCTCCAGAATGGTCATCACCCGGTTCGACATGTCGCCATAGAGGGCGTAGTTGCTGGAGAACCAGACCCCGCCCATGGCCTCGAAGAACTGGCGGATCTGGAAGTACGGCACCCCCATCTTGATGCCGAGCGCCTTGGCCTCCGCCGAACGGGCCACCACGCAGCCATCGTTGTTGGAGAGCACCACGATGGGCCGCCCCTTCAAATCAGGACGAAACAGCCGTTCGCAACTGGCGTAGAAGTTGTTCACATCGACCAGAGCGACGGCGCAGCGCTTGTTCATGGGGTATCCACCTGATGCACGACAAAAGACACCACCCCGAAGATTTCCAGCTCCTGCCCCTCACTGAAATGGATAGGCCGATATGCCGGGTTGCCAGGGAGCAAGGCGACTATGGGCTCAAGCTGCAGCTCCTTCACCGTGAACTCGCCATCAACTGCGGCGACCACCACGCTACCGTGCCTGGCCTTGCGGCTACGGTCGACGACCAGCAGGTCACCATCGCGGATCCCGTGGTCGACCATGCTGTCACCGGCCGCCCGCACGAAGTAGGTGGCCGCTGGATGGGCCACGCACAACTGGTTAAGGTCGATGGTCTGCTCGGTGTAGTCCTGCGCCGGCGACGGAAAACCGCAGGCCACCGGGGAGAGAAACAGGGGTAGCTCCAACAAGGGAGCATCGGGAGCGGGTTGAGCAAACATGCTGGCAATCTCTGCATTACTGTATGAATGCACAGTATAGCAAGCCACCAAAAGCGGATCACCGTTTGACGTTTGGCGTTTGGCGTTTGGCGTTTGGCTCAATATCTACGAAAGTTCTTGGTCAATGAAACTCTGCATGAGCTACCGCCACCCACCGCGACAGTGACCGGCAGCTCCTGCTCACTCGCCTATTACGCTAACACTCATTAACATGACGGTAATGTAACCAGTCCTGCTAACACGATTAACAGATCAGATAGGGCCTAAAATAATGCCGAATTCTCAACAACATACTACAAGGTAAGTTATAGGTATCAGCTTTTTACTATTCGTCTACGATGAAAGATGATGCTTTCAAAACGCTCTTGGCATCGTTTTCAGACTGAGGAATGATGTCTTGCATGAGAATCATATCGAAGCTGTTCAGTATTGACGAACTTACGCGACTTTTTATTAAATTAAAATCTCCAACATAATCATTGCAGGGAGAATGTCTACCAATAGACTGTTCAAATAAAGAATCACTCTGTCTACGCCATTCTTGGGGACCAGTGATTTTTTTCAGAGCTCCCTCAGGAACACGTTTTCCTGAGCCTGTGACGTAGAACGCTTCACGCTGAATGTACGAACTAACGTTATAATTGCATCGTCTAGTATCTACTGGATGTGTTAAAGTTGAACTACTACCATGTTGCGCCATAAATGCTTTGATGTGGGCTGTAAATACATATACAAACTTATCGGCACTGCCATTAGGATAACTAATGGAATACGATTTCTCTATAGTTTTCAATATGGTATCGCTATCTTCACGTGTTTGCGATTGTGCATTAGCCGTGACTATCAGCAGCATTATTAATGACATTTTTGCCTTCATAATTACTTTCCTATGCTGACCATCGAGAATTAACACCACATCAAGGTACTACTAGCATAGTGTGCCATACTTCAGTTACGAGCATTAGTTACATAGATCTCAGTTTTATACAAAAATTTATACGGTGATACCCCAGTTCTGCGTTGTTGACTAAATCCGAACTGGGCAACCGTTTTCCCAAGCGGCTTCTTCAACTCAGCTCACCTGCAGTCTCACAAGCGTGCCATGCGTTGTCATTCTCTCCATCGCATTAATCCCTTCCAATGCCTCACACACCTGAGCATTGTAATTCCTCAGGCTAGATATCGAGCCTGAGGAATTGTTTGAAACGATACATCGCTGTCTCGGCCATCGAACGCTGATATATCCTATCCTTTGAGACCCCCTTGTCACCAATCTGACGACTGAGAGTATCGCGCTGTTGATAGCATCCTGAATGAGTTCGCACAGATGCAGTACTTCATAAGTGGCGTAGTACTGCTCGAGCCCCAAGCCATGCCCCGCCATTAGTGGGAATTTATACAGACCGACACCTCCGGAAAACGATGTGATGTCTGCACATACAGAGTGCTATTTTCCTACATTGCCGCAAACTAATCCTCGGTAGCAATATACCCAACTTGAATCAACTTAATGCCATCATTTTTTCGTCTGGGATGTCTACTAACACGCTGATTGAACCTGAAAGGATCTGATGGAAAGTGAAGGATCGCAAAAAGGATCCAAAATGCCGCACGCGGCCAGTGCTGGCGCGGGGAGCAGATAGCCGCCGCCAGTCGTTCACCTGCATGATTTTCAACACATAAAGCGCGCAGGCGAGGCGGGGTCCCGATTGCGCGCGCTGGGTGTTGAGGGACCTTTCGAGGCTCCGCTCATGCTCGCAGGTGCGCGTGAAGGATCTCGGGAGTGTGATGGGCGAAGGGTTGGCCGACGATGGCCTGTAACACGACTGGTGGGCTCTGGCTGGATGGGATCCCAACCAAAACAAAACCCCCTGGGTAGGGGGCTTTGAATTAAATCATGGAGGAATTTGGAGGAATTCCAATTTGAAGATAGCCAAGGTTTTCAGCTTTGCACTGTCAGATCTGACAGTCGATAAGAAGTGAATCGGATTATCTCCTCCCCTGCCCACTCGTTGAACTGCGCAAAGTTCGCCTTCATGCTGTCGATCTCGTTGACGTCAAACACCTGGGCCGCCTTGGTCACATCCCCAAACCCGCCCGTGTTGTTCGGTACCACCCCCATCAGTTGCGGCGGTACCCGATGGGCCGCCAGCTGGTCATCCCGGCTAACCCCTTTGATGGAAAGGAAATCATCCTTGGCCGCAATCTCGGCCACCGGGATCAGCTTCACCGAATCCGCCTTGCCACCCGGGGTGTAGAGCAGCAGGTTGCGGAAGTTACCCGGCCCCTTGCTGTTTTGCAGCGCCGTCTTGAGCGCGGTGATGTCGCCCTCGTTCTGCAGGGCATCGCTGATGTGCAGGATGAACCCCGCATGGCTGCCGTTCTCGTAGTAACGACGGCGAAACAGGGTGGCCGACTCGTTGAGCAGTGCCGAGTTCAGGCTGGCCACGTAGTCAGGGATGCCATAAATCTCCTGATTAACGTCCGCCTCCATCACATGCCCCACATCACCGGCGGGCAACTCCACCTCATCCCCAGGCCTTGGCACCCACCAATAGCGGTCAAGGTCGAGGGAGCGACGAGTGTACTTGGCCGGCATCTGGTCATAGCGCAACGTGCCACCCAGCCGGTTGCGCACCCGCTGCAGGTGAGCGTTTCCGAAGATTTCGTAGTCCATCACCAGCCCGGTGAAGGCGGCCAGGCTCAGTTTGGGATGAGGGATGAAACAGCCGCGCAAGATATTGCGCTTCACCTGGATGGCCGAGGCGTGATGCACCGCTGCCCGATAGACCCGCGCCAGCCCGTGCAGGCTCAGGGGATGCTCATACCAGCGGCCGTTGTGCATCGACTCCAGGTAATCGAACACCTCCCGCTGGGACAACACCGGGATAGCCTCCCCAAACGTAAACGCCTGCACACCGGCAGGCGAGTTGATCTGCTCACTCATCAGTAAATCTCCATAAAGCCGGAATTGGTGCCGGTCTGCCCCTCAAGGGGCTCGTGTAACAGGGCTTGCATGGTTGCCCAGGCAATATCGGCGTGGCTGGTCTCATCGGAGCGGCTGGCCTCGAAGGTGGGCAGCTTGCCACTTTGGGTCACGGCGCGGCGGATGCTCATGAACGCCTGGGCCAAGTCGGTCCAGCCGCTGTCGAACTCCAGCCGCCCCTTGTTCATCACATCCTGTGCCTTCATCACCATCCGCATCTTCACGTTGGGGTTGTACTGGATGGCGGTCACTGCCGGGTAAAACTGCTTCACCAGCTGATAGACCCCCTCCCCGATCCCGGTGGTATCGATGCCGATATAGGCGACGTTGTAGCGATCGCAGATGGCGCGAATGGATTTGGCCTGGGCGTCAAAGTCCATCCCCTGCCAGCGGTGGCGCTCCAACACCCGAAACTTGCCGCCGGGCACCAGTGGCGGGGCCAACACCGCGCAGCCGGCACTGTCACCTTTGCCCCCCTTGGCCGGGTCATAGCCGATCCACACAGCCCGGTTGGCCAGCGGCCGTAAGGTGTGGGGCTTGTAGTCCTCCCACACCAGCCAGCTGTCGACCATGCAGCGCTGCAGCGTCGCCAGCGGAAACAGACTCTCGGTGTCATCCATGAATTCGCACATCAGCAGGTTGCGGTACTCATCCTCGGAATACTCACTGCGCAGCTGATCCAGGTCGAACAGGTTGCAACCGCCGCGCACCGCATCTTCCACAGTGACAATCTGCCGCCACTGGCCATCGGCGCACAGCTTGCCGGCAGACAGATTGGCGTGGCTCAGGTCAATCTCGACCCGGTCTGCCTTGGCCTTGCCGCGGTTAAAGTTGGCGCCAGACCAGAACCCATAAGCGGGATGGGAAAGGCTGGAAGGGGTGGAGATGTAGGTCTGGCGCCACTTCTTGTGCATTGCCATGCCGGACGCCACCTTGCGAAACTCCAGAAAGCCGTGGATCCAGAAATACTCATCCATGTAGATGTTGCCGTGGTAGCTCTGGGCGGTGCGGGCATTGGTACCAAGGAAGTAAAGGTGCGCCCCGTTCGGCAGCACCATGGGGTCACCTTTGAGCTCAACCCCCTCCTCCTTGGCGAACTGGATGATGTACTGCTTGAACATGTGGGCCTGCGCCTTGCTGGCTGACAGGAAAATCTGGTTGCGCCCGGTCACCAGGGCATCAATGAACGCCTCGAAGGCAAAGAAGTAAGTCGCCCCGATCTGGCGCGACTTGAGCAGGTCGCGGATCCGGTACTCCTGTCCGGCCTGATACCAGACCCGCTGGTAATCGAACATGGTCGACTCAAACCGCTCGATGAGCCGCTCTTGCTGCTCGGGCTCCACCACGTTGCGCTCGGGCGCCTTCTTCGGCCCCTTGTTGCGGTTGGCCACCTTGGGGTTGAGGTCGGCCTCGTTACCGCCGTTGCTGTACTTGTTGACCCGGGCGATACGCTCGAGCTGGCGGCCCAGCAGGTCAATCTCCTTGAAGTCACCGCCGCTCTTGGTCTCCTTCATCACCAGCTGGATCATGCGCGCCTCGATGGCGCTATCCACCCGGTCTATCGGTTTGATGTCCTCCCAGCCGTCACGTTTCTTCCAGGTCGAGACGGTACCCTCCGGCGTCTGCAACAACTCAGCAATGGCGCGCAGCGGGTACCCCTGAAAGAACAGGTACATGGCCTGCCGTCTGGGGTCGAGATGGGGAAAGATGATGGGTGCTGTTGTCATGGCGCCAGTCTACCCAGCCGCTACTACCCCAAACGCCCCACTGCCAGTGTGTAGCGCCACCACACACTGGCCCCGGATTGCACGATCCCGCCGCTCACCCAGACCATAACCGCGACATCACTACCCAATAACCAAAGGGATCCCAGCACATGCCTAAGTCCAAATTCTTCCGTGTTGCGGTTGAGGGGGGCACCACCGACGGTCGCGCCATCACCCGCGAATGGATTGAGCAGATGGCCCAGCGCTACAACCAGGCCACCTATGGCGCACGGGTCAATATGGAGCATATCCGGGGCCTCGACCCCAACGGCTTGTTCAAGATGTACGGCGACATCACCGCCGCCAAGACCGAAGAGGTCACCATCGAAGGGGAACAGCGGTTGGCCCTGTTCGTCCAGATTGACCCGACCCCTGAGCTGATCGCGCTGAACAAGAAGCGCCAGAAGGTCTACACCTCCATCGAGATCCACCCCAACCTGAACGACAAAGGGGCGTACATGATGGGGCTGGCCGTGACCGACAGCCCGGCAAGCCTTGGCACTGAAATGCTGCAGTTCTGCAGCAAGGCCGCAGTCAACCCGCTGGCCGACCGCAAATACCATCCGGAATGCCTGTTTACCGAAGCCCTCGAAACCGTCATCGAGTTTGAAGATGAGCAAGAGAAAGGCCCGGGCCTGCTGGAACGGATCAGCGCCATTTTCACCAGTCACAAGCAGCAATCGACCGCCGATTTCAGCGAGGTGCATCAGGCCGTCGAAGCCGTCGCCAAAGAGGTGACCAGCCTCGATACCGACCTGCAAACCAAGTTCAACGAACTGACAGCCCGGCAAACGGCGACTGCCAACGCCCTGGCCGACCTGACCACCCAGCTCGAGCGCCAGGAGGATTTCAGCCACAAGCGCCAGCCTGCCACCGGTGACGATGGCACCACGCCAACCAAAACCGATTTTTAAGGGACCCCGATAATGCGCAACGATACCCGTCAGCAATTCGAGCAGTACACCAGCCAACTGGCGAGCCTGAATGCCGTCAGCTCGGCCATGGTGCAATTCAGTGTCGAGCCCAGCATCCAGCAAAAGCTGGAAACCAAAATGCAGGAGTCCGTCGACTTCCTCGGCATGATCAACATCGTGCCGGTGGATGAACTCAAAGGGGAAAAGGTCGGCATCGGCATCAATGGCACCATCGCCTCTCGCACCGATACCAGTGGCGGCAAGGCCCGCGTCCCGTTCGACCCGACCGGACTGCAAAACACCAAATACGAATGCGAAAAGACCAACTACGACACCAGCATCGGTTACGCCAAGCTTGATGCCTGGGCCAAGTTCAAAGACTTCCAGATCCGCATTCGCGATGCCATCGTCAAGCGCCAGGGCCTGGACCGCATCATGATCGGCTGGAACGGCAAACTTGCCGCGAAAGACACCGATCGCGTCCAGTTCCCCATGCTGCAGGATGTCAACATCGGCTGGATTGAGCACACCCGCAATGATGCTCCCGCCCAGGTGATGAGCGAAGGGGATGCGGGCACCGGCCATATCTACATCTACCAGCCCAAGAGTGAAGCCGACACCAAAGAGGGTGATTACGGCAACCTCGACGCCCTGGTGTTCGATCTGGTCAACAGCAAGATCAAACCCTGGTACCAGGACGACACCGATCTGGTGGTGATCTGCGGTCGCAAGCTGCTGGCCGACAAATACTTCCCCATCCTCAACGAGACCCGGGACAACCAGAACAAGCTGGCCGGTCAGGTGCTGGTGAGCCAGAAGCAGATCGGCGGCCTGCTGGCGATCCGCGTCCCCTTCGTCCCGGAAGACACCCTGATCGTCACCCGCCTCGACAACCTCTCCATCTACTGGCAGATCGGCGGCCGCCGTCGCCACCTAGAAGAGCAGCCGAGCCTCGACCGCATCGTCAACTGGGAATCCTCCAACGATGCCTACGTGGTCGAGGATTACGACTGCATCGCCGTCGCAGAAAACATCACGCTGGGCGCCAAACCTGCGCCTGCAGGCGGTTAAGGAGCCACGATGACACCTGCACAACGACACACCGCCCGCATCATGGCCGCCCTGCAAGGGGCGGCCAATCCCGAGCAGGATCGCGCCGCCGCCAACCAGTACGAACTCCAGCTGATGCAGCTGGCCGAGCACCGCCGCACCCTCAAGGGCATTCAGAGCCTCGAGCGCAAGATTGACGCCAAACGCACCATGCTGGCCACCTACACACCGTGGATTGATGGCCTGCTGGCCGCCGATCGCGGTGGTCAGGATGACGTCATGGTGACAGTGATGCTTTGGCACCTCGACACCGGCGATCTGGCAGGTGCCCTGCCGATGGCTGATTACGTGATCCGCCACGGCCTCAATACCCCGGACCAGTACGAACGCACCGCCCCCACCCTTATCGCCGAAGAGGTGGCCGACACCGCCATCAAGCTGCAAGAGGCGGGCAATGGTCCGTCCCTGCCATTGCTCAGCAGCTACATGAACATGCTGGCTGACTGCGACATCTTCGACCAGGTGCGCGCCAAGTTGCACAAGGCGGTGGGCCGCTCCTGTTATGCCGAAGGGCTCAAGGAGCAAGCGGCCGACCACTACCGCCGCGCCATCGAACTGCACGACAAGGTGGGCATCAAGCGAGAGCTGGAAGATCTGCTGCGCGAGATCAAAAAAGAGAAAGCCGCCTCCGGCCAGCCGGCCAACGAACCGGCACCGCAGCCAGACGCTGAGCCCCAATCCGAATCACAGCCACCCGAACAGCCTGACCCCGCCCCCGGCGAGACCAGCTAACCGAGCGAACCCCGCACCCTGGGCGGCTCGGGCCTGACGAATGCCAGCGGCATACCAGACGGCCCGACCACCGCCCAACATGGGGCGCCACCTCAAATCAGGAGCACCATGAGCACCGGATTTTTAGCCACCAACCCGACCCCGACCGCCACAGAAGAGGGCGAGATCACCAGCGCCCCCTTCTGGCCGGCGATCTCGCTCTGCGCGCTGCGCGACACCGTCCGGCTCGATGGCACCGTCACCACCGCCCGCATCACCCATGCGGTGATCGACGCCATCACCAGCGTCAACCGGGATCTGGCCCAGTGGCGCAGCGCCAGAGAAAGTGAAGGTCACGCCACCCTGGCAGCCGTGCCCGCCGAGCCCATCAACGGCGAATCGGTACACCTGCACAGCTACCGGCGCGCCGTCTACGCCATGACCCGCGCCAACCTGCTCGAGCGCTACACCGACTACAGCGCCACCGGTGACGGCATCAAAGGGGCCGATGCCAAAGAGATAAGTTCGGATGACCTCTACCGCGATGCCCGCTTTGCCATCCGCGACATCATCGGCACCACCCACACCACGGTGGAGCTGATCTGATGCAACTGCGCAGCCTGCAGGGCGACACCCTCGATCTCATCCTGTTTCGTCACTACGGCTACACCGCGGGCATCACCGAGCAGGTGCTCAACCTTAACCCCGGGCTGGCCGCGCTCGGCCCCATCCTGCCAACCGGCACCCTCATCAACATGCCAGCGGCCCCCACTCAGGCCGAACAGCCGCTGATCCAGCTATGGGACTGACTGTCATGCGACACAAGAGAACACCGACATGAGCCGCCTCGACGACGAACTCGAACGACTGGCCAACATCAGCGAGCAACAACTGGCTGCCCGCATCCATGCCGCCCGCATTGCGGGCACTGGCCCCCACTACTGCATCGACTGCGACGACCCGATCCCGCAGGAGCGCCGCGAGGCGATCCGGGGCTGCGAGCGCTGCGCCGACTGCCAGACCATCCACGAATTCCAACTCGCCCGCCACTGCGGCAGCAAACGATAGGAGAGCACGATGCCAGAACCGATTTCCTCCAGCGCCGCAACCAGCACCCTCACCGGTCTGGCCTTGCTGTTCACCCTGCCCGGGGTGGATCCCTCCGTCGTGCTCGGCGCACTCACCGGCGCGGTGCTGTTTATCTCGGCCGCCGAAGAGCAGGGGCGCCTGCGCCGGATTGCCCTGTTTGTCGCCTCGTTTGTCAGCGGCCTGCTGCTGGCCGGCTTTACCTGCCAACTGCTGGAGGTACTGCTGCCCGCCAGCGTCCAGGTCAGCAATGCGATCGGCTCGCTGATCGCCTCCGCCATGATGGTGCGCCTGCTGCAGCTCATCATGCGCAATCAGGATCGGCTACTTGAAGCCTTGTTTAACAAAAGGGGGCAACCATGATCCCGACCACTCCGACCGGTGTGTTTATCTACACCGCCCTTTACGCCCTGGTCTGCGCCGCCATCTTCCTGCGGGTCATGCTGTTTGACCGCAAAGGTGGCGAGTATCGCGCCCTGCCCGCCTGGATGGCGTGGCTGCTCTGCGTGCTGTCAGGCTCCATTCCACTGCGCTTTTTGTTTGGCGGCATTCCGGTGCCAGATCCGGCCTCCTTCGGGCTTGCCCTCTTCCTACTGTGCGCCGTGCTCAACACCCGCGGCTCGGTGCACCACCTGCTGCCCCGGGGCAAACCGTCCAACACCGACCATGCCCGGGATATTTACCGGAGGTACCAGCCATGAGCCTGAAAAAAGGGGATACCGGCACCGCCGTGGCCGACCTGCAACGCCGCCTCACCGCCGCCGGTTATCAGCTGGCAGTAGATGGCTGGTTTGGTGAGGCAACCGAGCAGGCGCTGATAGCCTTCCAGCGGGATTACATGATCGCCGCCATCGGTCAGGCGGGCCCGCGCACTCTGGCCGCCCTGCTCGGCAGTGAACGCGGCAACCAGCTGACCATCAATCACATGCAGGCCGGTGCCGATCTGCTGGCGGTGCCGCTGGCCACCATGGCCACCGTCGCCCAGGTCGAGAGCATCGGTGAAGGATTCACCCAGGCTATGCGCCCGGTGGTGCTGTTCGAGCGGCATGTGTTCTACAAGCAGCTCACCAAACATCTGGGCAAGGCGGCCGCCGACCAGTTGGCCGCCCATTACCCCAACCTGGTCAGCCCCAAGCGCGGCGGCTATGCGGGCGGCGCAGCCGAGTGGGAACGACTGCAACTGGCCATCAGCCTGCATCGGGATGCCGCCATCGAGTCGGCCAGCTGGGGCATGTTCCAGATCATGGGTTACCACTGGCAACCGCTGGGCTTTGCCTCTGCCAGCGACTGGCAGAACGCCATGCAGCGCAGCGAAGTCGAACACCTCACCGCCCTGTGCCGCTTTATCCAGCAAGACCCCGCCATGCACAAAGCGCTGCAGGGGCGAAAGTGGGCGGACTTCGCCCGCCGCTACAACGGCCCGGCGTATAAGGAAAACGACTACGACACCAAGCTGGCCAAGTGGTTTGCGTACTTTACCAAGGTCTATAAGGTGCAGGAGGTAGCCAATGTGGCGTGAACTGCTGGGCTCGCCCCTCAGCTGGTTGCTGCTGGCGTTGGCTGTCGCCCTTAGTGGCTGGGGCTGGTCAGCCCGCTCGGCGGCCAAGACCAAAGGGGACGTCACCACCCTGCAAACCAGTCTCAAGGCAGCCGAAGAGAAAACCAGAGAGGCCGAGCGACGCGAGCAGCTTAAAGAGACAGCCATCGCCACCCTCACCTGGGAACTGACCACCCAGGCACAAGCGGCGCAGCTGCTGCAGGGCCAGCTCGACCAGCTGGCGCAGGCTGCCGCCACCCGCGCCGACACCATCAAGAGGCTCAAACGTGAAAATGCCGAACTCAGCACTTGGGCTGATCGCCCTCTGCCTGACCCTGTTATCAGGCTGCTCCAGCGCCCCGCCCTCACCGGCTCCGCAGATTATCAGGCTCACCTGTCCAGCCCCGAGCCCCTGCCGGCTGCCGCCGGCGGCACCACGCAATAACGGCGACTTGCTCGACCAGCTGAGCCAGACCGAGGCCGCCTGGGCCAGTTGCGCCGCCAAGGTCGATAGCCTCATCTCCTGCCAGACACGACAACAAGGAAGGGAAGATGGAAAAGCCAAAACAGATCCGTGAGGTGCTGACCCGCTGCGTACCGCACCTCAAAACCAACCCGGACAAGCTGCACATCTTTATCGCCCCGGGCAATATCGAAAGCACCGGCGCCCGCTCCCTCTCGTTCGAGTGGCAATACCCCCTCACCATCGGTATTGAAGACTTTGCCGGCCACCCGGATCAGATCATGGTGCCGCTGCTGGCCTGGCTGCGCCAACATCAGCCCGAGCTGATGACCAACGACGAGTTGCGCAAGGATGGCATCACCTTCGAGGCCGAATACCTCGCCAACGACCTGATGGATCTCATCATCACCGTCAAGCTGACCGAGCGGGTCAAGGTATGGCAGAACGAACAGGGGATAGGCTGGGAGCATCTGCCAGAACCGCCGGAAGACCCTTATGACGGCATCACCTGGGAGCTCTTTATCAACAGGGAACCGCAGCCATGGCCACCGACGACCTGAACCGGCTGGTCAGCTGGGCCGATGCTCTGCTGGTCAGCATGACACCGGCCGCCCGCCGGCAACTGATGGGGGAAATGGCCCGCAGCCTGCGCGCCAGTCAGAGCAAACGGATCAGGGCCAACATCCAGCCGGATGGCAGCCCTATGACCCCGCGCAAGCCGCTCAGGAAGCTGGCAAAAAAACGCGGTACCACTCGCCGCAAGATGTTTCAGCATCTGGTCAGCCCCCGCTGGCTCAAGGCAACCAGCACCGAGCATCAGGCCGTGGTCGAGTTTGTCGGCTCGGCCAATCGCCTCGCCACCATTCACCAATACGGCCTCAAAGATCGCATCAAGGACCGCGAGATCAGCTATCCGGCACGGGAGCTGCTGGGACTCACTACGGAGGAGGTGGAGCAGTTGGAGGAGTTATTACTTGCCCAACTGTCCCATTCAAACAACATCGGACGTTGATAGCAGAAAAAAGGACCTCTATGATGCCCTATTCCGTCTATGCCACAAGGAGGATAAATGGACAGAAAAGAAAGGTTACAACCCATTGAACAGGGGACTAATAAGCTCGGAGATGCCCCAATACTTTATGAAAGTAGCATCTCACCAATGCAAATCTGGCAAGGTGTACTGCTGTTCTTACCGCTGATTTATGCCGCGATCTATGTCATTGGAATGTTCTATCACTTTGGGTATCTTGGAGAGTTCCAGTTAAACCCCTACGACTTCCAACAACCAACTGATCTCACACTTCTACGCGGTTTTACTTCGTTAGCAGGCATCCTATCGCTAACTAATTTTAAGTATGCAATATTCCTTTTTGCTGCTTTTGTGGGACTGCTCGTTTTTCTGTTGTATGCAAGGCAAGTAAGGGAGTACTTCACTAAATTTTTCCGTCGACTGAAGGGCTTAGACAAAGCCAGCAAAGCAATAAAAGACACCTTGACTGAAGCTCCAGTAACGACTCAGCTATTAGACAAAAGTACAGAGTTGTATGCACGAATAGTGACACTGGCAGTGCCATTTCTCATTCTGTTTATTTTGGCGATAGTCTCTCTGCAAGATGGAATCGCTGATGCCAAAAAAGATAAGATAGACCTCTCGCAGCCAGATAACGCAAGAACCATCACCACCTCGTCACGTTTGGGTGATAGACCCAACCTGCGCATTATTTGCAATACTACCCACTGTGCTTACTGGAACACGACAGGTACTCTGATCCTGCGCCATGACCAGGTAGATCAGACTCTGATCCTCCCCCCCAAAGAGCCTAAGAAGTCATGATAACCCGACACAGGGCTGCAGCCCTGTGTTTGCCCCCAGCCGAAAAAGACATCCCCTGCACTGACGGATATCGCTACCCTGACCTAGTGTTGGCGCGCCGCCGACCGGATGATGGAGGCGCCCTCAGCATCTCCCCCCTGCTTGAGGTCGCTGAACACCGTGACGCAGGCCACTACTACTCCATCATCAACTAGTACACCAACCCCCTGAACCAGGCCCGCAAGATCCTGGCCGACCGCCCCCGCCATATCCAACCCAACACCCAAGGCGACAGCGACTGGCTCAAGCAGATACCCCACCTGCGCCGACAGCCGAAAGCGATCGGCTGATAATGTGACCGGTCACGCATTACTCATGCGTGACCGTACTTTCGTCTACGGCTTCCGCATCAATTGGGGTTGATTGGTTGCGCGATACTGCGCGATACTATGCAGGTAACGGCATGTATCTGACAGGTATGGCAGGCCGGTAGCGCAGAATAGTAAAGTGAATCGGTCGATAATAATAAATAGGGCAAGACATGGCGAATGTACTAGATGTAGCGAAGTTGTTTATACGGTTGGGGGACGACGAAGATGGCATCTCCAATCTTAAGCTTCAAAAGCTCGTTTATTATGCTCAAGGCTACTATTTAGCATTGTACGATAAGCCGCTGTTTGACGATAATATTGAAGCTTGGGCGCATGGCCCCGTTGTACCTATTCTTTATCATAAATTCAAAGATTTCGGCAGCAACTCGATTGATGACAATCCAAAGTTCAGCCCGCATACATGCCTGACCAAACCAGAAATTGCTCATATTGAAGAAATTTATAATGTCTTCGGGCAATTCAGCGCTTGGAAGCTTCGTAATATGACGCATGAAGAATCGCCTTGGATTAAGCATGAAGCTTTCGCTGATGTTATCCCACAAAAAGAACTTAAAGAATACTTCGATACTCGCGTTAGTTAATATCCATGGCCAAAAGAATAATAAAGTTACCTAAAGAAAAAACGGACGGTAAGATATCGGCGCAAGATCCATCAGTTAACTATGATGAACACCCGCCAATTTTTTCCCTTGAACGTCTTCAATCCGGTAACTTTTGTTTACAAACGCTAGACCAAGAAGGAAAGGCTAACTTTGCAGAGGCCATCTTTCGTAGAAAAGGAATGATGTGGAAAGATATTAAGCAAATGCCAAAGCATGGCTTGGGCTTTGAAAAAATATCTAAAACCGCAATACATGCTGCTATTCCAAATTTCATCACACCAGATGTAGACCATTTTTTAGCTTTTAGGTATCACGGAAAAAGAGCCATGGTTGGATACCGAAAAAATGACATATTTTATGTTCTCTGGTTTGACAGTGTTTTTACTCTTTATTCCCATTAGCGCGATGGTCAAATAGGCACTGACGCCAATCGCGAACGCTGTGTTTCTTCTGCCCGCTAAATTAGCGCACAACCAACCCGCCTGACAGCATCACCACCGCCGCCAGTGTGCCAGCGCCGTGCACACTGGCCTCCCCTCGCCTTACCCGCCATTGCCCAAAACAATGGCCCCATGCAACCGACCCCAACCGAACTCAAGCGCCTGATCGACAACCTGATCCGCATTGGCACCGTCACCGCCGTGCGCTCAGGGGAATGTCGAGTCAAAACCGGCAACATCACCACCAACTGGCGGCCCTATACCACAGAACGGGCCGGGGCTAACCGTACCCGCCACCGCCTGAGCCTGGGCGAGCAGGTGATCCTGCTCTCCGTCAGCGGCGATCTGCGCAATGCCTATATCGTCGGCCGCCTCAATGCTGACCAGTTCCCCGAACCGTTGGCCGAAGATGACAACCCGGATCTCGACCGTACCGAATACAGCGACGGCGCCATCATCGAATACAACCCGGCAACCGGGGCACTCAACGCCACCGGTATCAAGTCCGCCACTATCTCGGCATCGGTAACCGTCAAGCTGATCACCCCGCTGGTCGAATGCACCAAGGCGCTCAAGGTTGGCACCACCATCAGCGCGGGGGGCAAGATTACTGCCCCCACCGCAACCATCGGCGGCATAGAAGTCACTACCCACAAACATAAAGACACCATGCCGGGCAGCGGTACATCAGGGGGCCCGGTATGAACTGGCTCGGCATGAATTCCGCCCATGGCCGCGCCATCAGCGCCACCGACCACATCATCCAGTCGGTGCGCGACATCCTTATCACCCCGGTGGGTTCGCGGGTGATGCGCCGCGACTACGGTAGCGAGCTCTTTTACCTCATCGACATGCCCCAGCATCAGGCCACCCGCCTGCGCCTGATGGCCGCCACCGTACAAGCCCTTATCAACTGGGAACCGCGCATCACCGTCACCCGCGTCGATGTACTGGGCGGCGGCATGGATGGTGCCCTCACCATCGAGCTCACCTGGCAGCGCAAAGATGGCGGCGTGCTGGAGTCTACGACCATCCCCATTCCGACAGGAGCCGCCCAGTGAGCAATGTAGACCTGACCCAGCTCCCGCCACCGGAAGTCGAGGAAACCCTCGACTTTGAGGCCATCCTGGCCAAGCGCAAAGCCATCCTGATCAGCTACTACCCGGCAGACCAGCAGGCGGCTATCGCTGCCACGCTGGAACTGGAATCCGAACCGCTCAACAAGCTGCTACAGGAGAATGCATACAACGAAATGATCCTGCGGGCCCGCATCAACGATGCCGCCAAGCAGACCCTGCTCGCCTTTGCCAGTGGCACCACCCTGGACCATGTGGCCGGTGAGTACGAACTCGAACGCCTGCTGGTCACCCCAGGCAATCCATCAGCAACCCCGCCCATCGAGCCGGTGTATGAATCTGATGACCGCCTGCGCATGCGCTGCCAAATGGCCTATGAGGGCATGGCCACGGCGGGCCCGGTCAATGCCTACAAGTTTCACGCCCTCTCGGCCAGTGCCGAGGTGGCGGATGTCGCCGTCGACAGTCCCACCCCGGGTACTGTCAGAGTGACCATCCTCTCACCGGCAGGCCAGCCGAGCGCCGACACCCTCAATCTGGTCGAGCAGGCACTCTCTGCCGAAGACGTGCGCCCGCTCTGCGATCTGGTGGCGGTCGAACCGGCCCAGATCAAACCCTTTGCCGTTGATGCCACCCTCAACGCCATCGGCCTGGGTAAAGAGCAGGCCATTGCCGCCGCGAAAGATGCCATGACCAAGACGGCAGCCGCTTACTACCGGGTCGGGACCACCGTCCCGCTTTCCGCCATCTATGCCGCCCTGCACCAACCGGGGATCGACAGCGTCACCCTGCGCGCGCCGCTGACCGATGTCACCTGCAGCGCGCAGCAGGCCGCCAAACTCACCGCCCTCCACCTCGACTAAGGACACCACCATGGCAAACGCCCTCTATGACAAAGGCCGCGAGAAGTTTCTCACCGGCACCATCAATGCCAGTGCCGACACCCTCAAGTGTGCCCTGCTCAAAAGCACCTATTCGCCGACCCTCGCCAGCGACGAGTTCTACAGCGGGATCTCGGCCCATGTAGTCGGCACACCGCAAACCCTCACCAGCAAAACCGTGGCTGCTGGCGTGCTCGATGCGGCCGATGTCACCTTCACCGCCGTGCCAACCGCCAACGTGAACTACTGCGCCATCTACAAAGACACCGGCAACGCCGCGACCAGCCCGCTGATCGCCCTGTTCGATACGGCGGCGGGCCTGCCGGTCAGCACCAACGGCGGCGACATCATCATCGCCTGGGATAACGGCCCCAATAAGATCTTCAAGCTCTGATGGCAACCCTCTATCCCGTCTGGCGCGGGTCACTCACCTATCACGACGGCACCCTGTCACATGACGGGGCAGCTCTCTATCGGGGCACAGTGCAAGGCCCGGATGATCCGGTGCCCGACGCCATTGCCGGGGTCAGAGTTGGCTTGACAGTGGCAGGGATAGAAGCAGGCCAAGTCGGGATGGCATCGCTCATTCAACGCGCCAAGCCAACCGGGATCAGCCAGTTTGCAGCCGGGGCCAACAAGCTGACCAGCCGCACCAAAGCCATCGCTATCAGCGATGGCGCACAGGGCGCTCCGGCAACGACCATCCGGGCCACGGTTGCAACAATGGGCGACCTGCTCGCCATGGGGGCGGCTGACATGTCAACACAGATAACCCTTGTCGGGCTTGATGCGGGGATGGTCGGCACGGCGGGAGTCAGAACCCGGCTCGGTACTGGCGGATTACAACCTGATGCCATCAAGGTGCCGACCATTCAGCAACGGCTGGCTCCTGCAGGATTCGCTCTCGGCGTCATCGGCAGCCACAAAGCCAAGGTACGACAGACCATCGGGGATCTGGCTGACGGTCAGCAAGGTGCGCTATTGCTGAAAACCAAACTGGCGCAGGCGGCAACCGCCTTTACCGGCGCCATGGGCACACCGATCGCCAAGTACGCCCAGATCATCTACCCTATAGCGCCAGCCCTGCCAACAGCAACCCAGCCAGCCCTGACCATCACCCTGGCACACGATGGACTAGCGCCCCCATTGGTAGGCCCGTTCACCACCATCACTCGCTTGGCGAGCCAAGGGGTCGATGCCGGTGGCATGGGGTCGCACAAGGTGCATCGCCTGCCACTGGCAACCCCGGCAACCCGGGATCTGCTGCCCCCCTCTGCAACCCGGCTGGAGCACCTGACCGCCGCCGCGCTGGCCTACAACCTGACACCAGAAGTCATTACCTCCACCCGCTTTGCCGACACCTGCCCGGCGCCACTGCTGCCCTGGCTGGCATGGGCCCGCTCGGTGGACTGGTGGGAACTGGCGGAATCGGAAGACCAGCAGCGGGCGCTGATCAAAGCCTCGTTCAGGTTGCATCAGCGCAAGGGAACCCCATGGGCCATCAAGGAAGCGCTGAACGTGCTGGGCTTTGGTGACAGCACCATCATCGAGCGCGCCACCGGCCGCCGCTATGACGGCACCCTCAGCTACAACGGCAACGAACCCCATGGCGACCCGACCCGCTGGGCAGTCTATCGGGTCATCCTGACTCGCCCGGTCACCACCGAACAGGCCAACCGCATCAAGCGCCTGTTGGCAGAGATGGCCCCAGCCCGCTGCCACCTCTCTGCGCTCGATTACACCCGGGCGCCCGTTACCTACAACGGCGCCGCAACCTACAACGGCAACTACAACCACGGAGCCTCGTGATATGGCGAATTTACAAGAGGTCGTCAGCTGGGAGGCTGGCATCTACCAACTCGAAACCGGTGATCCGGTGCTGGGCGGCCCGGGCGGCATCTCCAACAAGCAAGCACAAGCGCTTGCCAATCGTACCGCCTACCTGAAAAAACACGTCGATGATATCGAAGGGGGCAACACGGCGGCGGGCAAGGCCAACAAGCTCAGCACCGCCCGCAATATCGCCCTGGCTGGTGATGTGACCGGTCAGGCGGCATTTGATGGCAGCGGCAACATCACCATCACCGCCACCTATAAAAACTCGGGGGTGGTGGCGGGCACCTATCGCTCGGTCACCGTCGATGCCAAGGGCAACATCACCGCCGGCAGCAACCCCACCACCCTGGCGGGCTATGGCATCACCGATGCGGTTCCCATCGCACAAAAAGGCGCAGCCAATGGGGTGGCGACGCTCGATGGCAGTGGCAAGGTCCCCGTCAATCAGATCCCGGCCACGGCCATCACCGACACCTTTGTGGTCAACACCCAGGCCGCCATGCTGGCCCTGACCGCCGAAGTCGGGGATATAGCCGTACGTACCGACCTCAACAAGAGCTTCATCCTGCGGATTGCGGGCGCCGCCACTCTGGCCAACTGGCAAGAACTGCTCACCCCGACCGACTCGGTGCAATCGGTGGATGGCATGACCGGGGCGGTAACCATCGCCACCGCCAGTGAAGCCGTGAAGGGTAAGGCACAGATCGCCACCCAGGCAGAGGTGAACGCCGGTACCGATGACGCCAAATTCGTCACTGCCTTGAAACTGGCAAAGATGGGCATTCAAAAACAGATTGCAACCTTCAAACAGGTGGGCGTGACCCACTGGGTGGTTCCAACCGGCGTGTATAAAGTCCTGGTCACAGTGGTCGGAGCCGGCGGCGGTGGGGGGGGAGCCAACTCATCGACCAATTACAACGCCAGTGGTGGCGGGGGTGGCGCAGGGGGATATGCCAAAAAGTTGGTCAATGTGTCACCTGGAGACAGCATTCCTATCACTGTCGGAAGCGGTGGAATAGGGGCAACAAATGGATTGAATATCGCTTTACCGGGACAAACCAGCTCGTTTGGGTCGTTTTGTAGTGCAACCGGCGGTAACCCGGGGAACTCCGCCATAGGCGGAACAACCTCTTCGATGTGTGGAGCTGGAGGCAGCGGCGGGTTAGGTTCTGGCGGCGATATTGATGGCTATGGTGGCCATGGTTCTGCCGGAATTGCTGCAACACCGACCACGGCAGGAGGCTCGGTGGGACGGGGACTAGGAGGGGCAACTATCACTTCATTAGGTAGCGGTGGCAATGGTGGCGCAACAGTCACAGGAAATCAGGTTTCCGCCGGTCAAAATGGGTTAAACGGTATGGTCATTGTGGAGTGGTAAATTATGTGGGCACGAATCGAAAAGAATGTCGTCATGGAAACCACCGAGGTTGACCCCTCTGGCCGCTATTATGAAGCGCTTGACTGGATAGCATGCAGCGATGATGTGATGCCTGGATGGGTCGTCTCAGGTAACAACATCACACCACCCTCAGTAACGGAAGTCTCTCCTGAAGATAGCGCGCAAGCGCGCCTGTCAGACTGCCTCACGTTGGCAAATCAGACCATTGCTACCCTTCAGCCCGCAGTCGATGGCGGCTATGCCAAGCCAGAGCACACCCAGTTGCTGGCCGACTGGCAGCGTTACCGCTACGAGCTGACGCTGGTGTCGGAGCAAGCCGGCTGGCCAGAGTCGCCGCAGTGGCCAACCGAACCGGACAAAATCATCTAACGAAACACCCCGCCTTGTGCGGGGTGTTTCGTTACTGCCGTCCGTTACCCCGTTGTCACCGCCCATCCAGTGTATCCACGCCAGATACACTGGCCGCCGCTCGCCTGCGATCCCCTGCCCCTGCATCCTGACCCTGTTCACATCACCTGCATTACCTACGCAAAGAATGCTCCGTCCGGACAACAGGAGAACCTATGGCACTGGACCAATTCCACCACGGCGTGCGCGTCGTCGAAGCGACCGAGGGTACCCGTACCATCCGCACCGTCGCCACGGCGGTGATCGGCATGGTCTGCACCAGCGAAGACGCCGACGCCACCTACTTCCCCCTCGACAAGCCTGTGCTGATCGCCAACCTGCCAGCGGCCATCGCCAAAGCAGGCAGCGAGGGGAATCTCAAGCGCTCGCTGCAAACCATCTATGACACCGTCAACACCATCGTTATCGCCGTGCGCGTGGCCAAGGGGGCGGACGCGGCAGCCCTGACCAGCAACATCATCGGCACCATCAAGCCCGATGGCAGCTATACCGGCCTCAAGGCACTTGAGCGGGCCACCCCGGCCACCGGCGTCAAGCCGCGCATCCTCTGCGTGCCGGACAACTGCACCCTGCCGGTATCCACTGCGCTGGCGGGCATGGCCAAGAAGCTGCGCGCCTTTGCCTACGTGCCGACCATCGCCGAGACCGTCGAAGCCGCGCTGGCCTACCGTGAAAACTTCTCCAGCCGTGAGTTGATGCTGGTGCATGCCGACTGGATCGCGTGGGACGTTGCCACCAATGCCAGCATCAAGCTCGATGCCTGCCTCAAGGCTGCCGCCATGCGGGCACTGATCGACAAAGAGATTGGCTGGCACAAGACCCTGTCGAACGTCGGCGTGACCGGGGTCGATGGCATGACCAAAAACCTGTTCTGGGATCTGCAAGACCCCGACACCGAGGTCGGCCTGCTCAACGCCAACGAGGTCACCGCACTGATCCGCTCTGACGGCTTTCGCTACTGGGGCAACCGCACCTGCTCAGATGATCCCCTGTTCGCCTTCGAGAACTACACCCGCACCGCCCAGATTCTGGCTGACACCATGGCCGAGGCGCACATGTGGGCCAACGACAAGCCGCTGCACCCGTCCCTGGTCAAAGACATCGTCGAAGGGATCAAGGCCAAGGGCCGCGAGCTGGTGAACGGCGGATATTTGCTCGGGTTTGACTGCTGGTACAACGAGGAGCTCAACGACAAGGACACCCTCAAGGCGGGCAAGCTGCGCATTGATTACAACTACACCCCGGTGCCGCCGCTTGAAGACCTCGGTTTCATCCAGCGCATCACCGATTCCTACCTCATCGACTTCGGCGCCCGCGTCGCGGCCGCAGCATAAGGAGCCACCATGGCACTGCCAAGAAAAGTCAAACAGCTCAACATGTTCACCGACGGCACTAACTGGGTGGGTGAAGCGGAAGACTTCACCTTTGCAAAACTCTCCCGCAAGTTCGAAGCCTATCGCGGCGGCGGCATGGGCGGCGCCGTCAACATCGACATGGGGCTGGATGACAGCGCTCTCGATACCTCTTTCACCATGGGCGGCTACAGCGCCGAGATCCTGGGCAAGATGGGCAATGGCAAGATCGACGGCATCGCCCTTCGCTTTGCCGGTTCCATCCAACGTGATGATGTCGTCGGTGTACAGGCCGTAGAAGTATTCACCCGAGGCCGCTTCAAAGAGATCGACTGGGGCACCGCCAAGGTCGGCGATAACAGCCAGGCCAAGGTCACCATGGTTAACACCTACTACAAAGTGACCATTGACGGGGCCGTCATCCACGAAATCGACTTGCTCAACATGATCGAGATCGGCCCCGATGGCGTCGACCGCATGGCCGAGCACCGCAAAGCCATCGGCCTCTAACCCATTCACCCATCCAACGGGTGGCACACTGCCGCCCTCACCACATCAACAACAGGAACCTACACCATGGAACAGAAAGAAATCACCCTCGACACCCCGATCCAGCGCGGCGAGAGCACCCTCAATAGTCTGACCATCCGCAGCCCCAAAAAGGCAGGCCACCTGCGCGGGCTCAACACCATGGACATCGTCCAGATGAACGTCGATACCCTCATCAAACTGCTGCCCCGCATCACTGACCTGACCGAAAAAGAAGTGAACGACATGGATCCGGCTGACCTGCTCAAAGCCGGAGTCGTGGTGGTCGGTTTTTTGATGGGCTCGCAGCAGGAGGCTTACCTCACTGCATAGATGACCTGATGGCCGAGATTGCCATCATCGCCCACTGGCCGCCGTCCGAGATGGCGGCCATGGAGATCAGCGAGCTGATGGGCTGGCACCAACGCCTCGTTGAGACTCACAACCGCATCAACGGGGCAGAACAACAATGAACCCTCTCAAACTTCAAATCCTGCTTAACGGGATCGACAAGCTCACCGCCCCCCTCAAGGCAGCCAGCGGCCAGAGCCGCATCACCGCCAAAGACCTGGTCGACACGAAGAAGCGCATCAAGGAGCTGGAAGCCCAGAGCGGCCAGATTGATGGCTATCGAACCCTCGGCCAGCAGATTGGCGCGACCCGCGCGCAGCTGACCCAAGCCCAGCGCGACGCCCAACAGATGGCCCAGCAGTTTGCCAAGGTCGAGCAACCGACCAAGGCCATGACCCGCGCCATGGAGCAAGCCAAGCAGAAGGTGCGCGACCTCTCCCAGCAAGAGCGGGAAATGGTCGCCCGTCACGGTAGCCTGAAACAGGCCATGGGCGAGGCAGGCATCAACACCAAACAGCTGGGCCAGCACCAGCGCCAGCTCAAGAGCGATCTTGCTGCCGCCAACAGCCAGCTCGACCAGCAACGGGCCAAGCTGGGGCAACTGGCCGACCAACAAAAGCGCCTCAACCAGATCAAAGCCAACTACGACAAAACCATGTCGATGCGCGGCACTCTGGCGGGCTATGGCGCTGCGGGCATGGCCACCGGGGCCGCCGCCATCTACAAGGGCACCAATATCGCGGGCAAGGCGATGGGCTTTGATGTCGATATGTCCAAGGTGCAGGCGATCACCCGGTTGAGCAAAGAGAGCAGCGAACTGGCCGCCCTACGGACCCAGGCGCGGGAGCTCGGCGCCAATACCGCCTTCACGGCGGGTGAAGCGGCGCAGGGCCAGGGCTTTCTGGCCATGGCCGGTTTCACCCCCAAGGCAATCCGTGACGCCATGCCCGGGGTGCTCGATATCGCCAAGGCGGGCGGCGTCGAGATTGCTGCTGCCGCCGATATCGGCTCCAACATCCTGACCGGCTTCAAGCTGCCGGCGAACCAGATGACCCGCTTGGGGGATGTGATGGTCGGCACCTTCACCCGCGCCAACGTCGACTTGCAGATGCTGGGAGAAACCATGAAATACGTGGGGCCGGTAGCCGCAGGGCTCGGGGTCGACCTTGAAACCGCCTCCGCCATGGCAGGCAAGCTGGGGGATGCGGGTATTCAGGGCAGCATGGGCGGTACCGCCATCCGCGCCATTCTCGGCCGCTTGGCCTCCCCGCCCAAGGCGGCGAATGATGCGTTGGCTGCCCTCAACGTCAAGACCGCCGATGCGACGGGCAACCTGCGCTCGTTGCCAGATATCCTGGACGAACTCTACAAGAAAACCAGCAAGATGGGGGACGCTACCCGTTCGGGCTACTTCAAGGCCATCGCGGGCGAAGAGGCATTTGCCGCCCTGACCGTGCTGACCGAGCAGGCCGGTTCCGGCAAGCTGCAGGAGCTGATCGCCACGTTGAAACAAACCCAGGGGGAAGCGGGCAAGGTCGCCAAGGTGATGGCCGATAACGCCATCGGCGACCTGGACAACCTTACCTCCGCCTGGGACGACATAGGCATCCAGATGATGGAGACCGAGAACGGCCCACTGCGTGGCATTATCCAGCGCGTCACCGAAATCATCCAGGTCACCGGCGACTGGATGCGGGCCAACCCAGAGCTGACCTCGACCCTGACCCGTATCGCGGCGGTCACCGCCGTAACGGCTGCTGCTGGCGGGTCGCTGCTGCTGATTGTGGCCGGTCTGCTGGGGCCACTGGCTGCCATCAAGATGGGGCTTTCGACCCTGCTGGTTTATGGCGGCCCGCTGCTGACCTTCATCAAGGCGCTGACCATGGGCATGGTCAGGCTCGGGATTGCCATGCTCACCACCCCGATCGGCTGGTTCATCATGGGGATTGTGGCAATCGCGGCCGGGGCCTACCTGCTCTACAAACATTGGGATGGGGTCACCAAGTGGTTCAGCGACCTATGGGCCCAGTGCAAGGCCCCTGCTCTCGCCTTCTGGGAACTCCTGAAAGAGCTCTTCTCATGGACCCCCATCGGCATACTGATCATGCACTGGGACGAAATCTGGGCCTTCTTCGATACCCTGCCAGCAGGGGCCGCCAACAAGGGTAAGGCCATCATCGACGGCCTGATTGGCGGCATCAGTGCCAAGTGGGAGAGTTTGAAGAACAAGATCAAAGCCCTCACCGACCTGCTGCCGGATTGGATGCAGGGGGGCGGCTCGGTCACCGCCAACGTCAATCCGTCCGGCTACCTCACCGGCAACTACAACACCCCGGCCATGGCGGGCGGTTCGGGATACGGCCCGCGCATCGTCACCCCGGTGCGACCAGTGGCCCGAGGCAACAGCACCACCCAGATCCACGCCCCGATCAGTATCACCCAGCAGCCGGGACAATCAGCCACCGATGTGGCGCAAGAGGTGCGCCGCGAACTGGACCGACGCGAACGGCAGGCAGCCGCCAGTGGCCGCGCCTCCCTGACCGACCGCAACTAAGGAGCAACCACCATGATGATGACCCTGGGCTGGTTCGTGTTTATGCGCTCGACCGTGGCCCCGCAATCTCAACAAGACGAAAAATCATGGCGCCACCCGGGCAATAACCGGGTCGGCGCCCGCCCCTCATATCAGTACCTCGGGCCAGATGACGAGCTCAGTCACTTAAGCGGGGTACTCTATCCAGAGCTCACCGGCGGCCCAGTCTCCCTCGATATGCTCAATAGCATGGGTGACAGCGGCCAAGCCTTCCCCTTAATCCAAGGCGATGGCGTGATGCGCGGCTCGTTCGTGATAGAGGGGATCAGCACCACCCGCAGCGAGTTCTTCCAGGATGGCAGCGCCAGAAAAATCGAGTTCAGCATCAAGCTCAAGCGGGTCGATGACAACGACAGTTCCCTCGGCAACACCCTGCTCGGTCGCACTGCGGGCAACCTGCTCGGTCGCTTGGGCGTTGGCAAGCTGCTGAACACGGTGGGCGGCAAACTCGGGGGGCTGCTCTGATGGGAGCATTCGACCTGTTCGGTACCCGCTTGACTGAAAACCTTGGCATCACCAGCCAGCTGGATGCCCTGAGCCAACAACATCCGGCGCCCGCCTATCAGGTGCGGGTCGATGGCAGCGATGTCTCGGGCACTCTGCGCCCACGCTTGATGCACATGACCATCACCGATAACCGGGGCTTTTCGGCCGACACCATCGAGATCGCCCTCGATGACAGCGACGGCAAGCTGGCCATGCCGCGCCGTGGGGCCACCCTCCAAGCCAGCATCGGGTGGCAAGGCGGCCCCCTGGTCGATAAAGGCACCTTCAAAATTGACGAGGTGGAGCATGGCGGCGCGCCGGATGTGCTCACCATCAGGGGCAAGTCGGCAGACCTGCGCGGGGGCATGAACAAACTGCGCGAGCGCAGTTGGCACTTTGAGACCATCGGCGCCATCGTTGAGCAGCTTGCCGCCCGCTATGGCCTGACACCGAGCGTTGGCGACGCCTTCAAGGGGATGGTGATCGACCACATCGACCAGACCAACGAGAGCGATCTGGCCTTTCTTACCCGCTTGGCCACCGAACAAGATGCCATCGCCACCGTCAAATCTGGCCGCCTGATGTTCATCAAGGCGGGCAACGGCACCACCGCCAGCGGTAAGCCACTGCCGGCTGTCACCATCACCCGCCAGGACGGCGATCAGCACCAGTTCTCGGTGGCCGACCGCGACGCCTACACCGGCGTCATCGCTTACTGGCAAGACAACAAAGCCGCCGAGAAGAAGAAAATCGAGGTGAAGCGCAAGCAAAAGACCAAACCGAAAGAGGAACGACCGCTACCACCGGGGGTGGTAGTCAACAAGAAGGAGAACGAGCTGCTGGTTGGCGACAGTGAGAACGTCAAGGAGCTGCGCCACGTTTACGCCAGCCAGAGCAACGCAATGAGGGCCGCGCGGGCTGAATGGGAAAAGCTGCAGCGAGGCGTGGCTGAGTTTCAGATCACCCTGGCCAAAGGCCGACCCGAGCTCTACCCGGAACAACCCACCACGGTCAGGGGATTCAAACCGCAAATCGACGAGGCCGAATGGCTACTCACCCAGGTCGTTCACGACCTCACCGACCAGGGCTACACCAACCGCTTGCAACTCGAAGTGAAACTGGCAGAGCTGCCGGAATAAATCTGTGTGGATCAAATGTGGACACTGAAGAAAAAGAAAAAGGCCACTATATCTAGTGGCCTTCTGTAACTCTTTGATTTTAATGGTGCCCGAGGCCGGAATCGAACCGGCACGACGCGAACGTCGAGGGATTTTAAATCCCTTGTGTCTACCGATTTCACCACTCGGGCACCGCAATCGGTATCAAGCTCGCGTGGCGGGCTTGTCAATATGGAGGCACGTTCCGGAGTCGAACCGGACTAAACGGATTTGCAATCCGCTGCATAACCGCTTTGCTAACGCGCCATGCAAAAGAGAGTTGGCTCTCTATTGTCTGAATTTGGAGCGGGAAACGAGACTCGAACTCGCGACCCCGACCTTGGCAAGGTCGTGCTCTACCAACTGAGCTATTCCCGCATTGGTCTGGCTGACTGCCTGACTACGAGGACGCATTCTAGCGATGTTCCTCGCCCAGTCAACCAGAAATATTTAATTACCTGATCGTTCGGGCATTTTTTGCCCTTTTTGAACAGTTTTAGCGCCTTTGGCCGTTTCCTGCCTCAAATCAGCGGAAACCTCACCTTGCGGCGCAAGTGACTCACAGGTTGGCGTGGTGGGTCAAATCGCCCCAGGCAGCCTTCATGTACTGGAACATCGACCAGAAGGTGAGCACGGTGGCAACATAGAGCATCACATAGGCGAGCCACACCATCCAGACGTTGTATTGCCAAATCAGACCGGTGAGCGACACCATCTGGATCATGGTCTTCCACTTGCCAATCCAGCTAACCGCCACCGAGGAGCGTTTGCCGAGCTCGGCCATCCATTCGCGCAGGGCGGAGATGATGATCTCGCGGCCAATCATGGTCATGGCGGGGATGGTCACCCAGATGGTGTTGTAGTGTTCGACGATAACCACCAGTGCGGCGGCAACCATGATCTTGTCGGCAACCGGGTCAAGGAAGGCGCCAAAGGCGGTGGACTGATTGAGCTTGCGAGCCAGATAGCCATCAAACCAGTCGGTGGCAGCGGCCAGAATAAAGATGATGGCGGCAGCCAGATAGGACCATTGATAAGGCAGATAGAACAGGATGACGAAGACGGGAATGAGCAAAATCCGGAAAAACGTCAACAGGTTAGGTATGTTTGTCATTATTTTCAGCCACTTCTTGTACGTCGCTACATAGTGCGCCAAAGCCGATTTGCGATGCAACCGCACTGGCGCCCGTCTTGGTCTTTTTAATCCATCAATCTTCTCAAAATGCGAAGGCCATTATGGCATTTACGGCCCCCCCGCGTCACGGCTCTTGTGCATCAAGGAGTTAGCGATTTTGCCATGCCGCTAACCCTGCTCAGGCGCTGTGCAAGCCATCGTGGATGGTCTGGGCCAGCTCCTGACTGATGCCGGGAACCTTGGCCAGTTCATCCACGCTCGCCTTTTTGACCTCCTGCAGGCCGCCCAGATATTTGAGCAGCGCCTGCCGCCGCTTTGGCCCCACCCCCGGAATATCCTCCAGACTGCTGCTGGTGCGGGCCTTGGCCCGTCTGGCCCGGTGGCCGGTAATGGCAAAACGGTGAGATTCATCGCGAATATGCTGAATAAGGTGCAAAGCGGGCATATCTGCCGGCAAATGCAGCTCTTCGTGGCTCTCCCCCATGATGAGTGTTTCCAACCCTGCCTTGCGGGTGACCCCCTTGGCAATCCCCACCAGCAGCGGATATTTGCCGCCGAGAAACTCCAGCTGACGGGCCAGGATCTCTTCGGCGCGGCGCAACTGGCCGAGGCCGCCGTCGATAAACAGCACGTCCGGCACCTTGTCCGGCTCCTGCTGCTTGCCAAAGCGGCGCTCCAGCGCCTGCTCCATCGCCGCGTAGTCATCACCACCGGTGATGCCGTCGATGTTGAAACGACGATATTCCGATGAGAGCGGCCCCTCCCGGTTGAACACCACGCAAGAGGCCACGGTGCGCTCCCCCATGGTGTGGGAGATATCGAAACACTCCATGCGGGCGATGGGGCGCTCCAGCTCCAGCAGCTCTTCCAGCTGGTCGTAGCGGGCGGTGATGGTGCTCTTGTGAGCCAGCCGCGAGCGCAGCGCCGTCTCGGCGTTGATGGAAGCGAGCTTGATAAAGCGGGCCCGCTCGGCGCGGGTACGGCTCACCACCCGCACCTTGTAGCCTGCGGTCTGGCTCAGAGTCTCGGCGATGACGCTCTCGTCCTCAAGGGCCACATCGAGCAGCACCTCGCTCGGGATCTGCCGCCCCCCCTGCCCCGACAGATAGAACTGCAGCAGGAAGGATTGCACCACCTCGTCAAGCTGGGTATCAGCAGGCACTTTCGGGAAGTAGCTGCGCGAGCCGAGCACCTTGCCCTGACGGATAAAGAGTACGTGAATGCAGGCCGCACCTTGCTGGAAGGCGACCCCCACCACATCCAGCTCGTCCAGTACGTTGCCGCTCACCGACTGCTGCTCGGTGACCCGGCGCAGCGCCAGGATCTGATCCCGGTAGCGGGCCGCCTCTTCAAAACGCAGATCGCCGCTGGCGGACTCCATCTTGCCAACCAGCTCTCCAATCACCTGCTGGTTCTTGCCCGCCAGAAACAGCTTGGCCAGCTCCACCTGCTGGGCATATTCGGCCTCGCTCACCAACCCGGGTACGCAAGGGCCAGCGCAACGCTTGAGCTGATAGAGCAGGCAGGGACGGGTGCGGTTGGCATAGACCGCATCTTCGCACTGACGCACCGGGAAAATTTTCTGCATCAGATGCAAACTCTCACGCACCGCGCCGCCAGAGGGGTATGGGCCGAAGTACTCCCCCTTCACCTTGCGGGCACCGCGATGCACGCCGATGCGTGGATGCTGGTGCGCGGTGATGATGATCCAGGGGTAGGATTTGTCGTCCCGCAGCAGCACGTTGTAACGGGGTTGGTACTGCTTGATGAGGTTGTGCTCGAGGATCAGCGCCTCGGTCTCGGTGTGGGTAACGGTGACCTGGATATCGGCGATCTGGCGCACCAGGGTGCGAGTCTTGATGCTGTCGACGTTGGTGCGAAAGTAGGAGGCGAGCCGCTTTTTCAGATCCTTGGCCTTGCCCACGTAGATCACGGTGCCACCGCTGTCATACATGCGGTAGACGCCACTTTGATGGGTGACGGCGCTCAGAAACGCCTTGCTATCGAAGAGAGGTTCGGGAGAGAGGGTCATCAGCTACTCGGCTCACACAAAGGCAAAAATTGACGGGCAGAGCATACTGCCCTCGCCGCCTGAAAAGCAAAAGGGCAGAAAAGCAAAAAGGCGGCACTCGCCGCCTTTGTGACCACACGCCACCCGATTAGAGGGTATCGGCATCCAGCATGCCATAGCGAATGGCCAGATGGGTCAGTTCCACGTCACCGTTAATCCCCAGCTTGCTGAACAAACGATAGCGGTAGCTGTTGACCGTCTTCGGGCTCAGGTTGAGCTGCTCGGAGATATCGGTCACCTTCTGCCCCTTGGTGATCATCATCATGATCTGCAGCTCGCGCTCGGAGAGGGACTTGAAGGGATTCTCGTCAGCGGAGGCAAACTGGCTGAGGGCCATCTGCTGGGCAATCTCCGGGGAGATGTAGCGCTGACCGGAGTGCACCAACCGGATCGCCTGGATCATCTCGTCAGGAGCTGCCCCCTTGGTCAGGTAACCGGCGGCGCCCGCCTGCATCACCTTGGTGGGGAACGGATTTTCTGAATGAATGGTCAGCACTATGATGCGCACATCGGGGCGGATCCGCAGAATTTTGCGGGTCGCTTCCAGACCACCAATACCCGGCATGTTCATGTCCATCAGGATCACGTCCGGATGGTGTTGGCGACAGAAAGTGACTGCTGTCTCGCCGCTCTGTGCTTCGCCCACCACCTTGATCCCGCGCACATCTTCAAGAATGCGTCTTATCCCTGTACGCACCAGTTCATGATCATCGACCAGGAATACATTTATCACCCAAACACCCCGTTTTATCTCGTTTTAGCCGCCCGGTTAGGGTTAACAGGGCGTCTTGCATCATAACCAAACTCGTCGCTTTGGCAAACCATGCACGCCAAAAGTTTGAGAAAACCCATGTTTAGCGTTTAAAATCAAATAATTATATAAATTTTCAAAACAAAAAACGGTGCCTTGCGACACCGTTTTTCATTACTTGAGTGTTGTGGTCATTACTGGGCCAAGAAGGCGCGCACCTTCTCCAGATCGGCCTGAGTATCCACCCCGACCGGCGGCGCTTCAAGGGCCTGGGCGACGTGGATCTTCTCCCCATACCAGAGCACCCGCAGCTGCTCCAGTGCCTCGACCTGCTCCAGCACGCTCGGTGCCCAGTCTACATAACGCTGGATAAATCCGGCGCGATAGGCGTAGATACCGATATGACGCTGGTAGTGGTCGCCAATCTGCTCATGGCTCTTGGCAAAGCGATCCCGATCCCAGGGAATGCAGGCGCGACTGAAGTAGAGGGCGTAGCCATCCTTGTCAGTCACCACTTTCACTGCGTTCGGATTGAACGCCTCTTCGGCATCCTTGATCGGCACCGACAGGGTCGCCATCGGCGCCGTGGCGGCGGCCAGATTATCCGCCACCTGACGAATGATGGCGGGCGGAATGAGCGGCTCATCCCCCTGCACATTGACGATGATGGTATCGGCGGCAAAGCCGTAGTGACGGCACACCTCGGCCAGACGCTCGGTGCCGGACTGGTGATCCGGTGAGGTCATGCACACCTCGACGCCGGTGCTCTGCAGTGCCTGCTGTACCCGCTCGTCATCGGTGGCAACGATCACCCGATCGGCACCGGATTGCAGCGCTTTTTCCACCACGTGCTGCACCATGGGCTTGCCATGGATATCCGCCAGCGGCTTGCCCGGCAGACGGGTTGACGCATAGCGGGCCGGAATGACGACGACGAAACTCATGACGGCAGCTCATCGCTGTTGAGCGGACGGGCACGGTTCTCAAGCAGCACCGGGATCCCCTCCTCCAGCGGATAGGCCAGCTTGTCAAAGCGGCAGACCAGCTCATGAACTGCTTTGTTGTAGTGCAGCTTACCCTTGCAGACCGGGCAGGCGATGATGTCGAGCAACTTGATGTCCAAAGCCAAAACGATACTCCTTCAACGATGTCGCGCTGGCGGCTTTATCACGCCAGCGATGGATGTCGAGCAACCAGATATTCCGTACGGGGCGTATCAAGCCCCTGCTCCCTCACCGAGGCAAGAGAGATTAATCTTGCGCCCTGGCCGCGCCCTTCCCCTTTGTCCCCAGCTTGTGCAGCAGGGCATCGAGCAGGGAGGCGGGCAACTCGGCACTGACCGGCAGATACCACCAGTTATCGAGGGCAAACGGACGACACTTGACCGCATCCTTCTCGGTCATCAGCAGCGGCTTGCTGGCAAAGCGGCCCACCAGCTCATCCCGATCGAAGGGGTGATGATCGCCGTAGGCGGCCTGCTGATCCAGCTGATAGCCGAGCCCTTCCAGGGTGGCAAAGAAGCGGGGCGGATGGCCAATCCCCGCCAGCGCATCGACCGGCCCCGACAAGGGGGCAGCAAGCGGGGCATCGTCGCGCACCCGGCGCGGGGTGTCGGCGACCAGTTGCATGGGGTACTCCCCCTTGCCCGGCTCGCCGCCGTTGCAGATGATGGCATCCACCCGTTTGAGACGAGTGATCGGCTCGCGCAGCGGCCCCATCGGCAGCAAGCAGGCGTTGCCGAAACGGCGCGCGCCGTCCACCACCACCAGCTCGATGTCGCGGGCCAGCGCATAGTGCTGCAGGCCGTCGTCGGTGATGATGATATCCACCTCACCGCTCTGCTCCAGCAGTCGTACCGCGTCGGCCCGTTTCGGGGCAACCACCACGGGGCAGCCGCAGCGCCGGGCAATCAGCACCGGCTCATCTCCGGCCTGCGCCGTGGTGCTGGTCTCATCCAGCCGATAGGGGTAATGGGGCGCCTTGCCACCATAACCACGGCTCACCACCCCGGGGCGATAGCCGCGGGCTTGCAACTGCTCCACCAGCCAGACCACCACCGGCGTCTTGCCGTTGCCCCCCACCGAAATATTGCCCACCACAATGACCGGCAAGGAGGAGCGATACCCCTTGCGCCAGCCATGACGATAGGCGTAGCGGCGGGTGCCGCTGATGATGGCAAACAGCAGGGCAAAGGGGGCCAGCAACCAGCGCCAGCCACTTTTGCGATACCAGAGCCGTTCCAGCATCAGGCTTTGCTTCCCGCGTTGCCAAACTGAATGGCGCGCAGCTGGGCATAGGTGCCGCGCTGCTCCATCAGTGCTTCGTGGTTACCGCGCTCGACGATATGGCCTTCGTCGATCACCAGGATCTCGTCCGCCTTCTCGATGGTGGAGAGACGGTGGGCAATCACCAGCGAGGTACGCGCCTTGCAAAGCTCGTCGATAGCCGCCTGAATGTGGCGCTCGGACTCGGTATCGAGGGCCGAGGTGGCCTCATCCAGCAGCAGAACCGGCGCATCGCGCAGCAAAGCCCGTGCAATGGCAACACGCTGGCGCTGACCACCGGAGAGGGATGCACCGTTCTCGCCAACCACAGTGTCATACCCGTTGCTCATCTTGCTGACGAACTCGTCGGCATGAGCGATACGGGCGGCCTGCACGATCTGGTCGCGGCTGTATTTGTCTTCTGCGGCGTAGGCGATGTTGTTGGCAACCGAGTCGTTGAACAGGTGGACATGCTGGGAGACCAGCGCGTACTGCTTGCGCAGCTCGCTCAACTTGTATTCGCGGATGTTGATGCCGTCCAGCAGGATCTCGCCCTGATCGATGTCGTAGAAGCGGGTCAACAGGCTGGCAATGGTACTCTTGCCAGAGCCGGAACGGCCCACCAGCGCCACCGATTTACCCGCCTCCACCTTGAAGCTGACGTTGTGCAGCGCCGGGGTATCCTTGGTCGGGTAGGTGAAGGTGACGTTGCGAAACTCGATCTCGCCGCGGGCACGCTCCAGAGTACGGGTGCCGGTATCCTGCTCCGGCTCGCTGTCGAGCAGGCCAAACAGGCTGTGGCAGGCAGTGATGGCGCGCTGGAACTGGTTGTTGACGTCGGTCAGGCTTTTCAGCGGCTTGAGCAGCATCATCATGGAGGTGATCATGACGGTAAACGTACCGGCAGTCAGCTCGCTGCGCACACTGTCGATGGTAGCTACATACAGGAAGGCAGCCAGCGCGATGGAGGCCACCATCTGCACCACCGGGCTGCCGATGGCATCGGCAGCGACCATCTTCATGGTTTGCTGGCGCATGTTGTTGCTGACCTGGAAGAAGCGTTTCTCTTCCACCTTCTGGCCACCAAACATCAGCACCTCTTTGTGCCCTTTGAGCATCTGCTCGGTGGAGGTGGTGATATCCCCTACCGCCTGCTGGATGTGACGGCTGATCTGGCGGAAACGGCGGCTGATAAGGCCGATGATGACCCCCACCAGCGGGCCAACCACCAAAAAGATCACCGACAGCTGCCAGGAGTGCCAGAACATCAGGCCGAGCAGGCCGACCACGGTCGCCCCTTCCCGCACCAGGGTCACCAGCGTGGTGCTCGCCGCCGAGGAGACCTGACTGGCGTCATAGGTCACCTTGGAGAGCAGATGACCGGTGTTCTGACGGTCGAAGAAGCTCATCGGCATCGCCACCATGTGATTGAACACCTGCTGTTGCAGACGCATCACGACGTGGTTGCCAACCCAGGCCATGCAGTAGTTGGAGAGAAAGTTGGCGACACCGCGCAGGGCCACGATGCCGAGGACGAAGAAAGGCATCCATTTCAAAACGGTGCTGTCGTTGCCATTGATGCCCTGATCGATCAGCGGCTTGATGGAGTAGACAAAGGTGGTATCCACGGCGGCGTAGCCCAGCATCCCGATGATGCCACCGACCAGGCCCAGCTTGCGATCACGGACATAACCGAGCAGGCGTTTGAATACTGGCCAGCTCTCTTGTGAGGTTTCTTGTTGCATGAATAGCCGTTAGTAATGGAAATGACGGGCTATTCTAGCCAAAGCGCAGGCTTACACCAAGCGCCGCCACCTATATCGCATTCCTACACGGCAGAAATGGCCGATTATTGCTCAAACCACACTCGCGGTCTCCACCAGTCGCCACTATGTCGGTACCAGGGCCCCACATCTCGCTCGGCGGTGACGCTCAAGCCCTCTGCGGTGGGTTCGACCAGCATCGCCCCTTGCTGACCGGTGATCCACTGGCGGGCATCCCGATAGCGGGCCACTACATCGGGACGGGGAAAGCCCCACTGATTCATAAAACCGGCGCTGTGGATCACCTCCTGCGCCGCTACCGCCGCGACAAACGGGGGCGTGGAGGAGGTGCGACTGCCATGATGGGGGCTCACCAGCAAGGTGCTGGCCATCCCCTCTCCCTCCAGCGCCACCAGTCGCAGCTCGGCCTGCCGCTCGATATCGGCGCTCAGCAGCACGCTGCGCTGCCCATCGCTGATACGCACCACGCAGCCATCGTTATTGCGCCCGCCACCGGGGCGCTCGGGCCAGAGCACTGCAAACGAGAGCCCCTGCCAGCGCCACTGTTGCCCACGCTGGCAGAGCGTTGTTCCCTCACTGAAGGGGTAAGAGGAGAGCTCGTGACGCACCGGCATGGCGCTGAGCAGTCGCTTGCGATTGCCGGCATGGTCCCGATCCTTGTGACTGATGATGAGGCGATCGATGACCCGGATCCCCAGATGGCTCAGCTGGGGCAGGATCACCGCGTCCGCCATGTTGTAGCCTCCGGGATAGCGATCACCAGTGTCATAGAGGATGGCACGCTCCCCCTTGCTGATCAGCACTGCCAGCCCCTGCCCCACATCCAGCACCCGCAGTTGCCAGCGGACAGGCGTTGGCCAAAGCGCCAGCAACAGCGCACACAGACCCGGTAGCCAGAGCCAGCTTGCCGGGCGCCACTGCGCGGCGAACCAGAGCAGCAACAACAGGGTGCAGAGCGGCAGCCACCAGCCGGGCAGTGGCCACCACAGTTGCAGTTGATCGGAAAGCCAATTCAGGATGGTCAGCACCCACCCGAGCCCCAGATCCGCCAGCCAGAACAGGACATAGGCAAGCGAGGTGGAGAGCGGCGCCAGCAGCACACCGATCAGGGCCAGCGGGATGATGGCGATACAAAAGAGCGGCACAGCCAGCAGGTTGATCACTATGGCAAGGGGCGCGATCCCCTCGAACAACGCCAACTGCAGCGGCAGCAGACCGAGTAGCAGCCAGAGCTGGATCTGCCAGAGCCCCGGCTTGTCGTGGAGATATCCCACCAGCAGCAAGATGGCCACCGCCAGAAACGAAAGCCAGAAGCCGGCCGAATAGAGTGCGAAGGGATCCCAGAGGGTCAATACCACAAAGGCCCACAGCCAGATGCGCCAGGCCGGCCACTCTCGCCGACTCCAGCGCAACACGCTCCACACCAGCACCATGATCAGGGCCCGCTCGGTGGCCACCGCAAACCCGGCCAACGCGCTGTAGACGGCGGCAAACAGCAGGGAGGTGATGATGGCGCCGCGCAGACCAAACAGCCTGCCCAGCCACCACCCGAGCACCGCAACCAGCGCGATGTGTTGCCCTGAGATGGCGATGATATGGGTCAGGCCGCTGCCGCGAAACAGCTCCCACTGGGCATCCGTGATACCGCTCTGCTCGCCAAAAGTGAGCGCCGCCAGCAAGGGGGCATAGTCAAGCGGACGCCAACTCTCGGTCGCGGCCCCCAACCAGCGTTCGCGCCAACCCGCAGGTGCCTGTTGAATGTCGATCACCCGGCGCAAATTGCCGGTGGCGGTGATCCCTTTGCCCAGCAGCAGACGCCGCCCATCCAGCCCCGCCTCGTTGGCCAGACCGTGAGCCGGTTTCAACGAGGTCACCAGGATGATTCGGCTACCTACCGTCATGGCTGGCAATGCCTGATAGGCATTGACCCGGATCAGGGGCTCAGGTGTCACCGGTTGCTCGTCGAGGGTGCTCACCCGCAGCAGCAGCCGGACAAATTTATCCCCCTCGGGCTCTGCACTTTGCAGCTGTGCGGTTATCATGTGGCTCGTCTGATCGCCCAACCGCTCCAGCCAGGCCAGCCGATAGGCAAGATTGGCCTGCATCCAGAGGATGCCGAGCAGGAGAAACAGCCACCGCCAGGCACGGCAATATGCAAGGGGGATCAGCAGGGACAGCAACAGGCCCCCCCATGCGAGTGAAGGTAACCATGGCCAGAACAGTGAGGAGCTTGCCCCCAGGGCAAACGACAACAGACGCAGATCCATGGAGCAAGTATTTAGCAAGGTTTCAATATGCCCAAACGACTCATTAAACGCTGGATGCCCGATCAGCAAACCCTGAAAGAACACAAGCACCTGCGGCTGTTCGGCAAACTGCTGCTCGATGCCAACCTCTGGCACCTCAACCGCCGCTCGGCCGCCGGGGCCTTTGCGGTGGGCCTCTTCATGGCCTGGGTGCCGCTCCCCTGCCAGATGCTGCTGGCTGCCGGAGGCGCTATCCTGTGCCGGGTTAATCTGCCGCTCTCGGTGGCGCTGGTCTGGCTCTCCAACCCCTTTACCATGCCGCCCCTGCTCTATGGCGCCTATCTGGTGGGTTGCCAGCTGCTGGGACATTCAGCGCAGCAGATAGAGATTGAGTTCACCTGGGAGTGGCTGGTCTCGGTGCTGGGCACAGTGGCACCGCCGCTGTTGCTGGGCTCGCTGATCCTTGCCCTGCTCAGTTCTCTTATCGGTTACACCCTGATCCGCACCTTCTGGCGGATCAGCACGGTGCGCCAGTGGCAAAAACGCAAGATGGCACGCCCATGCTGAGTCGCTGGTTTGCCCGCTTCAAGCTAGATCCCGATACCCTGCGCCAGCAGAAGTGGTTTGCCCTGTTTGGTGAGCGACTGCTTGCCCCCGCCCTCTGGCAAGGGGGCACCCGCGCCCTGAGCGGCGCGGTGGCGGCCGGGATCTTCGCCTGCTGGTTCCCCATCCCGATGCACTCGCTCATCGCAGTCGGTCTGGCGCTGGCATTCAGCCTCAACCTGCCACTGGCGCTGCTGGCGGTCTGGTTCAACAATCCGCTGACTTTGCCGTTCATGTATCTATACGCCTATCGCACCGGTTGTCTGGTACTGCACCAGACACCGGAGCCCTTCCACCTCAGCTGGACCCTCCACTGGCTGGAGCAGGAGGCGGCCACCCTGGTGCCCCCCTTCCTGCTCGGCAGCCTGCTGCTGGCGGTACTCACCGCCCTGAGCGGCGGCGCCCTGACCGCGCTGCTGCTGCAACTGCGCAAGTTGTGGCAAGGTGCCCGCCACCACTGAGCTGCCCTTACCCTTGTTTGGCGATCAGCCGTTGGCGATCAAAAAAGCCCGTCACCAAGGTGACGGGCTTTTTTATGGCATAGTGCTGCATAGCGCCAGAGCATCAGGCGATGGGATTACAGCACCTTGGCAATGGCCTCGCAGAGGGGATCGATATTGGCGCGGGTAATACCGGCCACACTGATCCGGCCGGAGCCGACGATATAGATGGCAAATTCGCTCTTGAGGCGTTCAACCTGATCCTTGGAGAGACCGGAGAAGGAGAACATGCCGTTCTGCTCGCGGATAAAGCTGAAATCCTGGCTCACGCCGAGGGCAGCCAGCTTCTCTACCAGCAGTTCGCGCATCTCGCGAATACGCACCCGCATGGCGGCCACTTCTTCGACCCACTCGGCATAGAGAGCCGGATCGCTCACCACGGCGGTAACCACTGCGGCACCGTGTGACGGCGGGTTGGAGTAGTTGGCACGGATCACTGTCTTGACCTGAGTGAAGGCCACATCGGCGATTTCCTTGGTCGCGCTGACCAGCGTGAAGGCGCCGACACGCTCGTTATAGAGGCCGAAGTTCTTGGAGAAGGAGCTCGCCACCAGCAGCTCTTCATGGCACTCGGCGAAGATGCGCAGGCCTTCGGCATCCTCTTCAATACCACGGGCAAAACCCTGATAGGCGAAGTCAAACAGCGGCAACCAGCCGGCGGCAGCACTCTGCTTGGCCAGTGCGCGCCACTGATCGCTAGTGGGGTCGATACCGGTCGGGTTGTGGCAGCAGCCGTGCAGCAGCACCAGCTCACCCGGCTGCACTTCGGCCAGCGAGGCCTGCATGGCGGCAAAGTCGAGTCCCTTGGTGGCGGCGTCGTAGTACTTGTACCACTTGACGGTCAGGCCCGCGGCCTGGAATACGCTTACGTGGTTGGCCCAGGTGGGATCGGAGATCCAGATGGTTTTGGCCAGACCGTTGCGCACCACGAATTCGGCCGCGATACGCAGGGCACCGGTACCGCCCGGCGCTTGCGCGGTCTTGGCGCGGCCGCTGGCAACCAGCGCAGAGTGCTGCCCGAACAGCAGTTGCTGCACGATGCGGCCATATTCGATATTGCCTTCAATACCGAGGTAGTTCTTGGTCTTCTCGTCGGTCAGCAGCTTCTGCTCGGCTTTCTTGACGCAGTGAAGAATGGGGGTGGCACCGGACTCGTCCTTGTAGATCCCTACGCCCAGATTGATCTTGTGGCTGCGAGAGTCAGCACGGAAGGCTTCGGTCAGGCCCAGGATCGGATCCGCTGGGGCGGCAACAACCTTTTCAAACATGGTATTCCCTGTATTCCGTTGAGTTCGTTGGGTGGCAAAGCGGCTTGATAAACAAAAGCGCTCATCTGGCGAGCGCTTCGTCAACTCTTTATATCACCGCGTTCAATGAGGGAAAACCGCTTTTTGGCTCGCTTTCAGGCCAATTTCAACCAACGGCATGCCACGCTGGCGCCAGTGCGCACACCTCGGCAGACAAGCCACCATTTGACTCAACCAAACCGCTACAAACTGCTAACAATGGCTTGGGGATCCGGCTCGGTTCCCAGGGCCGGGCCTCAGTCAAAGGTTGGGCATACGCACTGAGGATGGGGGCCAGATCACGGGGCAGCCACCAGCTGGCCGGACGACCCAAGCGCTGGGCCAGCGCCTGCAGCCGATCAACCCCGGCAGGGTCGAGGGCGGTGAGATGACTCCACAGCACATTGGGGGGCAAGGCGGCCACCACCTGCTGCAAGGCCAGAGGAGCCGATGGAGGGGCCCACACCAGCAAGGTGCCGGGTTCAAGAGGCATCTCGGCAAAGGCGCCGACGCTGTCTGTGGTGATCACCCGCTCGATGCTCCCCTCCCCCCACAGGATCTTGCCAAGACCCGCCAAAGTGCGCTCGGGCAGGGCCACCTCCCCCAGCGCCTGCAACCAGGGGGCTGCGTCGATCAGGGTACCACCGCTGAAAAAGAGGCTGAACGGCTGGGCTGCGCGCAAGCGCAACAGCTGATCGGCGCAGAGCCGGATCCCCTTGTCCTCGAAATAGATCTGCTCGTTGGGGGTGAAGTTCACTTCGCTCTTGCGATAGAGCGCCGCCAGCACCCGTTCGTTGACCTGCTCCCCCAATTGCCAGCCCTGAGCATGCAACCACTCCTCTGGCTCGGGGGGCGCGGTGGCGATCTCGGCCAGCATCAGCTCGCGGGTGAGATAGCGCCGCCCGGCCGGGGTGAGCTCATAGCTGTGGCTGCCATGGGCGAGCAGCAGCTGGTTATCCTTGAGCAGGCCCACCAGCGGTTGCCACTGGCGGCCACGGATCACCACAGGTGAGTGGCTCAGCAACTGCTGCGCCAGCGCCCGCCATTCGGGGTGACTAAAGTCGATCAATTACAATCCATCCCTGTCAGTGCTCAATCGGATAAACAGCCTGAAAAGGTACCGTTACAGGCCGATGACGCCAAGCCTCCCGCGCCAATTACGTGACCTCGCTCCCTGCAATTTTCCCCAAACAGAAGAGCCCACCGTGGGGTGGGCTCTTCCTTGGATAACACTCGACGCTTAATCGACGTTGAGGCGCAGTTCGGCATCGTGCCAACCCAGTGGCAGGGTCAGCAGCTGATCGATCAGCTCCCGGCGATCGGATTTCTCCAGATAGGCGAGATAGAGCGGACGGCTCAGCGGCTGGCCCCCCTCCACCAGATGGAGCGCCCCCTTCTCGAGGAAGGGGCTGACCATTCGCCGTGGCAGGTAGGCAGCCCCACCGTTGGCCAGCACGAACTGCAACGCCATGCTGGCGGAGCTGGAGTGCAGCACCGGGGTCTTTTGCAGGCTCTGCAAACGGCTGGGTTGCGGCTCGAAGCTGGTGCCCCAGTCGAGATGGATATGCGGCATCTGCATCAGGTTGTCGGCATTGGCGGCCGGATCCCGGCTCACCAGCTCGAATACCAGCTCACCGATGGGATGCAGGGCGATCTCGTCGATCTTGGTGGGCTCGGAGAGCAGGGCCAGATCGAGGGAGCGCTCAAGCAACTGACGGCAGAGGTGCTCGCGGGAAGCCGTTTCCAGCCGTACCGCCAAACCGGGCGCCAGCGCATAGATGTGGTTGAGCCACTCGTTGAAATCGAGCTCCCAAAACACCGCGGGCGCGCCGATGGCCAACTGCTGGCTGAATCCCGGTGAAAGCGCCACATCCTGCTTGGCACGGCCAAGGGTGTGCAAGATGGCGTCTGCGTAGGGCAGCAGACGCTCACCGGAGGCGGTCAGGCGGATGTTGTTGCGATGACGGGCAAACAGACTGACACCCAGTTGCTGCTCTAGCTGGCGGATCCGGAAACTCACCGCCGACTGGGTCAGGTAGAGATTTTCAGCAGCCCGGCCAAAATGCCGGGTCTTGCTCACCTCGATAAAGGTCCGAAGCAGCTCGGTATCCATTAATCGATGGACTCGTCACTGCCACCGCCGCTGCCACCACCGACATCAAAGCTGCCGCCACCGCTGCTCTCTTCGCTGGCACCACCAACAACGGTGCAGAGGCGATGAACACGCTTGGGACCGATCACCTTGAGGTACTTGAACCACACCTTGGCATGGGGGTTGGCACCGGCTGTGCCGGATTTGACCTGCTCGACGAAGGCGGACTCGACATCGTCACGGGGTGCAAGGTTGCCCTGGTAGAGTGCCAGCATGGCGGTACCATACTTTTCCAGACTGTCCGCTTCGGCCACAGTGAATTCACCACTGCGACGCAGGCCACGGGGAAAATGTTTGAAGTCGTTGAAACGCTTGTCTGATTCGAAGCTCATAGTGCTCTTTTTTCTGGTTAGTTTGACCTTTGCGGGCAAGTATCATCAGGCCATCGCCGAGTGCAAAATCAATTTTCTCACTATGTTAATAAATATCTTTTATCGAAGTCACTTTGCCCCATCGCTGACGCCGATTTTGTGGCATAACACACAAAAAACGTTGATAAATAATAAACTTATGTAAACGTGCAGCCAATTTGCACGTCACTTTTTGGACTGTGCAGGCAAAAATAAAGCGCCATACGGCGCTTTATTTATCACATCAGATGAACCAGCTGAACCTTTGGTTCAAACATGCTTACTCAATCATGGCCGGTTGGGCCAGGTTGTCGGCACGCCACAGACGGTAGCGCACTTCATACTCCTGCGGCACGTAAATCACGAACGGCAGTTTTGAGTTGTAGTTCACGAAGAAGCCCTGACCGTAGATCTGGACGAAGGTCTCTTTCTGCTGGTTATCCGGGCACATCATCAGGGTGCTGATGGGGTCGGAGACTTTGCCCAGCTTCAGGTAGTTGTAGCCCCAACCTTTGACGCTGTGCTGTTCCAGGTTGCCTGCAAAACGCGGTACGTTGCAATCAACCATCATCTTTTTGCCGACCTGCAGCTCGACCATCATGTCGGCTTCTTTCTCGACTTCAGGCAGGCGGATCACCACACGTTCCTGATTCACGTCAGCGGCTGGGAACATGCTGATATCAAATTTTTTCGGCTCGGCGGCGAAGGCATGGCCACCCAGCAACAAGGCGCCCAGCAGGCTAAAACGCAATACGGTTTTCATCTGTACCTCATGGGGTTGGTTCAACGCCGCTAGACTAACCGCTCTGCCGATTTCATGCCAGCGATCTGCTACGTAAAAACTGCGTAAAATGATGCAGATCCGGCACACCATGACGTGATCTGGCTATTTTCTGACAGGGCGCACACTCCCGTTACAGGAACCTGAAACAAAAAGCGAGGCCAATTGGCCTCGCTTTGCATCCAAATGGCGCCAGAGTGCTATTTGGCCGCCTCTTGATGGGCCTTGATGACGGCCACCGCCTTGTCAGGGAAGTCGCTGAACACCCCGTCCACATCGGCTTGATAGAGGAAGATGTTGAGCAGATCGGTAAAGTCCTTGGCATAGGCCGGGATCTGCCCCTCATCCTGACGGAAGGTATAGGGGTGAACTTTCAGGCCCGCCGCATGGGCTTCTTTTACCATACCGGTGAAGACCGGTTTGCCCAAAGTGCCCGGCTCGGTGACGATCATCGGTTTCCACGGGCCAATCCCTTCGGCATAGCTGGCGATGGTTTTCATCGCTCCCGGCTTGAACATCCAGTCATAGTTGTAGGGGGTCGCCTTACCCTTGGCGTCGTAGACCATGGTCTCGTTCCAGTCGGTCTCGGCCATCAGCTGCACCAGTTTCAGATCCATACCCATGGCGGGCATCAGTTCGCTGTTGATGCGCTTGAGTTCATCGGCATCGAAGCACTGCAGATAGACCTTGTCATCCTTCCCGGTATAGCCGTACTCCTTGAGCACCTTCAGCACCGCCTTGGAGATATCCTTGCCTTCGTGACGGAACAGCCAGGGTGCTTTGATCTCCGGGTAGATGCCGATGTTCTTGCCGGTGCTCTTGTTGAGCCCCTGGATCATCTCGATCTCCTCCTGGAAGGTGTGGATCTTGAAGTCTGACTTCCAGAGCGGGAAGCGGGCCGGATAGACCGGCACCTGCTTGCCATCCACCAGCTGGAATGGCTCGGTCATACGCAGGGAACGCACCTCATCCAGAGTGAAATCCACCACATAGTAACGACCGTCCGGACGGGCACGACCGGGGAAGCGCGCCGCCACATCGGTGATGCCATCGAGGAAGTGATCGTGCATCACCACCAGCTGGTCATCCTTGGTCATCACCAGATCCTGCTCCAGATAATCGGCCCCCATGCCATATGCCAGCGCCTTGGACTCCAGGGTATGCTCGGGCAGGTAGCCGGAAGCGCCACGGTGGGCGATAACCACCTTGCCTTCATCGGCAGCCAACACGGGTAATGAGAGGGAGGCCCCAAGGCTCAAGGCGATGAGGGAAACGGCGAGTTTTTTCATATGTGATGCTCTTTATTATTGTGTGTAGGTAATTGTTCTATCAGAGGTTTGTTTCATATTTACGGTGGGCAGCAGCGCACTGCCCACCGTCACTCATCAGCTCGCCTTGCGCAGAGCCTGATGGTATTGGTCGAGCCAGATCTGCAGCATTTGCTGCTCTGACTCGTTCAGGCGCAGCCCCAGCTTGCTGCGGCGCCAGAGGATATCGTCCAGTGAACAGGCCCACTCCCGCTCGATGAGATAACGCACTTCCGACTCGTACAGGCCGCCACCGAAGTGAATGCCGCGATCCTCTTTCAGCCAGAGACGGGCATGGGCACCATAGGCCTCGGCAATGCGCAGGGCGCTGCGATCATCGAGCCAGTCAAACTCCAGCGCAAAGGCGCGGGCCAGCTCGCGTACCGAGCAGTCAAACTCGCCGCCGGGCAGACGGCTGGTCGCCGTCCAGTCATCCCCCATCTGGTTGAACCAGGGCTTGAGCTTGTTGCAGGCGGCCTGCGCCAGCTTGCGATAGGTGGTGAGTTTGCCGCCAAACACCGACAAGAGCGGCGCACCATCCGATTCGCCAGAGAGCTCGAGGGTGTAGTCGCGGGTCACCGCCTGCGGCGAGTCTGACTCGTCATCACAGAGCGGGCGCACCCCGGCGTAAGTCCAGATCACATCTTTCGGCGCAATCTGGCGAGTGAAGTGGGCGTTGACCACCTTGCACAGGTAGGTAATTTCGGCCTCGCTGATCTTCGCTTCCCGCGGGCTGCCGTGGTGCTCCACATCGGTGGTGCCGATGAGTGAGTAGTCCTGCTGATAAGGGATGACGAAGACGATGCGGTTGTCTTCGTTTTGCAGGATATAGGCCTCTTCGCGCTCATGGATGCGCGGCACTATCATGTGACTGCCTTTAATAAGGCGAATGCCGCGGGGGGATTTCTCGTGCAGGCTCTCGTCGTAGAAGGTCTTGACCCAGGGGCCCGCCGCATTGACCAGACCACGGCAGGTGACGGTGAACTGCTCGCCCCCTTCCCGCTCCAAAGTGAGCGTCCAGTGTTTGGAACCGCGCACCGCCTTGATGCAACGGGTGCGGGTCTGCACGTCGGCCCCCTTGTCACGGGCCATCATGGCATTGAGTACCACCAGCCGGGCGTCATCGACCCAGGCGTCCGAGTATTCAAACCCCTTGTTGATCCCCGCGGTCAAGCCATCTTGCGGCAGAAAGCGTACACCGCAGCTCCCCTTGAGCTTGTCGCGCTTGGCCAGATTGTCATAGAGGAACAGACCGGCGCGGATCATCCAGGCCGGACGCAGGTGCGGGCGGTGCGGCAGGCGAAAACGCATGGGACGAGCAATGTGAGGCGCCATACCGAGCAGCACCTCACGCTCCGCCAACGCCTCTTTCACCAGCCGGAATTCGTAATGTTCGAGATAGCGCAAACCGCCGTGGATCAGCTTGCTGGAGTTGGACGAGGTGGCAGAGGCGAGATCTTGCGCCTCAAACAGGGCAACCTTCAGACCCCGTCCTGCCGCATCGGCTGCGATGCCGACCCCGTTGATGCCGCCACCGACGACGACCAGATCATAATGTTCGCTCATGTTCACCTACTTTCATTTTTATGATTGCTATAACAGCAATGTTTGATTTCGCTCATTTTAGAACATGAAAATACAACAAACGAACATTTTATGATGAAAGTGTGATCGCCACAGCCCGCCAGAGGTGGCAAAGGGGACAGGTCAGCGGAGCAAATGGCGTCGGGCCAACATCGGCGGGTTAATAGCCAAAAAAACCAGATTGAATAGTGGTTTTTGCAATACCTATAAAGGGGTGAGATGGGTGCAGGGATGGTGGAGAGAAAGAGAAAGGAGGCCGCCCTGACGGGCGACCGGCACAGCCTTGGCGTGTTTCGCCGTCAGCAGATGTGGCAGGCGATCTGGTGTTGCGCCATCAATCGCGTCAGCTTTTCCGGTGGCTCCTGATCGGTAAAGAGGGCGTGGATCTGGCTGAGATTGCCCAGATTGACCATGGCATTGCGACCAAACTTGGTGTGGTCGGCGGCCAGGAACACCTGACGGGAGTGGGCGATGATGGCCTGGGCGATCTTCACCTCGTGATAGTCGAAATCGAGCAGGGAGCCGTCGTTGTCGATCCCCGAAATCCCGATGACGCCATAGTCCATGCGAAACTGGCCGATAAAGTCGCGGGTCGCCTCCCCCACGATGCCGCCATCGCGGTTACGGATCTCGCCGCCGGCAATGATGACGGTGAAGTCATCCTTGGCCGTCAGAATGCTGGCCACGTTGAGGTTGTTGGTGACGATGCGCAGCTCGCGGTGATCGAGCAGGGCGCGGGCAATGGCTTCGGTGGTGGTACCTATGTCGATAAAGAGCGATGAGCCGTCGGGAATATTGGCCGCGACCTCGCGGGCGATGCGCTCTTTCTCCTTGAGTTGCATCACTTTACGGGCGCTGTAGGCGGTATTGACGGTACTCGAATGCAGGGAGGCACCGCCATGATGGCGCCGGATCTTGTTCTGTTCGGCGAGATCGTTCAGATCCCGGCGAATGGTCTGGGGGCTGACGTCAAAGTGGGTCACCAGATCGTCGGTCGAGACAAATCCCTGCCGCGTCAGGACGTCCAGGATCTCCAGATGTCGTTGGGTTTGCTTCACGCTTGCACTCCGATGATGAGACAAAAAAAGGCCCCGGCAGATGCGGGGCCTTTTGGCAGTTTACCTGATCCCCTTTGGGATCAATAAGCTGAGGATCACGTTTTATGCCTTATGGGCAGCCGCTTTCTTGGCCGCAACGGCAATGTTCTCATGCTTGAGGGTCATCGCCAGCAGGATGATGGAGAGCACGCAGGAGACGGTCAGCACCATGAAGCCGCCATCCCAACCGAAGTGGTCAACGGTATAACCCAGCATGGCGTTGGCTGCCACGGCGCCGCCCAGATAACCGAACAGACCGGTGAAACCTGCCGCAGTACCGGCTGCTTTCTTCGGTGCCAGCTCAAGAGCATAGAGGCCGATCAGCATGACAGGGCCGTAGATCAGGAAGCCGATTGCCACCAGCGCCATCATGTCGATGGTCGGGTTGCCGGCCGGGTTGAACCAGTAAACCAGCACAGCCAGGGTCACCAGCACCATGAACAGGATACCGGCCGGTGCACGGCGGCCCTGGAACATCTTGTCAGAGATCCAGCCACACAGCAGGGTGCCAGGAATACCGGCCCACTCGTAGAGGAAGTAAGCCCAGGAGGAGTTGTCGACGGTGAAGTGCTTGGCCTCTTTCAGGTAGGTTGGCGCCCAGTCCAGCACACCGTAACGAATGAGGTAAACGAAAGCGTTGGCGATCGCGATGTACCACAGCAGTTTGTTGTGCAGCACGTACTTGACGAAGATCTCCTTGGCGGAGAACTCCTGCTCGTGGCTCTCGTTGTAATCCTTCGGATAGTCGTTCTTGTACTCCTCGATAGGAGGCAGACCGACCGATTGCGGGGTATCACGCATCACGAAGAAGGCGATCACCGCGATGGCGGCCGCCGCTGCCGCAGGCACATAGAAGGCACTGCGCCAGTCGTTGAACCAGCCCATCCCGAGGATAAACAGCGGGCCAATCATGCCGCCGCCCACGTTGTGCGCCACGTTCCAGACCGCAACCACTTCACCGCGCTCTTTCTGTGACCACCAGTGCACCATGGTGCGACCGCAGGGCGGCCAGCCCATGCCCTGTGCCCAACCGTTCAGGAACAACAGCACAAACATGATGGCAATGCTGGAGGTGGCCCAGTGCATGGTACCCATCATGAACATGATGGCAGCCGAGAGCAGCAGACCGGCGGAGAGGAAGTAACGGGCGTTGGAACGGTCAGAGACGTTCCCCATCAGGAACTTGGACAAACCGTAAGCGATGGAGACCCCGGAGAGCGCGAAACCGAGATCACCACGGGAGAAGCCCTGCTCGATCAGATAGGGCATCGCCAGACTGAAGTTTTTCCGTACCAGATAGTAGCCGGCGTAACCGAAGAAGATCCCGAAAAACACCTGCCAACGCATGCGTTTGTAGAAGGGGTCGACCTTGTCAGCCGGGAGCCTGTCGATGTGCGCCGCAGGCCTGAAGAGACTAAGCATGTTCTGCTTCCTTATTGTTGTTATGGGCGGTTGAGGATGCCCTGACCATTCCGACGAATCATGTGAGTCCACCGATTCGCAAGCGAGCCAATTGTGCTCATATGCGCTCATTTAATCTGTGATGCATGCTCAAATATTGCAGTTTTATTACAAATAAAAGCTCCAAATGAGAAATTGCTCAGCAAGCGCCAGCCCTTGTGTGGCAAGGGTTGCAAGCTACCCCCTAAGTGGTAATCGGCTGTTATCAAGATGCTTTACGTCACATTTTCTTAGCAATGAGTGGGATCTTGTCCACATTTCCTATGGAGGGGGGATGGTGAAATTAGCGGGAAGGGTTATTTTCTGTCACGACCGATAACGAGCGCAAACGAGCATATCGTTTGCGCAAGACGCAAAAACAACAAGGAAACGTTTTCGGCAGCAACGGATAGACACAAAAAGATAGAACGGAACATCAAACCTCTACGGGTGGATATAAGGAATAAAAGTATGAGCATACAAAGACCCAATACCCTGCTTGGTGAGTGCATCGCCGAGTTTATCGGAACCGGACTGCTGATATTTTTCGGCGTCGGATGTGTGGCGGCACTGGTGCTGGCAGGCGCCAACTTCGGGCAGTGGGAAATCTCCATTACCTGGGGTCTGGGTGTGGCCATCGCCATCTATGTGACCGGCGGCATTTCAGGTGCTCACCTGAACCCGGCTGTAACCCTGGCGCTGATGACCTTCTGCGGTTTCGACAAGCGCAAGGTGGTGCCCTACATCATCGCCCAGATGGCCGGTGCCTTCTGCTTCGCCGCCCTTGTCTACTTCCTTTATGGTAACCTTTTCACCCAGTGGGAAGTGACCCATAACGTGGTGCGCGGCAGCGTCGAGAGCCTCGGCACCGCCGGGATCTTCTCCACCTACCCCAATGCCCTACTGACCAATATGCAAGCTTTTGCCGTCGAGCTGGTGATCACCGCTGTCCTGATGCTGGGCATCATGGCGCTGGGTGACAACAACAACGGCGCCCCCAAGGGTTTCGCTGCCGCCCTGCTGATCGGTATCCTGATCGCGGTGATCGGTGCCTCCCTTGGCCCGTTAACCGGTTTTGCCATGAACCCGGCCCGTGACTTTGGTCCGAAACTGTTCGCGTTCTTTGCTGGCTGGGGTGATGTTGCCCTGACCGGTGGTCGTGACAACCCCTACTTCTGGGTTCCGATCCTTGGCCCCATCGTTGGCGCCCAGATTGGTACCGCTCTGTATGTCAAAGTGCTGGCTCCCTGCGTCCCGGGCAACCGTGTCGTCACCACCGAGCAAGCGACCCAAACCGCCAAAGAAGAGGCTGCCGCATAAGAGCGGCCCCCTCCAACGTATAAAAACGTGGAAAATAGAAACGTGGAGAACATCATGTCTGCTGAAAAGAAATATGTCGTCGCTCTGGACCAGGGAACCACCTCTTCCCGCGCCATCGTGTTTGATCAGGATGCCAATATTGTCGGTACCTCCCAGCGCGAATTCACCCAGCACTACCCGAAAGCGGGCTGGGTAGAGCACGACCCGATGGAGATCTGGGCGACCCAATCCTCTGTCTTTACCGAAGTGCTGGCCAAGACTGGCCTTCGCAGCGAAGAGATCGCCGCCATCGGTATCACCAACCAGCGTGAAACCACAGTGGTATGGGAAAAGGCCACCGGCAAGCCCATCTACAACGCCATCGTCTGGCAGTGCCGCCGCACCGCCGCCATCTGCGAAGAGCTCAAAGCACGCGGTCTGGAAGAGTATGTTCGCGAGAACACCGGCCTGGTGCTGGATGCCTACTTCTCCGGTACCAAGGTGAAGTGGATCCTCGACAACGTGGAAGGTGCCCGCGAGAAGGCGATGAACGGCGAGCTGCTGTTTGGCACCATCGACACCTGGCTGGTCTGGAAGATGACCAATGGCGAAGTGCACGTCACCGACCCGACCAACGCCTCCCGTACCATGCTCTACAACATCCGCGAGCTGAAGTGGGATCAGAAGATGCTGGACGAGCTGGGCATCCCCATGTCCATGCTGCCGGAAGTGAAACCCTCTTCCGAAGTGTACGGCTACACCACCCGTGGTGGCGGCTCCCGCATCCCCATCGCCGGTATCGCCGGTGACCAGCAGTCTGCCCTGTTCGGCCAGCTCTGCTTTGAAAAAGGGATGGCCAAGAACACCTACGGCACCGGCTGCTTCATGCTGATGAACACCGGCACCGAGCCGGTTCGCTCCAGCAACGGCCTGCTGACTACCGTTGCCATCGGCCCGAAAGGGGAAGTGAACTACGCGCTGGAAGGTGCGGTGTTTATGGGCGGCGCCACCATCCAGTGGCTGCGTGACGAGCTGAAGATCATTCACGATGCCCGCGATACCGACTACTTCGCCTCCAAGGTGGGTGACACCAACGGCGTCTATCTGGTACCGGCCTTCGTCGGCCTAGGCGCGCCCTACTGGGATCCCTATGCTCGCGGCACCATGGTCGGCCTGACCCGTGGCGCCAACCGCAACCACATCATCCGTGCCGCGCTGGAATCCATCGCCTATCAGAGCCGCGATGTGCTGGATGCCATGCAGCAAGACTCCGGCATCAAGCTGGCTGCCCTCAAGGTAGACGGCGGCGCCGTGGCCAACGACTTCCTGATGCAGTTCCAGGCTGACATGATGCACACCCCGGTGGTACGTCCGACCCGCATCGAGACCACCGCCATGGGCGCTGCCTTCCTAGCGGGTCTGGCAGTCGGCTTCTGGAAGAGCTCCGACGAGCTGGAAGACAAGTTCAGCGTGGACCGCGAGTTCATCCCGCAGATGGACAGAGACGATCGCGCCAAGCGCTACAACGGCTGGAAAAAAGCGGTTGAGCGTTCACGCCGTTGGGCTGAAGAGGATTGATCGGGCTCCCGACATTCCGTTGAGATAAACACCAAGGAGGCCGACCATCACGCCGGCCTCTTTTTGTCTACCCCTTGCCGGCCCTCCCCTCCCGTTGCTCCCCCTGTTTTTATCTGGTGAATCTTGTTCTCACCAACCGTCACAACACAATTGAGTTCTCTATCTATAATCATCATCTGGGTCGCATATGCGGCCTTTCTTTATGGAGGAGAGAAATATGGAGAGGGCGATACACCGTTTTACACTGCACTCACTCTGGTCAGGGCTCGGGATCCGCACCCGGATCCTCTCCGGCGTAGCGATACTGATGGTTATCGCCATCAGTTGCATCACCCTGATCCTCGAGCAGATATCCCACACGCAGGCACAGCAGCGGGTCGAACGCTATGAACTGCCAAGCAGTGTGGACCGCATTGCCAACCAGCTGACCGCCCAGCTGACCCAGCACCTGACCGAGGCGCAAGCGCTCGCCAGCAACAGCTTCGTCATCGACTGGCTGACCGCTGGCATGCCAGAAGCTGAGTGGCCCGAGATGGAGCGCTACTTTCAGGCTCTGCAACGACGTCTCGGCGGTAACGTCTTTATTGCCCCTCGCCAGACCAACACCTTGCTCAACTTCAGTGACGGCCCCACCGCCCAGAAAGCGCTGAGCGAGTCAGACCCGAAAGATGAGTGGTTTTACGGTTTTCTCCAGCGCAATCAACCTTACGAACTGAACCTCGACATCTCCGATTTCAACCAGCGTGCCTCCCTCTATATCAACACCGCCGTCACCCACGAGGGCAAGACCCTGGCGGTGGCCGGTACCTCCATCGACATGAGCATCCTGAGCAAGCTCATCAGCAGCTATCGGATCGGCAAGAGCGGTCAGGTCTATCTGGCGGACATGGAGGGCAATATCGAGATCCACCCCGCACTGGAGCAAAAAGATGCCGCTCACCATCAACAATCCTTTCTCGATACCGTCAAACGGCTTATCCCCAAGGCTGGGGAACAGGTGGCAGTTGAGGCACTGACGCTGGAGGGAGAAACCTACCTTCTTGCTGTACGCTACATCCCCACCCTCAACCGGCTGCTGATTGGCGAGATCAACAGCGCCGAGTTGGAAGAGGGATTACATGAGTCACGCCAGCTCATCATCATGGTGTCGCTCGCCATCGGCACTCTGGCGATGCTGGCCTCCGCCTGGTTGGCTCACTCCATCAGTCGCCCGATTCGTCAGGCTGCCGATGGCATGCACCACATCACCGCCGATCGGGATCTGGCGACCCGCCTCGACTTCTCCGACGAGTCGGAGCTGGGCCAGATGGCCCAGAGCTTCAACCGGCTGATCCAGAGTCTTAACCAGAGCTTCTCCCGCTTCCAACAATCGGGGAGTGCCCTCTCCGCCCAATCCTCGCAAACCCTTCATCAGGCGCAGGCACTGGCGGGAGAAGCGTGCCAGCAGGCAAGGAGCATCCAAGAACTGACCAATGTAGTCGCTGCTATCGGCAGCAATGCCGAGCAGATCGCCAGCCGTTCCGAGGGGGTCAGCGACGTGACCCGGCGCATCGCTGACCACATGCTCAGTGTCGAACAGGATGTGATCCAGAGTGCCGATCGTCTCGATACTTTGCGCAGCAGCATCGGCACCTCGTCCGCGCTGCTTGAAGAGGTGGTCAAGGACAGCAACAACATCACCCAGATCATGAACCTCATCCGCGATGTCTCGAACCAGACCAACCTGCTGGCCCTCAATGCCGCTATCGAGGCTGCCCGGGCAGGGGATATGGGGCGGGGCTTTGCGGTGGTGGCCGACGAGGTGCGCCAACTGGCGGTGCGCACCCAGACCGCCACCAAGGATGTGCAGGATCTTATCTTGCGTCTGCAGGAGGGTACCCGGCAGGCCAGCAGCTCGATGGCAGGCTCCCACACCCTGAGCGAAGAGGGCTATAGCCGGATGCATCAAGCCAGAGAGGTGCTGGTCGATGCCACCAGCCAAATTAACCAGACAGCAAGGGAACTCAACGAAATCAGCGCGCTGGCACAAGCTCAGGATCAACAGATGGGGCAAGCCAGAGCTGCGCTTGACGAGCTGGCCATGGTGGCCGAGCATCAGCGTGAACACGCAGAGGAGAGCAATGCCGCCAGCCGCGAACTGTTCGAACTGGCCAAAGCCATCGACGAGCAGATCCGCCAATACCGGATTGGCTAGACCCGGCGCTTCCCCCTCTCCCTCTCAATAACCAAGACGCCACCGCAGGGTGGCGTTTTCATTTTGCAAATCATTTTGCCTGCGCTCTCGAAACGGGAATGACGACAAGACTTGCAAACCATTGATAATTAACATGAAAAAATGTGGAACGGCCATTGCTTAGTGATATCAGACTCAACAGAGGGATATCGCCATGAAACCCACCACCAATCAAGCGCCCGTAGCCCACGTCGCCACTCAAAAAGAGACCCTGACCCCCCGCGAAGGCACCTTCCTGATGATGGTGGCCCAACTGGTGGTGCTCACCTGCATCGTACTGGCCGCCACCGTCGGCGGCCTCTCCTGGCAGTGGACCCTACTGCTGGCCATTCCACCGGTGATCGGCGGCGCCCTGCTCAGCCGGGTATGGGGCAAATTGCCCCGCTAACTGCGCTTCAGCTCACACACCTTCCCGAACCGGCGGCCGACCCTCAAGTCGGCCGTCTGTTTATCTGCCGCCTGGCTCATGCTGATTGGCCGCAACGAAGGCGCGGCTTGTTTTTCGTTAAGCAAACCGCAACGACGAACCGTTCAAACAAACCGCACAAACCAACCTGAACTACAGGGTATGGCTGCCCAGCTGCTCTTTGAGAAAATCGAGCCAGACCCGCAGCCGGATATCCCGCTGGGCATCGGAGTAGAAGACCGCATTGATGGGGCGCGAGGCGCCACTGTTGCTGCGGGCCAGCACCTCCACCAGCGCGCCGCTCTCCCGATCCGGCCCGGTCATGAAATCTGACAGACAGACGATCCCCTGCCCCGCCAACGCCAGCTGACGCAAGGTTTCGCCGCTGCTGGCTCGCAGGCTGGGGGTAATGGCAAAGCGATCCCCCTGCTCGGCACTGAGCAGCGGCCAGTGGTTGAGGTGATCGGGATGCAAAAAGCCGAGCAGCTCGTGACCGCTCAGCAGATCCGCCGGTTGGCGCGGGGTGCCGCGCTCGCTCAAATAGCCAGGGGAAGCCAGCAGCCGCAACCGCGAACGGCCCAGTGGCAGTGCGCGCAGTGAGGAGTCGGTCAGCTCGCCGATGCGGATGGCCATGTCCACCCGCCGCTCCATCAGATTGATAAAGCCCTCCGAACTGTGCAGCTGCAACTCGATGGCAGGGTAGCGGCGGCGAAACTCGCCGATGATCGGCACCAGCCGGTGCAGAATAAAGGGGGTAGCGGCATCTACCCGCAAGATCCCCTCTGGTTGCTCCCGGCGCATCAGCAGATGCCCCTCCGCCTCGCTCATCTCGGTCAGGATCTTCACCGCCCGCTGATAGAACCAACTCCCCTCCTCGGTCAGACTGACCCGGCGGGTGGTGCGATTGAGCAAAACGGTTGAGAGCTTCTCCTCCAGCCGCTTGATGCCACGGCTCACCACCGAGTTGTCCATGCCGAGGTTCTCCGCCGCCTGGCGAAAACTGCCCGCCTCCACCACCGCCACAAACAGGGTCAGTTCATCAGAATGGGTCTTCATTGCTGTTATCCGGACAAGAGTAATGGGCCTTTATAGGCGCAGCCGCTGTGGATTGGCAAGCGTGCGGTGAGGCCAGTTCTTTTTTCTACAGAAAAAGAACGTGACCGCGAGCCCACATCATGCCCGCGATTTGTCAGTACAATGCAGCCTGAAAAGCACCGTATGACACCACTTATTTCACAAGGATGAATACCATGACATTTGAAGAGCGGCTGGCCGCCGCCCATCAGGAGCTGGCTAACAAAGGGGTATGGCAGTCCAACTACAATCCCCCCTTGTTCTGGTTGTTGCGCCAACTGGGTTGGTCTGTCAAACCGCCACATTACGAGAGCTGGCTTACCAACTTTCTGGTATTTGGCATCGGCCTTGGACTGATCTGGAGCATACTGTTGTGGTTTTTCAGCTGGCAACCCATGGGAATGGATCTGCTATTTGCTCTACGTCAAACCGCATTTTTTGCGGGATTTATCGGCCTCATTATGGCCAGTGTCCTCAGGTTACGGCATAAGCAACTTAAACTGACCCCGTGGGAACAACTTGCTGAGCCCAGCGATGCTGATGATGAGGGAGACGAACTGAATGAAAGCCCATGAAAAACTGGACTATGTGGAGTTTGCTGCGCGAGATCTTGCCGCTACCAAGGCATTCTTTCAGGCCGTATTTGGCTGGCAATTTGTCGATTACGGCCCCGACTACTGCGCCTTTGCCGATGAGGAGCTGGATGGCGGCTTCTATCGGGCGGATCAGTGCAACCTGACAGATCAGGGCGGCGCCCTGCTGGTCTTCTACAGCGCAGATATTGAAGCGACCCAAGCCAAGGTGAGCCAACACGGAGGCATCATCAACCGCCCTCTTTTCGATTTTCCCGGTGGCCGTCGTTTCCACTTCGTTGAGCCCAGCGGCAATGAGTTTGCCGTCTGGGCTGAACCGGCTTGTGCGTGATGGGTTAGTGGGAGAAGCATCCACACGATGCGCCCCAACAATATCCATAATCAGCCGTGATCTCTTACAAATATCTAAAAATACTAATTAATAACTTGTTTTGTGATCTTGCCGATGCAATTCTTTGGAAACAATGAAGTATCATCGACATTCAATGCTAATGTTTGTTATTAGCATGATGCTGCTCTTGTATATATGTTTTTAATATCCATACATTGAATACCAACCATACAATATTTAAATACCGTTTTATCTGGAAGGGATTATGTCAAAAGCAATTCAAGGATTTGAATACGCAATAAAGGATGCTGAAGAGTTATTAGCCCATTTTGATAGTGTAAATGCAAACCCACCTCCACCAAACAGCGAAGTACTAAAACGAGCAGGACTTGTAATGGCACTCACTGCATGGGAAACCTATGTAGAAGATCGTGTTGTCGAAGAAATGCATAAAAAGCTTGCGATTGTTCAAGGTAGCTATCTTGGTGATTTTATATTAAAAAAACTTCATACAGATTTGAAAACATTCCACAACCCTAGCTCCGATAAAACAAAACGAATTTTTCAAGACTATTTAGGGTTTGATGTCACTGAAGGGTGGCGGTGGTCAAATTACGAGCCAGATAAAGCCAGATCAACATTGAATCAATGGATTAAGAAGCGTGGGGATGCAGCCCATCGATCAAAACCTATAAACTCAGGAATTCCATCAGCTCATTTGATTAAACGTGACGAACTTGAAAAAGTAATCAGATTTATAAAAGACTTGGTGAAGGCCACCGACAACTATGTCAATGAAAAGATAGATCAGCACCATGCTTCTGTTTTTGAGAGACAGCATCAGATATCAAGCTAAACAACTGAAAAAAAAGTGCTGTATCTTGGCTATTCCATAATAACTACGCAAGTCTATACAGCTCTAACTATCACTTGACACCGACTTTGTCGGTGTCATTTATCGGATCCCATTGCTGCTCTCCCCTCAATACTGTTTTGCAACCAGCGCCCTGTTTCCAGCAAGTCACGGCAGGCATACTGACCCTTCGTTTTTGCCAAGGAGGTTCAGATGTCATCACCCGTGATTGTGATTGCCCAGCTTGAAGCCAAACCCGAATTCGCCGCCCAGTTTCGCGCCGCCCTTGAGCCGCTGATTGCGGCCACCTTGCAAGAGGCGGGCTGCCAGCGCTATCAGCTGCATCAGGATCTGGACAATCCACACAGCTGGATGCTCTACGAGGTATGGGAGAGCGAGGCGGCCCTCACCGCCCATCAGGGCCAACCCCACTTTACCGAATTTGTCGCCAAGGCCGAGCCCTGGTTTGCCAGCAGCACCATTCGCCGCTATCAGCCGCTGGGCGCCTGACTGGCCCCTGTGCCACTTTCCACTTAGCCCATCAAGGGCCAACCACCACCCCATTGAGGAACAAGATGATCAATATGCCACCCATGGGTCTGGGCACCTTCCGCCTGAAGGGCGAGCCGCTGCTTGCCACCCTGACCAACGGTCTGGAGCTGGGCTATCGCCATATCGATACCGCCCAGATCTATGACAATGAAGCCGAGGTCGGCGCCGTGCTGACCCGCAGCACTGTTGCTCGCCACGAGATCTACCTGACCACCAAGGTGTGGACCAGTGAGTTCGGCCCGGGCAAGCTGATCCCGAGCCTTGAGGTGAGCCTGGAAAAACTGGGCACCGACTATCTGGATCTGGCGCTGATCCACTGGCCCTCCCCCAAGGATGAGGTGCCGATGGCAGTCTATCTGGAGCAGTTGGCCGAGGCCAAGGCCCGGGGCCTGACCCGGGAGATCGGGGTCTCCAACTTCACCGTGGCCCAGCTCAAACAGGCTATCGAGATTTTGGGGCCGGGGGCCATCGCCCACCAGCAAATCGAAGTTCATCCCTTGCTGCAAAACCGCAAGGTGGTCGAGTTCTGCAAAGCCAACGGTATCGCCGTCACCGCCTATATGCCGCTCGCCTATGGCAAGGTGCTGAGCGAGCCGCTGCTGATGGAGATTGGCAGACGCCACGGGGTATCGGCGGCGCAGGTGTCGCTGGCCTGGCTGCTGGCACAGGACATGACAGTGATCCCGAGCTCCACCAAGCGGGAGAATCAGGCCGCCAATCTGGCCGCTCTCGATATCACCTTGAGCAGCGAGGAGATGGCCGCCATCGCCACGCTGGATCGGGGCGAGCGCTGCGCCAACCCGGACTTTGCCCCGGATTGGGATTAAACGGGAAGGGAGACATGGGCTCTCTTGCTTCGACGGCGGATACCGGCAACTCTCACGAGCCTATTGCAACTGCGAACTATCCCCTCTCCCGACGGGAGAAGGTCAGAGTGAGGGGGCAAGCGACCTCCCCCTCATCCCTAACCCTTCTCCCACAAGGGGAGAAGGGTGCAAATAACGCTCAACGACATTTTTCAGCAAAATCGGGAGGTATCATGCCTCCCGCTTTTTTTGCCCTTTCATCTCACTCGTTGCTCATTCCCCCACGCACAGCAGGTTCAGCCAACCCTGTCTCCTTACATTACCCCCGCCCCCGTTTCCTCTTTATACCCTACTCGCTCAACACGCTTTGTCTCTGCTTTCCAGTCACTTCGATCTCATCTCTCTTCCCCCCTCTTTGCGGCCACTCTTGTCTCTCCCATTCCCCTCCTACTCATCGCTATTGCTGCTGATTTGGCAAAAGTAATTTGCTGTCACCGTCATTTTTACCAACAAAACCCATCGGCATACTGGCGCCATTCTCCCGTCGGGAGTCCCTAACCAAGGAGTTGTTATGCCACTGGCGTTATTTGCCCTTACCTTAAGTGCCTTTGCGATCGGCACTACCGAATTTGTGATAGTGGGGCTTATCCCCACCATCGCCGAGCAGCTCAATGTCTCGCTCCCCTCGGCGGGCCTGTTGGTCAGCCTCTATGCCCTTGGGGTGGCCATCGGCGCCCCTGTGCTCACGGCGCTCACCGGCAAGGTACCGCGCAAGTGGCTGCTGATAGGGCTGATGGCGCTATTTACCGCCGGCAACCTGCTGGCCTGGCAGGCCCCCGGTTACGAGAGCCTGATTGTGGCCCGCATCCTGACCGGACTGGCGCACGGGGTCTTCTTCTCGGTGGGCAGCACCATCGCCACGGGTCTTGTGGCCAAAGAGAAGGCGGCGAGCGCCATCGCCATCATGTTCAGCGGCCTAACTGTGGCGCTGGTGACCGGCGTACCGCTCGGCACCTGGATTGGTCAGGTCTTTGGCTGGCGTGAAACCTTTCTGGTAGTGAGCCTGCTCGGCCTCGTCGCCATGGTGGGTAGCCTGCTGCTGATCCCGGGCAACCTGCCCAAGGGAGCAGCCTCGACCATCCGCGAGCAACTCTCGGTACTGACCAAGAAGCCGCTGCTGCTGGTCTACACCAAGACCGCCCTCGGTTATGGCGGCGCCTTCACCGCTTTTACCTTCCTCGCCCCCATCCTGCAGCAGGTGAGCGGCTTTAGCGCCGGTGCGGTGAGCCTGATCCTGCTGGTGTACGGGGTATCGGTCGCCATCGGCAATATCTGGGGCGGCAAGCTGGCCGACAAGATGGGCCCATTGCCGGCGCTGAAGCTGCTGTTTGCCGGTCTGGCGCTGGTGCTGCTGGCCCTCACCTTCACCGCACCCCATCCGGTGCTGGCCGTGCTCACCGTGCTGGTGTGGGGCGCCTTTGCCTTCGGCAACGTGCCGGGTCTGCAGGTGCTGGTGGTGAAGCAGGCCGAACTGCACACCCCCAAGGCAGTGGATGTGGCATCGGGCCTCAATATTGCAGCCTTCAACGTCGGCATTGCGCTGGGCTCCGTGGTCGGTGGCCTGGTGGTTGAGCACCTCGGCCTGATGCACACCCCCTGGATCGGCGCCCTTATCGTGCTGCTGGCCTACGGGCTGACCCATGTCAGCGAGCGCCACGAAGCCCTCCGGCTCGCAGCCTGTCAGGCATAAGCTGCGCCAGCAGGCGTCACGCAAGGGCGTGGCGCCTGCTGCAATCGGCGCGGCAGGCTTCTATGCTGTGACACAGCGCCAACCCGGCAACTGTTTCAGTAACTTTTTCAGCAACCAAGCCTGTCACCCTCGCATCATTTGCCACGGAGTCTGTTATGAAGGTGCTTATTGTCTATGCCCATCCCGAACCCAAAAGCTTCAACGGTGCCCTCTTCTGCCACGCCATCAGGGCGCTGGAGCAGGCGGGTCACACAGTGATGACCAGCGATCTCTATGCCATGGGCTTTGATCCCGTCTCGGATCGGCGCAACTTCACCGCCGCCAGCGATCCCGATTTTCTCAAGCTGCAACTCGAAGAGCTGGCTGCCACCGAGCAAGGCAGCTTCGCCCCGCAGCTGGAGCAGGAGATGCAAAAGCTGGAGGCGGCCGATCTGCTGATCTTCCAGTTCCCGCTCTGGTGGTTTGGCCTGCCAGCCATCCTCAAGGGGTGGGTGGAGCGGGTCTTTGCCATGGGGCGGGTCTACGGTCAGGGCCATATCTACGAGAGCGGCAAGTTTCGCGGCAAGCGGGCGTTGCTGAGCCTCACCACCGGCGGCCCTGCCGAGACCTATCTGCCCGACGGCTTCAACGGCGATATCGACGGGGTGCTGCGCCCCATCCAGCGCGGGATCCTGCAATTTGTCGGCTTCGACGTGCTGCGCCCCCATATCTGTTATGCCCCGGTGCGGGTCTCGCAAGAAGAGCGGGAAGCCTGGCTCGCCCAGTGGGCCGAGCGCCTTGGCCAGATTGAGCAGGAGTCCCCCATCGCGGTCGGCCGCTACCAGTAACGGCTGACGCAGCTGACACTCTCCCCCCAAAAGCACAAAAACAGCGAGCGGCACCCGGCCGCTCGCTGTTTTTCACGCTCTGTCGTTATGGTTTTTGTTATCCGTTGGCGGGTCTTATGCCGCCTGTTGCACGCCTGCTTTGCCGGTCACGGCACGTTTGAGCCAGTAGTCGAGGCTGACGTAACGGCCCCCGCCGTAAACCAGCAGTACCAACAGCATCACGAAGTAGGTGGCGGCAAACTCCATCCCGTTGTTGAGCATCACGGGATCCCCGAGCTCGGTGATGTAGTTGTAGCGACCGGGGAAGTTGGCGGCCAGCCACTCGATAAAGCCGTTGAGGCGCACAGTGGCCTCCATGCTGCCGGTGGCGATGGCGTCCCAGCCGTGCTTCCAGTGCACCATGGCGCTCGCCACGCTCATCAGAAAGATGGTGGGAATAGCCATGATGCGGGTAAAGAGGCCAAGGGCGATGCAGATGCAGCCCAGCACCTCGGTGCCTGCCGCCAGAAAGGCGAGCAGGGTCGGGAACGGCAAGTTGAGCCCCCCCTCCGAGACCGGGGCACCAAACCAGGCGACGGTGCCGGCAAAACCCACCACCTTGGAGTGGGCCCCCACATAGATAACCGGAATGAGATAGAGGCGAATGGCCAGCAGGGCCAGAAAATCGAGCCGCTTGCACTGGGCTACCGCCCGCTCGTACCACTGGATCAGGGTGTTGTTCATGGGAATTCTCCTTGGTGTTTGCTAAATGAGGGCAAGGGAGTGCCAGGCTGGCACTCACCGACGGGCAGGGTAAGCAGACCAAGCCGGTAAAAATGGCGTGCCCACTCGCTCAGATCAAAATCACTGCGAACCTGTTGCACCTGTTGCTGGAACGCGGCTTGGGTGATCCCCGGCTGCTGTTGCAGCAACTGGATCAGCGCCACATCCCATTCGCGCAACCGCTGAGTCACCACCTGATGATCCGGGCTGCGAAACAGGCCATAGAAGTGGTTGCCCTGCCGGGTCGGCACCACGCCGCTGCGACGAATGGCAAAGGGGAGTTCAAGCAGTTGCAGGGTGGGATTGAGCACAAGCGGACTCTCCGCCGTCACCTCAACCCCCGGTACAACTTGCGGCACTACCCCTTCATCAATCTCGACACAGAGGCAGGCCCACTCATACTCCAGCAGCGCCAGCCGCTGCCTGGGCCAGTTGAGAGAGCCCTCGCCTTGGCGATGCTGCACATAGCGGACAAACTCGGTGGCGATATGGTGAAACTCGGGGGCCTCGGCGCCGTGCGCGATGACAAAGCCCTCCACCAGCAGCCCTCTGTCCAGCGGCGCCCAGTGAGCGTGGGTGAGCGGAAAGGCGCTCTCCAGCACCGACTCCACATTGGCACGCACGCTGCGGGCATAGTGGCTGGCGATGCCATCCTGCGGCAGCCGCACCCGGCTCGCCAGCCAGGCGGTCTGCTGCTGCATCCGCTGCGGCGCCGTTTTGGGCGCAGTGATCAGAGATAACCGTCTACCCATAACGCACCTCCCGCACCTGACTGTCGATCGCCTCGCAACAGGCGCCGTGCACCCGCGCCAGCTCGGCCTCCAGCTCTGCCAGCGGTGGCAGATGGTGATCCCGCTCCAGCAGCAGGGGGCGCAGGCCGTGGGTCTGCACCGTATAACGGGCCAGCGCTACCACCGCCTCGCACACCGGTTTGCCATGGGTATCCAGCAAGGTGCCATCCGCCTCTTCCAGATGACCGGCGATATGAAAATAGCTGATCGCACTGCTCGGCAGCCCGGCAATCATCCGCTTGGGGCAGTAACCGTGGTTGCGGCTGTTCACAAAGACGTTGTTGATATCGAGCAACAGCTCGCAGCCGCTGCGCGCCACCAGCTCGGCGAGAAAATCCTCCTCCGGCATCTCGTGGTCATAGCCGTGGTAGTAGGAGATATTTTCCAGCACCAGCGGGCGGGCCAGCGCCTCCTGCACCTGCGCGATCCGCTCGGCCAGATAGGGGATGTTCTCCCACTGGCGCGGCACCGGTAGCAGTTCGTAGAGATAACCCTGCTGGTCGCGGGAAAAGCTCAGGTGCTCGCTGTAGATCTCGATGCCGAACTCGTCCAGAAAGGTGCGGATCTGGCTGAGCAGGGTGCGATTGAGGGGCTGGCAATCGCCGAGGGAGAGGCTGAGGCCGTGGGCCACCAGCGGGTACCGCTCGGCGATCCGGTGCAACTGCTCGCGCCTGGCGCCGCCGATGGCCATCCAGTTCTCCGGCGCCAGCTCGAGAAAGTCGATGCCGGGGCGGACGGGGCCGGAGCAGAGCGCATCCAGATGCTCCTGACGCAGCCCGATCCCCCGACTGCGGGAGCTTATTGGCCGCATACCCCCTCCGTCATCTTGCTGCCCTGGCTGGATGTATTGCCATCAATCCCCTCTCCCACCACGCCACACTTGCCATCGCGAGCGCGCACCAGCCGCCCCTGCGGATCACTGTCGAGGGCCTGCTTCTCGAAGCGCTTCTCGGTGCCGCACTTGCCCGCCGCACACTTGCCGCCGTGCTGTTCGCTGGGGGCGGCCTTGACCGGCGCATCGCTCGGGGTGGCCGCCAGCGCCAGCCCCGGAGTGAGGGCAATCAGGCTGGTCATGGCGATGGAGAGGGTCAGTTTGCCGGTGGTTTTGTTGCTGCTTGAGTTACTCATGGGCGGACTCCTTGACGGATGAAACGGGGTAGCTGGAGAGATCGCGGGCGGCCACGATCTGGCCGTGGAACTGCTGTTTGACGATGGCCATCGCCTCTTTCTTGTGATTGAGGCCGACCCCCATCCAGTGGTTGAGCACCAGCAGCTTGGGGTTCACCTCGGCGGCAATCTTGGCCACCACCGACGGCTTGGCGTGAAGCGAGGCGGAGACAGGGTCGGCCCCTTCGTGGATGGCGAGCGGCATCACCAGAATGTCGGCCCCCTTGGCAAACGGCACAAAGGCCGGGTTGCTGCCGTTCTGATCTGCAGAGATAACGATGGTTCCCTCGGCGCTCTCGATGCGATAGGCCAGACAGGGCACGTCACCGTGAGGGATGCCGAGGGCGGTGATGGTCAGCCCATCCTGCTGATAGACGGTGTGGGGCTGCGGGCTCTGGTAGGGCACATCGTGCAAGGTGATGGGGAAGAGGCCATCGGTGCCATCCTTGAAGCCGCTCAGGTAGGCATAAGCGCCCTTGTCCTTGTTGAAGAGGGCATCAAAGTAGCCGCTCATGCTGGGGAAGGCCGAGCCGGCCTCTGGCCCCGCCAGATCCAGCGGATCGCTGCGCTCGAAGAAGTAGGCCCCCTTGAGCAGGGCGGGCAGGTCGGTCACATGATCGGTGTGAAAGTGGGTGATGCCGATAAAATCGACCTCTTCGAGCTTGGCCCCCGCCTGGCCGAAGCGCAGGTAGACGCCGCCACCGGCATCGATCAGGATGCGGGATTTCCCCTTCCACCAGATCACCTCGCTGGAGGAGGCACGCAGGTCGTCGGAGATGGGGCCGCCACTGCCGAGCACCTGCAGGGTGAAGGTTTTATCCAGTGGCGTCAGTTGTACCGGTTCGGCACAGGCCGGGGCGACGGTGAGCGCGCACCCGATGGCCAGCGCCACCGCTTTCAATCTCTGTTTCATCACAATTACCTGTCGGTTGGTTGTCGGTTGAAAGTGTGTCGTTTGTGTCGTTTGTGTCGTTTAAAGAGGGGGGATAGAGGGGCCGATGGCGACGAGTGAACGCCAGCCACCGGCCATGGCGGGGCGCGAGCCCCCCGCCGTCAGTTACCGTCCCGTTCGTCCGCCTGCCAGCGCGCTTCCAGCCAGAGCAGGTTGCACAGGCCCAGCAGCAGGGCGAATCCGAGGCCCAAAATCCAGGTGAAGTACCACATAGCAGATCCCTTGAGGTCAGTAGAGTTGATGGCTATCGCGCTTGATGCGGGCACGGTCGAGCTTGCCGCGCACCACTCGATAGACCCAGCCGGTGTAGCCCAGATTGATCGGCATCAGCACCAGCACGAGGCCGAACATAATGGCCAGGGTCTTGTAGCTGGAGGTGCTGTCCCACAGGGTCAGGCTGCTGACCGCATCGAGGGATGAAGGCAGCACGAAGGGGAACAGGGCGATGGCTACCGAGCAGAGCATGGCGGCGCAGGCGATGGCGCTGGCCAGCAGCGCAATTCGGCCCCGCTCCAGCCAGGAGGCAATCCCGCTCACCAGCGGCGCCAGCGTCCCGATGATCGGCACCAGCCACAGCAGCGGATAGTCAAAGTAGTTGCGCAGCCAGCCTCCGGCGTGGGGGATCACCCCCTTCATCAGCGGGCTGATGGCGGCATTCGGGTCAAAGGGTTGCGTGCCCATACCGGTCAACTGAAACCCTTGCAGATCCACCAGATGCCAGCCGGCCAGCAGGTAGCAGAGGCTCACCAGCGGGGCCAGCAGGATGGCAATCCCCCGTGCGCGCAGCGCAGGGGTGCCGGTCACCTTGGCTTGCAGAAAACCGGCGCCATGCAGCAACAGCAAGGTGATGGCGGTGGCCAGCACCGAGAGCAGCCAGCCCCAGTGGAAGTCGAAGGCGCCATAGTGCAGACGCAGCGCCGTGTCGAAGCGAAACGGCAGCCCCTCCATCACCAGACCGATAGCCGCACCGAGGATGAGCGCCGGTATCAGGCCGCCGGCCACCAGCGCCCGATCCCACCAGCGGCGCCACACCGGATCGGCCAGCTTGCTGCGATAGTCAAAGCCGACCGGACGCAGAAAGAGCCCAAGCAGCAGCACCACCATGGGGATGTAGAGCCCCGAGAAGGCGGCGGCATAAACCAGCGGCCAGGCGGCGAACAGGGCACCGGCACCGGCAATCAGCCACACCTGATTACCCTCCCACACCGGCCCCACGCTGTTGATCACCAGACGGCGGTCGTCGTCATCTTTCGACACCACCGGCAGCAGCATGGCGATGCCGAGATCGAAGCCATCCATCACGATAAAACCGACCATCATGAAGAGCACCAGCGCCCACCAGATGAGTTTCAGGGTTGCGTAATCCATCAGGCGATCCTCGCAAGTTCGGGTTGTTCACCGCTGTAGCGGCCGGTATGGAGAATGGCGGGCCCCTTGCGGATCACATGGCGCAACAGGAACAGCTCCACCACTAGCAACAGGGTGTAGATGGAACAGATGGCGATGAGGCTGAACCAGAGTTGGCCCGGCTGAAGCAAAGAGACCGAGGCCGAGACCGGCAGCACATCGCTGATGGTCCAGGGTTGACGGCCGAGTTCGGCCACCAGCCAGCCCGCCTCGATGGCAATCCAGGGCAACGGAATGCTCCAGAGCAGGGTCTTGAGCAGCCGTGGCGAGTCTTGCAGCCGGTTGCGGCAGAGCTGGACAAAGCTCACTACCATCAGCCCCAGCATGGTGACACCAAGCCCCACCATCACCCGAAAGCCCCAGAAGAGCGGTGCCACTGGCGGGATGGAGTCATCGACCGCTTTGGCAATCTCCGCCTCACCGGCCTTGGCAATATTGCTGGCATAGGGGGTCAGCAGCATGCCGTAGCCGAGATCCTTGCCGTGCTGCTCGAAGCGGGCGCGGTTGGCCGGGGTGTCATCGCCCTGCCGGATCTGCTCGAGGGCCTCGGCCGCCACCATGCCGCTGCGAATGCGCGCCTCGTTTTGCACCTTGATATCCTTGAGGCCGGTCACCGCCTCGTCGATGGAGCGGGTAGCGATGATCCCCATCAGATACGGGATCTTGATGGCTGCGTGGGTGGTCTCGGCAGTCTGATCCGGGAAGCCGAACAGGGTAAAGGAAGCTGGCGCTGGCTCGGTCTCCCACTCCGCCTCGATGGCGGCAAGCTTCACCTTCTGCACCTCGCCGGTGCGATAGCCCGACTCATCCCCGAGCACAATGACCGAGAGGATGGCCGCCAGCCCGAAGCCGGAGGCGATGGCGAAGGAGCGCAGGGCAAACTGCACCTCGGTCTTGCGCAGCAGATACCAGCTGCTCACCCCCATCACGAACATGGAGGCGGCCACATAGCCCGCCGCAACGGTGTGAACGAACTTCACCTGCGCCACCGGGTTAAACAGCACGGCGGCGATATCCACCAGCTCCATGCGCTGGGTCAACAGGTTGAACTCGGCCCCCACCGGGTTTTGCATCCAGCCGTTGCCGATCAGGATCCAGAGCGCCGAGAGATTGGAGCCGAGCGCCACCAGCATGGTCACCAGCAGGTGCTTGCCGCGGGAGAGCTTGTCCCAACCGAAGAAGAAGAGCCCCACCAGGGTCGATTCGAGAAAGAAGGCCATCAGCCCCTCGATGGCCAGCGGGGTACCGAAGATGTCCCCCACATAGTGGGAGTAGTAAGCCCAGTTGGTGCCGAACTGAAACTCCATGGTGATCCCCGTGGTGACCCCCATGACGAAGTTGATGCCAAACAGTTTGCCCCAGAAGCGGGTGATGTCCTGATAGATCACCTTGCCGGTCATCACATAAGCCGACTCGGCGATCACCAGGATCCAGGACAGCCCCAGCGTGAGGGGCACAAACAGGAAGTGGAACAGGGCCGTGGCGCCAAATTGCAGGCGAGACAGGCTGACCACGTCATCCGGATTGATCATGCGTCACTCTCTTTTGTTGTATTTGCCTTGCACGTTTCGTGCGTGACAAGTACATCACGGAGCATGACACCTATAACAGATGCAGTTATATTGAATCACACCTATAACAGTTGATCCAAATCATGTCCCTTTACCAGCAGTTGGCCGACCGCCTGCAAAGCCAGATTGACGATGGCATCTGGCAACCGGGGGAGCGCATCCCCTCCATTCGACAGAGCTGCAAGACCCACGGGCTCAGCCCCATGACGGTGTTGCAGGCCTATCAACTGCTCGAAAGTCAGGGGCGGATCCTCGCCCGCCCCCAGTCCGGCTACTACGTCAAAGCCGCCTCACCACAGGTCGTGCAGCACACCCCGAGCCAGACCCACTACAGCGGCTCGGTGGATATCAACGATCTGGTGTTCGAGGTGTTGCAGGCGAGCAAATCGCGGGATCTGGTGCCCCTTGGCATGTCGGTAGCAGACCCGACCCTGTTCCCCCATCCCCAGCTCGGGCGTGCGCTGGCCAGCTGCATGCGCAAGCTAGATCCCTTCAGCACGGTGGCCGACCTGCCCCCCGGCAACGAAGCGCTGCGCCGCGCCATCGCCCAGCGCTACGCCAGTGACGGGGTGGCGGTCAATCCGCAGGAGATCATCATCACCACCGGCGCCATGGAGGCGCTCTCCCTCAGCCTGCAGGTGCTGACCGAGCCCGGTGACTGGGTGGTGGTGGAGTCCCCCACCTTCTATGGCGCCCTGCAGGCCATCGAGCGGCTGAAACTCAAGGCGGTGGAGATCCCGGTCATTCCGGGGGTAGGCATCGACCTCGACCTGCTGGCCGACGCCCTCACCCGCATTCCGGTCAAGGCGTGCTGGCTGATGGGCAATGTGCAGCACCCGCTGGGCCACACCATGCCGGATGGTCACAAAGCGCAGCTGATGGCGCTGCTCAACAGCCATGGGGTGCCGCTGGTGGAGGATGACGTCTATGCCGAGGTCTACTTTGGCCGCGAACGCCCCAAGCCGATCCGCCACTGGGATCAGCGTGGCGACAGCCTGCTCTGCAGCTCCTTTTCCAAGTGTCTGGCGCCGGGCTTTCGGGTCGGCTGGGTGGTGGCGGGGCCCCATGCCGAGCGGGTGCAGCGGTTGCAACTGATGTCCACCCTCTCCACCAATGTACCGAGCCAGCTGGCGCTGGCCGAGATGCTGCGCCAGGGCGGGGTCGATGCCCACTTTCGCCGCCTGCGCCACACCCTGGCCCAGCGCCAGCAGCAGATGCGGGCGGCCCTGCAACGGTTGTTGCCGGACGAGGTGCGGATCTCCTCCCCCGATGGCGGCTACTTTCTCTGGCTGGCACTGCCTGCCCATTTCGACAGCCGCGCCCTGCACGCCAAGGCTCTGGGCAGCGGTTTTTCAGTGGCCCCCGGCGCGCTCTTCTCCAGTCAGGGGCAACACAACCACTGCCTGCGCCTCAACAGCTCCCATCCCTGGAGCGAACAGCTGGAGCAGGCCCTCACCCGGCTGGCGGAGCTGATTGCCGCGCAGCTCGGTGAAAAGTAACGAGGCAAGGAGCCGCTGGCGAAACGAACAAAGGCCCGCAACGGGCCTTTGTAGTTGGGGAGTGACGCGCCTTGGCTCGCCATCAGAAACTGGTTATCTGGCCATGATCTGCGACTGCACCTTGAAGCCCAGCGCCTCGTAGAGCGCTTTGGCACGCTCATTGAAGGCCATCACCTCCAGCCGGATTTGCTGAGCATCACGGGCCTTGGCCCACTCATCGCAATGGGCGATCAGCGCCTTGCCAATCCCGCGGGAGCGGTGCTGCTCATCCACCACCACCGAGCCAATGCGGCAGATCGGCGCACGGGTGAGAAAAGGCACGCTCTCATTGATGTCTATCCGCGCCGTCAAAAAGCCCACCACCCTGCCATCCTGCTCGGCAACGCAGAACAGACGCCCTTCGGCGGCAATGGCATCGAGCAAAAATGCCCGCTCCTCTGGTGACGGCGGGCAGAACACCTCGGGATAGTGCTGATGGTGGAGCTCTCCAATCTGCCGGTTCAGCTCGACAATGGCGTCGATATCCAGTTCGCTTGCCTTGCGTATCTCCAACGGTTGCTCCTTGCAAAAATGGTGATGGTCCTGCGCCATCTTAGGGGCTGTGCCCCACAATCCAAATAGGCTCATCCGTATCTTTTGGCGGGCAGCAGAAACAACAACGCCCCTTGAGCGGGGCGTTATCGGCAATCCATGGCGATGAGGGATATCAAGCGGGGGCGTTAAGCTGGGCCACCTGCCGCTCGATGCTCCCCTTGAGGTTGTCATCGAGCTTGAGGGCGCGCGCCAGTTCGTCGAGATAGCCTCGCTCCATAAAGTGATCCACCTCGATGGCGAGCAGGGAGGCGAGATAGACCTCGGTGGCCAGCTCCATGTCGGTCACTTCCCGCGCCAGCGCATGGGGATCGAGGGGACGGGCCAGCTCGGCGTCAATCCAGCGGGCCACATCGCTCTGACCCTGTTCGGTCAGGTACTCCTGAATTTTCTGGCGCTCGGCGCCGTCGATATGGCCATCGGCCCGGGCTGCCGCCACCATGGCACGCACCAAGAGTGCCGCGCGGGCATCCAGCGCATTGCCTTCCAGGGTACTGACGGGATGGGTAGGCTCGGCGGGTGCCGCCTGCTGGGCCTGCCAATCCTGATAGAGCTTGTAGGCCAGCCCGCCAAGGGCCGCAGCGCCGCCCACGGCAGCGGCCTTGCCGCCATATTTGCGCATCTTCTTGTTCCCCAGCAGCAGACCGAGCGCACCGCCGGCCAACGCTCCCTGCATCTGCCCCTTGCGCTTGTCTCCGCCTTCGTTGAGCCAGCCTTTGCCAGCCCCCAGCAACTGTTCCAGCATCTGTTTCATCGTGACACCTCGCTATTGTTCGCCCCATGCTGGCGCTGGCGTCATGAACCAAGAGTGAATGGGCCCCATTATTGCGCCGTCCCCTGTGCATCCTGCCGCCATTCGCGGTATACCTGAAACAGGTCAACAAGGAGCATCAGGATGCGCATCATCACCCCTTTCGTGGTTCTGCTGTTGTGCGGCACTGCCAGTGCCGCCAGCGAGCTGGATCGCTCAGCCCAGCAGGCCAAGCTGGATGCCGCCTGCCAGCAAGCTCAGCAGCAACTGGTCGAGCAGGGCAAGCAACAGCGGATCGACGCCTGCATCAAGGAGGGCGGCAAGGCCGACAAGTGTCAGCAGGAGTTCGCCAACTTCGGCCAGCGCGAGGGCAACAAGCGGCCCGACCTCAACAACCTGCCCCCCTGCCAACAGGCTGACGCCTACCGCAAGAGCTACCGCCAATGACCCCGAACCAAGGAGAGAGCATGATCCCCCCCCGCGAACTGACCCTGCAATTTCTGGCCGAACCCTCCGACGTCAATTTCGGCGGCAAGGTCCACGGCGGCATGGTGATGAAGTGGATCGATCAGGCGGGCTATGCCTGCGCCGCCGGCTGGTGCGGCGGCTATGCGGTGACCGTCTATGTGGGGGGGATCCGCTTTTTGCGCCCCATCCAGATTGGCCAGCTGGTGGAGGTACACGCTCAGGTGATCCACACCGGCACCACCAGCATGCATCTGGCGGTGGATGTCTACAGCCGCCACCCCACCGAGAGCGAGCGCCACAAGACCACCCACTGCATCATCATCTTCGTGGCGATGGATGAGCAGGGCAAACCGACCCCGGTGCCCCAGTGGCAACCACTGAGCGAGAGCGATCTGCAGTTGCAGCAGTACGCCAAAAAGCTCATCGCCCTGCGCGAGGAGATCGACAAGGAGATGCGTCAGCACCTGTGACCTTCATGCCTCACAGCCCGACAGAGCGGGCGCTTTCGGCCAACGGCGGCGCCCCTGTATAATCCCCCCTCTTCCCGCAACCGGAACCCTGCCCATGTCACTGGAAACTGCCCCACCCGAGGTGAAACTCGCGGTGGATCTGATTGAACTGCTGGAGACCAACCAGCTGGCCCCCGAGCTGGTGCTGGCGGCGCTGACCATCGTAAAAAATGACTACGAGCGCAAGCTGGCGGAGGGGAAGGATCACTGATCCCCCCGTTTTATCTTTCCGACTTCAGTTTTTCACCACATAGCCACTCACTGCGGCCCCATTACTTCGTCGCACAGGGCGATCAGGGCCGAACTCAAGCGGGTGAGCGGTTCGCTCCCGCTTACCCCGGCATGGAGCGCCAGCTCCACCGATGCCACCTTGGGCCACTGGGTCAGGGCCAGCTGATCGGCGGGCATCAGCCGCTTGGGCAGCAAGCTCACGCCAATGCCTGCGCTCACCGCCCCCTGCAAACTGGCGAGACTGGCGCTGACATAGGCGATCCGCCAGCGCCGACCCAGACCATCGAGCGCCTCGGTCATCTGCTGGCGATAGAGCCCTTCACTCGGGAAGGCAACCAGCGGCAGCGGATCACGCCCCTTAGCCGGCCAGTCGCGACTATCGACCCACACCAGCGGCTCACGCCAGCTGGCGAGCGGCGAGCCCTGTCCGCGCACCTGCTTGACCAGCGCCAGATCCAGCTCCCCCGCCGCAAAGCGCTGCCAGATGTGGTGGCTCAGGCCGCTCTCCACCTCCAGCCGCACCTCGGGGTAGTCGCGGGCAAAGGCAGCCAGCACCGGGGTGATGGCACCGGCGGCGAAATCCTCCGGCACCCCGAGGCTGAGCGATATGCTCCCCTCGCTCACCTGCTCCTCGGCCTGTGCCAGCAGCGCCAGAATGCGGCGGGCCAGCCCCAGCAGCTGCTCCCCCTCGGCCGTCGCCACCACCTGCCGACCGGAGCGGTCCAGCAGCGGGCAGCCAATCTGCTGTTCGAGCCTGCGCATCTGCTGGCTGATGGTGGATTGGGTCAGGTGGACCCGTTCACCGGCCCGGGTGAAGCTGCCGGTGTCGATAATGGCGACAAAACTGCGCAGTAACAGGGGATCCAGCATGGGTTTCTCCATTTATAAAACCACTGAAACTCATTTTATCATTTAATTTCCAAATGGTTTATTTCGCCGCTAGGCTGGCATTTGTTCAGTCAAATCAGGGTTTTTCATCATGTCTGCGCCCCTTGTTGCCTCTGCCAACACCCGCCCGATCCCCTCATCAACCACCCTCCCGACTCATCAGCGCTGGCTGGAGCAGGCGGTGCAACTGGCCAGAGCAAACCACCGGCAGGGGGGCCGCCCCTTCGCCGTCCTGCTGGTGCGCGATGAGCAACTGGTGGCGAGCGCCGTCAACGGCATCCATCTGGATGGGGACCCGACCCGCCACGCCGAGCTGGAGGCGCTGCGCAAGGCAAGCCAGTGCGGGCCGCTCGCGGGCAGCATCGTCTATGCCAGCGGTCACCCCTGCCCCATGTGCCTCGGCGCGCTGGTGATGAACGGTATCGCCGCCGTCTATTACGCCTTTGATAACGCCGATGCAGCGCCGTTCGGCTTTGACAGCACCGCCGCCTATCAAAAGCTGGGGCTACCGCTGGCACCGCCACCTCTGCCGCTGGTCAAACTGGCCGTCACCCTGACGGCGGCAGATCTCTACGGCTCCCAGTTACAACAAGCCACACAAGCAGCGCCTGATCATGAGTAAAGGGACTTTCGAACGCCCGGCAGAGGCGCGCCGCCAGCAGTTTGCCCTGCTGGTGCTGGTGATCCTGATTGGCCTTAATCTGCGCCCCTTTCTTACCGCCATCGGCCCGCTGGCCCAAGCCATTGATCAGCGTCTGGCGCTGGGGATGGATACCCTCGCCTGGCTTACCCTGTTGCCGCTGTGGCTCATCGGGGTCGGCGTGCTGCTCACTCCCAGCCTGCGTCGGCGCGCCAGTGCGTGCCAACTGCTGGGGGCGGCCCTGCTGCTGCTCGGCATTGGCAGCGCCATCCGCTTCGATACTCAAAGCGGCGCCCTGCTGATAACCAGCGCGGCGCTGTGTGGATTGGGCTCGGCACTGGTGCAGGGAGTGCTGCCCGCCCTTATCAAGCAGCACTTTGCCCGCAAGGTGCCGCAAGTGATGGGGATCTTCTCTGCCTGCATGATGGGGGGCGGGGCGCTGGGGGCCAGCCTCACACCACGGTTGGCAGTCAGCCTCGACTGGTCGCGGGCGCTGGCGCTCTGGAGCCTGCCGGTGCTGCTGGCCCTCGTCTGGCTAGGGTGGAAAGTGCGTCTGCCACGGGCCGCCGCTGTCGCAATCCCCCACGGCGAACAGCGGCTGATCACCCTGCCCCGCAGCTGGTTGCTGATCGTCTGCTTTGGCATCATCAACAGTGGCTACGGCATCGTCGTGGCCTGGCTGGCCCCCGCCTATATGGCGCAGGGCTGGAGCGCCGCGCAGGCGGGCGAACTGGTCGCCTGGCTGGCACTGGCCCAGACCGCCAGCGGCCTCGGTCTGCCGCTGCTGGCGGCGCGCAGTCTGGATCGGCGGCCGTGGATGGGCCTTGCCATCGCCATGCAGCTGGCGGGATTCGGCGGCCTCTGGCTGACGCCAGCCAGTGCCCCCATTCTCTGGTGCATGCTGTGCGGTGCCGGTCTTGGCGGCAGTTTTTCGCTGATCATGGTGATTGCGCTCGATCACCTGCCAGACCCGCGCCGCGCCGGCACCCTGAGCGCCCTGATGCAGGGCTTCGGCTTTATGCTGGCCGCCACCGGCCCCTGGGTGGCGGCGCGGCTCTATCACTATGTGGGCGACTTTGCGGCCGCCTGGCAGTGGCAACTGGGAGGCTTGCTGCTGATGAGCCTGCTGGTAGTGCGCCTCGACCCGCGCCACTATCCTCGTGTCATGGGGTTAACGACCACCAGCGAGCCAACCCTTTCGGCGCCCCGCCCAACCGACTCTGCGACCCAAAGCAACACACCGGCCTGAGGCCGGTGTGTTGGGGATCACAAGACGAGGCTGACGCCACTCAGGGGAGCAACTTAGCGCCCCTTCTTCTGCCGTCCGCTGTTAGCGGTGCGCGGCTTGCCAGCGGCCGGTTTGCCACCCTTGGGAGCCCCTTTGCCAGCGCCGCCCTTGTTGGCAGCACCTTTACCCGCGCCCCCCTTGCCCACCGGCAGCTTCTTCTCGAAAGCTTCCGGGCCCGGCACATTGGGACGCCCGCCAATCTCGTGATCATCATCGCGGCGCGGCTTCTTGCCTTGGGCCGGTTTGGCGCTTTGCGCCGCAGGGGCCTTAGCCGCCTTGGGTTTGTCGCCTTTGGCCGGTTTCACCTCGGAGGAGGAGTCCTCAATCAGCTTGAACAGATCGATCAGCTCGTCGTCGGTGAGATCGCGCCACTCGCCCACCGGCAGCCCCTTGAGGCTGACGTTCATAATGCGGATGCGCTCCAGCTTGGTCACTTCAAAACCGAAGTGCTCGCACATGCGGCGGATCTGGCGATTAAGCCCCTGCACTAGCGTGATGCGAAAGACAAACGGCGCCTCTTTCTTCACCTTGCACTTCTTGGTCACAGTACCGAGGATCGGCACCCCGGCCGCCATGCCGCGCACAAACTCGTCGGTCACCGGCTTGTCGACGGTCACCAGATACTCTTTCTCGTGATCGTTGCCCGCCCGCAGGATCTTGTTGACCAGATCGCCGTGGTTGGTGAGAAAGATCAGCCCCTGCGAATCCTTGTCGAGCCGCCCGATGGGGAAGACCCGGGTGCTGTGGTTGACGAAATCGACGATGTTGTCCTTCTCGCCCGCCTCTGTGGTACTGACGATGCCCACCGGCTTGTTGAGGGCGATCAGCACCAGACTGTCCGCCTCGCGCGGCTCGATCACCTGACCGTTCACCTTGACCAGATCGCCAACCTGCACCTGATCGCCAATCCCGGCCCGCTTGCCGTTGATAAAGACGTGGCCCTGCTCGATAAAGCGATCGGCCTCGCGGCGCGAGCAGATGCCGCTCTCGCTGATGTATTTGTTCAGGCGCATGGATTCATTAGCCAGCATGGGTCACCTGCCACAGGATCTGGGCCGCGCCCGGTTGTGCCATCGCCTGTTCCGGCTGCGCCGGGGAGGCTGTCTGCTGCATCAGCCAATTCACTACGTCAAAGTTCTGCATACCATTCCATCTTCAAAAAAGGCCAATGCCAGCTTATCCATCAAAAAACGCCGCTACAGTAGCATAATTGCCCTCTTTCAGGGGCAGATAGTTGCAAGGTCGCGCGCCCAAGCGGGCATCTGCGGACAAGTTCACGCCGCCGGATGGCCCGCGATGCCGCCTTTGAACAACCAGCCTGATGCCAACGGCGGGATCCGGCTCCCACAGCCAGCGCGGCCGAACGCCATCAACTATACATATCACCTTGTTTCCATTAGGCTTTAAGCCGGTTGGCCGCGCCCAATGTGCTGCGCCGAACTCGCCCGCCCAAATGCGGCTTCACCTCTATCGCCAAGGATTGCACCATGCTGGCTCACACTCGCCGCCTTGTTCGCCGTGCTCTGCTGACCCTGTTGCTGCTGTTGCTGACCGCATGGGCGGTGATCGCCTACTTCGCCTGGCAGGCAGCGCCGCTGCAGCTGTGGCACACAGTGGTGCCCCCCGAACTCAGTGCCGATGAGCTCGACAGCAGCGACTGGCAAGCCTATCTGGCCCGCGAAGCAGAGCTGTTCGAGCTGGTGGCCACCGAGGTAGTCGCCAAGACGCCGCCGGAGCAGCAACTGGCCAGCAATCGCTACTATCAGGACGCCCCCATCAATCCCGCCCGCTTTCAGCAGAACTGGAACCGCTCCTACCTGCTGCGCCCCGAGGGGGAAGCCAAAGGGGTAGCGGTGCTGCTGCACGGCCTGACCGACTCCCCCTACAGCCTGCGCCATCTGGCTAGACGCTATCAGCAGCAGGGCTTTATCGCGCTGGGGCTGAGGATCCCCGGCCACGGCACAGTGCCCGCTGGCCTCGTAGATGTGGATTGGGAAACCTGGCTGGCCGCCACCCGACTGGCGGTGCGGGAGGCCAGATTGCTGGCACCGGGCAAGCGGCCGCTGCATCTGGTGGGCTTTTCCAACGGCGGCGCGCTGGCGGTGAAATATGCGCTCGATGCGTTGGCCGACCCGAGCGGCACGCTGGCAAAACCGGATCGGCTGGTGCTGATCTCCCCGATGATCGGGGTGACCCGCTTTGCCCGCTTCGCCGGGATCAAGGCCGTGCCTGCCCTGCTGCCCGCCTTTGCCAACGCCGCCTGGCTCGACACCATGCCGGAGTTCAACCCGTTCAAGTACAACTCGTTCCCGGTCAACGGCGCGCGCCAGTCCTACCGCCTGACCCACGCAATCCAGCAGCAGGTGCGCCAGCTGGCCGCCAGTGGCGAGCTGGAGGCATTTCCCCCCGCCCTCACCTTCCAGTCGGTGATGGACTACACCGTCAGCACCCGCTCCATCATTGCCGATCTCTATCACTACCTGCCGGCCAACGGCAGCGAACTGGTGCTGTTTGATATCAACCGCAGCACCCTGTTTGGCCCGCTGATGAGCTCGGCCTCAGAGCTGGCGCTGCACCGCTTGCTGCCAAACGCCCCCGGGCACTATCGCCTCACCGTGGTGGGTAATGTCGAGCCAACCTCCCCCGCGACGCAGGCCAGAACGCTGGCCAGCGCAGACCAGCCTGAGCAGGTCCGCCCGCTGGGCATCGACTATCCCAAGGAGATCTACTCCCTCTCCCATGTGGCGCTCCCCTTCCCGATGGACGACCCCCTCTATGGCATGGCAGCGCGCCCGCAGCAGCGGGAGCAATACGGCATCAACCTCGGTGGTCTGGCCCTGCGTGGCGAGCGCGGCGTGCTGATCGTCAACCCCGGCGCCCTCACCCGCACCTCCTCCAACCCCTTCTACCCCTATCTGCAGCAGCGGGTGATGGAGACTCTCATCGCCCCTCCCGTCGCCCCGTCTGCCGCCGTAACCCCTGCCAGCAGCGGTCAACCTGATGCGGCCTATCAGGCAGAAGTGGAGCAGTTTTTACAGGAGAGCGACGAGAGCAGCGCGCCTTTCTAGGGCATTTCTGGAGTATCGGCAAAGAGCCACTGGCGCTGGGTCGATGGCGATACAAGAAAGGGGCCGTCAATTGACGGCCCCTTTCTATTGATGATGGCGATGGGAGTGATGACTTGGTGGGCTCAGGGATAGATGCTGACTTCTATCAGGTTCTGGTCAGGGTCGAGGAAGTAGACAGATTCTATCGGCCCGCAGGCACCGCTTTTGGTCACCGGCCCCTCGACAATCTCCACCCCGTGGCAGGCAAGCTGGGCCATCACCTGCTCCAGCGGCCAGCGGGTGATAAGGCAGACATCTCCCGACCCCACCTGCGCCAGATTGCGCGGCTCCTGCCCCAGCAGTTGCAGATTGATCTTCTGGTTGCCAAACCCTACCGCCCGGCGCCCCGCACCGAAGGTAATGGCCTCCATATTGAGCACCGAGCTGTAAAATTCCACGGCCCGTTCGATATCACTGACCGTCAATACCAGATGGTCGATATGGCTGATCATGGTTACCTCCTGGTGGTGATCTGGCTGATGTGACCGGCATATACCCGCAAACATCCGGCTGTTGCCGCCACGGCGGGCAACCCCATCATACCCGGCAAGGGGAAGCCCATGTGTGTCGTGACGCGCAAAGCGAGCGCAAATGATCTGGTCAGATAAATTCGCTTTACTGCACCGCTGCGCACGCTTTCTCCCGCTGGGCCAGCAGGGCGTCATCGTCACTGTCCATTGCCGCCAGAATCGCCTGATTGCAGGCGCGCTCCGCCAGCTTGGCAGGACTCTGCTTGGCATCCCCAATCTCTGCAATCATCGGCCGATAACTGATGGCCGCCGAGCAGTACATGGTGCGAAATTTGGGCAGTTGCCAACTGCTGTCATCCTGCCGGGTCAAGTCATCGCACAGCTTGTGAAACAGGGCGGACGCCTTGACCGTGCACTGGCTAAAACGCCGAACATCCTGCTGGTAGGGACGACAAACGCTCGGCTGCTGGATCTGCCACAGCTGAAAAGAGAACGGGACCGACTCCCCCTCATACTGCACCACCAGCGTCTTGGCCTCAGTGCCATAGATATCCGCAACCTGCTGCTGTACCAGATTGAGATAAGCCGAAAAAAGATAGGAAACCGGATCCATCACCACCTCCCTGTGATTGTCACTGCCGGGCTTTATTACCGAAAACCGGGGCGATTTTCAAACGAGTAACAGGCGACAACAGCTTACTGATTTGGTTGGAAAAAATGATACTCTTCTCGCCACCCTCATGTACAACGTTCAAGGCTAAAGTGCGATGCAACAATGCGGTATTTATGAACAGCTCATTACTCAACTGCTGACATCTCGACTCGACCGCGAGCGCTTTTACGTGGGGGAACGCCAACTTGAGCCTGCCGAAGCGGCAGTTTGGTTATCCAGATTTCTGAGCCGGGTTTTGGAATATGCGGTGGGCTCGGTAACTGGAGAGGATCAGCTGCAACGGCAGATTGAGCTGGCTAACCAGTTATTGCTTTGGCTAAAGGATCGCACCCAAGACCCAGACTTTATTGGCGAGAACCTCATCGATAGTCAGGGAAAAATTCTGACAGCACTCTACCAGTTGGATAACCCCATCTCCGCCAATTTAAAGCAATATGCCGAGGATATTTTCCCTCTGACAGGTCTCACTCAGAGCGAACTGTTTTGTGGCAGCAATGCGGGTTTGTCGATGGAGTCGGAGATTAAACGGGAAATTTTATCGGCAGATAGCATCTGCTGGCTGGTCTCATTTATCAAATGGGCAGGTATCCGGATTTTCCGTCATGAGCTGGAAGAGTTCACTCACAGCGGCCGCCAATTAAAAGTAATTACTACCTCTTATATGGGGGCGACCGATGCCAAGGCAGTTGAATTTTTAGCCAGCCTCCCAAATACCGAAGTCAAACTCAGCTATAACACCCAGCGCGAGCGGTTGCATGCCAAGAGCTATCTCTTTTGCCGAAATACCGGCTTTCATACCGGCTATATAGGTTCCTCCAATCTCTCTCACTCTGCCCTCACCAGCGGCTTGGAGTGGAACCTAAAAATCACCTCGCAAGAGATCCCTCATATTATCGAGAAATCCCTGAGTACCTTTGAAACCTATTGGGAATCCGATGATTTTGAGCTGTTTGATGGCAAGCTCGAAAGCCGTACAAAATTGCAGCATGCACTGCAAGAGGCCCGTGGGGATGGGGACAAAAATAGCCCTGCCTATTTCTTTGATATCACGCCGTTTCCCCATCAACTGGAGATCCTTGAACAATTGGCGATGGAGCGCGCTTTACACCAGCGCTTCCGTAACTTGGTGGTTGCGGCCACCGGTACAGGGAAAACCCTGATCTCCGCTTTTGATTTTGCGCGTTTTCTGAAAACCAAACCCGATGCCAAGTTCCTGTTTGTCGCCCACAAAGAGGAGATCTTGCGCCAAGCATTAGCCTCGTACCGCGGTGTGCTCAAGCAATCCAATTTTGGCGAACTCTTAGTCGGCGGCGCCGTGCCAACCCACTACCGTCAACTATTTGCCTCGGTGCAATCCTTGAATAACCAGCTGGCTAATTTACCTCTTAGCCCAGATTATTTCGATTACATCGTCATTGATGAGGTTCACCATATTGCGGCGGCCAGTTATCGCGGTCTGCTCGCCGCCTTTGAACCTCACATTCTGTTGGGATTAACCGCAACGCCAGAGCGCCATGATGGCGGTGATATTCTTGCCGACTTTTGTGGTGTCATCGCAGCAGAGATCCGCTTGCCCGAGGCCATCAATCGTCGCCATCTCTGTCCGTTCCAATATTTTGGTATCGATGATGATACTGACTTGCGCCAAGTGGCTTGGAAAAATGGCCGTTATGACATCACTGAACTCACCAATATCTATACCCATAACCAGCAGCGGGTACAGAAAATAGTCCAGAGCCTCAATGAGATCGTCACCGATATTACCAAGATAAAAGCGCTGGCATTTTGTGTGAGCCGTGAACATGCCGATTTTATGCGCAAGGCCTTTTTATTGAAGGGCATCAAGGCTGATATTCTCACCAGCGATAACCGAGAAGAACGGTATAGCAAACAACAAGATTTGCGTACCGGCGTTATCAATATTCTCTGCGTGGTGGATATCTTCAACGAAGGGGTTGATATCCCGGAAGTCGATACCTTGCTATTTTTACGACCAACGGAAAGCCTCACTATCTTCTTGCAGCAATTAGGGCGCGGCCTGCGGCTGGCGAGCGATAAAGAGTGCTGCACCGTGTTGGACTTTGTTGGCAATGCCCGTGCTGAGTATGACTTTGCCCAGAAATTCCGGGCACTGGTGGGTAAAACTAATAAGGCGATCAGCCACGAGATCAAACAGGGCTTCCCTCACGCCCCCTTGGGCTGCCGCATCGAACTCTCAAAACAGACCCAAGAGTTAATTCTGAGCAATATCAAGAAGGCGACCCTCAATACCTCACGCCTCATGGGCCTGATCCGCCGTTTCTCACAGGACTGTGATTTACCACTGACGCTGGCGAACTTTTTGAAGTTCTACCCTCACATCAGCCTTGAGGAGATCTACAAGCGCGGTAACTGGAGCGCCTTGGTCAAACAGGCTAGCAACCATACCATTTCTGAAATGAGCGATGAGAAGCTGTCGACCCTCTACACCCGGGCCATCAAAACCCGGCTATTGGGCTGCGATGCGCTCCATTACTTGAAATTCTTACAAACCTTGGTGGCAGACGCCTTTACCTTAAGGGCCGAACACGATGAACGTATGGCCTTGATGTGCCATTACGACTTCTGGCAACAGAGCGGCCCCAATGCAGGCTTTAGCTCCTTGGCGCACAGCCTGAAACAACTCAATCAACCAGAGTTAAGGGCCGAGCTGGCAGATCTGTTGCCCATGCTGCTCAACCGGGTGCAACACGAACAAAGCGCCATGCCAAACCTTCCCGGTAATCCGCTGCAACTGCATGCTCGCTATGCCAGAGAGCAGGTGCTGGTTGGCTTTGGTGCGACCACCTTCGCGCAGCAACCCACGGCTCGCGAAGGGGTCTATGTCATCGCAGAGCAAAATATCGAGTTGCTGTTCGTGACCTTGAACAAAACGGAACAGCACTTCTCCCCCACTACCCGTTATCACGACTACGCCATCAACGAGTCGCTGTTTCATTGGCAGAGCCAAAACAGCGCTCGCCCAGAACGGGGTAAGGGGCTGAGTTACATAAACCACAGAGCAGAAGGTAAGCGCTTGTTTCTGTTCGTTCGTGAGCAGAGCAAAGATGAATTTGGCCGCACCCTTGGCTTTGTGAACTTTGGTGAGGTGGAGTACGTATCCCACACTGGCAGCCAACCGATGAACATTAAATGGCGTCTCACTACTCCGATGCCGCCATTTATGTGGAAAGAGGCCGCCAAACTGGCTGTTGGTTAGTAAGGCTTCTCACCCGGTGGGAAGATGACGCAAAACCCACCGGATTCTTGCCCAAAACCCCGGCTAAATTATCCAGTTGCATAATAACCATGCGGCCTTGCGGTTGTTTAACTGGCCCTAACGTCAGATAATACCGCCCGCCTTCAAACCCCGATAACCCGACTTTCAGTGACGGTAATTGATGACTGAGTACCTGCTTTTATTGATCGGCACCGTGCTGGTTAACAACTTCGTGCTGGTGAAATTCCTCGGCCTCTGCCCCTTTATGGGGGTCTCCGGCAAGCAGGAAACCGCCATCGGCATGGGGCTGGCGACCACCTTCGTGATGACCCTCGCCAGTGCCAGCTCCTATCTGGTGGAGCACTATATCCTGCTGCCGCTGGATATCGCCTATCTGCGCACCCTCGCCTTTATTCTGGTGATCGCCGTGGTGGTGCAGTTTACCGAGATGGTGGTGCGCAAAAGCAGCCCGACCCTCTATCGCCTGCTGGGGATCTTCCTGCCGCTCATCACCACCAACTGCGCGGTGCTCGGGGTGGCGCTGCTCAGCATCAATGAGCGACACGACTTTATCCAGAGCGTGATCTACGGCTTTGGCGCCGCCACCGGCTTCTCGCTGGTGTTGATCCTGTTTGCCGCCATGCGCGAGCGTCTGGTCGCCGCCGATGTGCCCGCGCCGTTTCGCGGGGTGTCGATTGCCATGATCACCGCCGGTCTGATGTCGCTGGCCTTTATGGGCTTTACCGGCCTTATCAAGATATAACCATGATCCATATTCTCTTTGCCATTCTGGTGCTCACCCTGCTGGCGCTGGCGTTCGGGATTATCCTGGGCTTTGCCGCCGTCAAGTTTCATGTGGAAGCAGACCCCATCGTCGATCAGCTCGATGCCCTGCTGCCCCAGACCCAGTGTGGCCAGTGCGGCTATCCCGGCTGCAAACCCTACGCCGAGGCGCTCGCCAACGGCGATCAGATCAACAAATGCGTACCCGGTGGCGAGGCCACCATGCGCAAGATTGCCGATCTGATGGGGGTCGAGCCCCAGCCGCTGGGGGGCAGTGACGAGGCCGCCGTGCCGGTCAAAAAGGTCGCCTTTATCCACGAAGATCAGTGCATCGGCTGCACCAAGTGCATTCAGGCCTGCCCGGTGGATGCCATCGTCGGCGCCACCAAGGCGATGCATACCGTGATTGCCAACGAGTGCACCGGTTGCGATCTCTGTGTCGATCCCTGCCCGACCGACTGCATCGAGATGATCCCGGTGCCCACCACGGTCGATAACTGGAAGTGGGATCTCAATAACGTGCATGTTCCGGGCAAGATTCCGGTCAAGATAGTGGAATAAACAGCGGAGCAACCATGCATTCCTTACTCGAACGTATCAAAGCCGGCACGCTCTGGGACTTTCACGGTGGCATTCACCCCGCCGACAACAAGCTGCAATCAAGCCAGAGCCCGGTGGTAGACGCCGGTCTGCCGCCACGCCTCATCATTCCGCTGCGCCAGCACGCAGGCCCCGCCGGCGATCTGCTGGTGCAGGTGGGCGACAAGGTCAAGAAGGGTCAGCCGCTGACCCGTTATGCCAAGGGGCGGGTCGTCCCTGTCCATGCCTCCACCTCCGGCACCATCACCGAGATTGGCAACCACACGGTTGCCCACCCCTCCGGGCTCGGTGATCTCTGTGTCATTCTCACCCCGGATGGGGAGGATGAGTGGGGCGAGCGCAATGGCAAAGCCGATTACTGGAATCTGGAGCGGGGCGAGCTGCTCGAGCGCATCCAGCAGGCAGGGGTCGCGGGCCTTGGCGGCGCCGTATTCCCCACCCACAGCAAGCTCGACGGCCGCGGCCAGCTCACCGAGATCCTGATCGTCAACGGGCTGGAGTGCGAACCCTATATCACCACCGACGATCGGCTGATGCAGCAGTACGCCGACGAGATCATGGATGGCATCCGGGTGCTCAAGCACCTGCTCAAACCGAAACTCACCCTGATCGGGGTGGAAGACAACAAGCCCGAGGCGATCGAGCAACTGACCCGTCACGCCACCGACGAAGATGTGCTGGTCAAGACGGTGCCGACCAAGTACCCCTCTGGCGGTGCCAAGCAGACCATCGAGCTGCTGACCGGCCGTCAGGTGCCCAAGGGGGGCCGCGCGGTCGATATCGGCATCATGGTGCTCAACGTCGCCACCGTGTTTGCCATCAAGCGCGCCATTATCGACGGCGAGCCGCTGATCGAGCGGATCGTCACCCTCACCGGCGACAGCTTCAAGAAGCCCGGCAACGCCTGGGTGCGCTTGGGTACGCCGGTACGCTGGCTGTTGCAGCGTTTCGAACTGCAACCGGAAGCGGAGCAGCGGGTGATCATGGGTGGCCCCATGATGGGCTTTACCCTGCCCCACGCCATGGTGCCTGTGGTCAAGGCCACCAACTGCCTGCTGGCGCCGACGCAGGCCGAACTGCCCGCCCCCGGCCCGGAGCAGCCCTGCATCCGTTGCAGCGCCTGCGCCGATGCCTGCCCAGCCACCCTGCTGCCGCAAGAGCTCTACTGGTACAGCCGGGCCAAGGAGTATGACAAGGCCGAGAAGCTCAACCTGATGGACTGCATCGAGTGCGGCGCCTGCGCCTGGGTCTGCCCCAGCGAGATCCCGCTGGTGCAGTACTACAAGATTGCCAAAGACGACATTCGCGAAGCCCGCGCCGAGGCCGAAAAAGCCGAGCGCGCCAAGCAGCGTTTCGAAGCCAAGCAGGCCCGCTTCGAGCGGGAGAAAGCAGCCCGCGAAGCGCGCCATGCCGAAGCCGCCGCCCAGCGCCGTCAGACCATGACGGCCGCAGGCGGCGAAGATCCGGTTGCCGCCGCCCTCGCTCGCATCAAGGCCAAGCAGGATGCGCCCATCACAGCCATTGCCGCCACCGCCGAGGGCTTGCCTGACAACAGCGCGGTGATTGCCGCCCGCGAAGCGCGCAAACGGGAAGCGGAGGCACGCCGCGCCGCCAAACTGGCGGAAAGCGCAAACAGCGAAACAGCCGCTGCGGCGCAATCCACCGAGGCGGTTGACCCCGCCAGCGATCCCAAGAAAGCAGCCATCGCTGCCGCACTGGCCCGCGCCAAGGCCAAAAAGGCCGCTCAGGCTGGCGATAGCGCCGAGCCTGTGACTGCCGAAGCCGTTGCTGCGCCTGCGGTAGATGCTGATCAGCAAAAGGCAGAAGTTGATCCGAAAAAGGCAGCAATTGCCGCAGCCATTGCCCGTGCCAAAGCCAAAAAGGCCGAGGCGAATGGTGAACCGGTAAGCGCAGCCAACAGCGCGGTAGCAGACGCAGGCTCGCAAAGCGATGCGCCTGTTGATCCCAAAAAAGCGGCAATTGCTGCCGCCATCGCTCGTGCCAAGGCCAAAAAGGCGGCCCAGCAGGGTAACAGCGCTGAGGACGATCTGAGTGCAAATACTGGCACCAGCGAAACGGCAGCAACCCAAAGCGATGCGCCATCTGCTGTCAGCGAAGCTGTCGATCCCAAAAAAGCGGCTATCGCTGCTGCCATCGCCCGGGCCAAGGCCAAGAAGGCGGCCCAGCAGGGTGACAGCGCAGAGGGCGACCTGACTGCAAATGCTGGCACCAGCGAATCCGCTGTAACCCAAAGCGATGCGCTATCTGCTGTCAGCGAAGCGGTCGATCCCAAGAAAGCCGCTATCGCAGCTGCCATTGCCCGCGCCAAGGCCAAAAAGCTGGCCCAGCAGGGCGAAAGTGCCGGTGTTGAGGATGCGAAGAGTGAGCCAGCTGCCAGCGCACAGACCCGCGACGTGGCGGTAGCCAAGAGCGAAGTAACCACCAGCCACAGCGATACGGCTGCAAGTGAAGCGGTCGATCCCAAGAAGGCCGCTATCGCCGCAGCCATCGCCCGGGCCAAGGCAAAAAAACTGGCCCAGCAGAGCGCAAGTACCAGTGCTGAGGTAGAAAATGCCGGTGCTGAGGTAGAAAGTGCCTCTACTCAGGTAGAGAGTGCCGGAACTGAGGGTGAGCGCGCACCGGCCGAGCCGATGCAAAGCGATGCAGCCAGCAGTGAGCAACCACTTGCCGTCACTGCCGTGCCTGAAGCGAACGCTCCTGCAGCTGATGCCCCGGTTGATCCGAAAAAAGCGGCCATTGCAGCCGCGGTGGCCCGCGCCAAGGCGAAGAAGCTGGCGGCCGAGGCAGCCAGAGCCGCAGAGACCGCCGCTGAAGATGCCCCGTCAGCCGACCGAACAACCACAAGGTAATCGACAGACTCATGTTCAATATTGCGACTGCGCCGTTTGCCCATAACCGCAAACAGACCCGAACCCTGATGCTGCTGGTGATCCTGGCCTGCGTGCCGGGCTTGCTGGCCCAGACCTGGTTCTTCGGCTGGGGCTCCTTTATCCAGATCCTGCTGGCGCTGGTCACTGCGCTGCTGTGCGAGGCGCTGGTGCTCAAGCTCCGTGGCCGCGCCATCAAGCCAGCCCTGATGGATGGCAGTGCGGCGCTCACCGCCGTGCTGATCGGCCTCTCCCTGCCGCCGCTGCTGCCGTGGTGGATGCTGGTGGTGGGCACGGCCTTTGCGATCATCGTCGCCAAACACCTTTACGGCGGACTGGGTCAGAACCTGTTCAACCCGGCCATGGTCGCCTATGTGCTGCTGCTGGTCTCCTTCCCGGTGCAGATGACCAGCTGGCTGCCGCCGGAGAGCGTGCGCGCCTACAGCCTCGGCTTTGGTGATGCGGCGTCGGTCATCTTCACCGGCTTTAGCCTCGACGGCTACAGCATGGCCCAGCTCAAGCAGGGGGTGGATGGTCTCACCATGGCAACTCCCCTCGATACCCTGAAAACCGGCCTGACTCAGGGGCTCACCACCGGCGAGATCCTGAGCGGCCCGCTGTTTGAGGGTTGGGGCGGAATCGGCTGGAGCTGGGTCAACCTCGGCTATCTGCTGGGCGGCCTGTTCCTGCTGCAACAGAAGGTGATCAACTGGCGCATTCCCACCGCCATTCTCGGTGCCCTGCTGGCGGCCTCCACCATCGGCTATCTGGTGAGCCCGGATGCGACTGCCACGCCCATGTTCCATCTATTCAGCGGCGCGACTATGCTGGGAGCCTTCTTTATCGCCACCGATCCGGTCAGTGCCTGCACCACGCCGCGTGGCCGACTGGTCTATGGCGTGCTGATCGGGGTGCTGGTCTACATCATTCGCCGCTTTGGCGGCTATCCGGATGCGTTCGCCTTCGCCGTGCTGCTGGCCAACCTTTGTGTGCCGTTTATAGACAGCCTGACTCGCCCGAAAGTGTATGGAGCTCGTCGCCAATGATGTTTCTGCCCTTTTCCCCCATCACAGCTGACGGAGCCCGGACATGTTAAAGAGCATGCGCAAGAACGGCCTTATTCTGGCGATGTTCGCGCTGGGCTGTACCGCACTGGTGGTACTGACCAACGAGCTGACCAAGGATAAAATCGCTCACCAGCAACAGCTGGAGAAGCAGCAGACCCTCTCGGTATTGCTGCCGGAGGGGAGCTATGACAACGATTTGGTGGCCAGCTGCAAGCAGGTGACCAGCAGGAAGTATCTCGGCAGCGATCAGCCGCAAGCCCTCTATACCGCCAGCAAAAATGGCGTGGTGACCGGCTATGCGCTGGAGGCGATCGCGCCGGATGGCTACAGCGGGGCGATCCGCATCGTGGCGGGCTTTGATGCCAAGGGCACCATCACAGCCGTGCGCGTGCTCGCTCACAACGAGACCCCGGGCCTGGGTGACAAGATCGAGCTGAAGAAATCGGACTGGATCAACAGCTTTGCCGGAAAATTCCTGACCCATGACAACGAGCCCCAGTGGGCGGTGAAGAAGGATGGTGGCGAGTTCGATGCCTTTACCGGCGCCACCATCACCCCGCGAGCCGTGGTCAAGGCGGTGAAGAACCTGCTTAAACTGCAGCAGGAGCAACCCGAACTGCTCAGCAACGCCCCGGCTTGCCCGGCGGCGAACTAACGGAGTCGAGCCGTCATGAACCAGATGGAACAGATTGAAACGGGCGCAGCCCCGATTGCCGAGCTGGAAAGCCGCAAGGGCGAGCTCAAGGAGCTGATGAGTCAGGGGCTGTGGAAGAACAACCCCTCGCTGGTGCAGGTGCTGGGGCTCTGCCCGACCCTTGCCGTCTCCTCCACCTTTACCAATGCGCTGGGGCTCGGCCTTGCCACCATGGCAGTGCTGGTCTGCTCCAACCTCGCCGTCTCGCTGGTGCGCAAGTGGGTGCCGAAGGATATTCGCATCCCGGTCTATGTGATGATCATCGCCTCGCTTGTGACCAGCGTACAGCTGCTGATGAACGCCTACACCTATGGCCTCTATCAGGCGCTCGGCATCTTTATCGCCCTCATCGTCACCAACTGCGTCATCATCGGCCGCGCCGAGGCCTATGCCTCCAAAAACCCGCCGCTGCTGGCGGCCCTCGACGGCCTGATGATGGGCCTTGGCTTTACCCTGGTGCTGCTGGTACTGGGCGGCATGCGCGAGATCATCGGCATGGGCACCCTGTTTGATGGCGCCGAGCTGCTGCTGGGCGAGTGGGCCAAGTCCCTGCGCGTCGAGCTGTTCCACGCCGATGCCAGCCTGCTGCTGGCGATTTTGCCGCCGGGCGGCTTTATCGGGCTGGGGCTGCTGATCGCCGCCAAGAACGCCATCAACGACTGGCGGGACCGCAAACAGGCAACCACTGTGGCCCACTGCAACGTTGCCCCGGCTCGCGTCCGGGCGACCGAACTATGATCGGACGCAAGGCATGAACAACCAGAAACGCAGAGAAATCCTCGAGCGACTGCGGGAAAACAACCCCCACCCCACCACAGAGCTCAACTTCAACTCGCCGTTCGAGCTACTGATCGCCGTGCTGCTCTCGGCGCAGGCGACCGATGTCAGCGTCAACAAGGCAACCGACAAGCTCTATCCGGTGGCCAACACCCCGCAGGCAATGCTGGATCTCGGGGTGGACGGGCTCAAGGAGTACATCAAGACCATTGGCCTGTTCAACACCAAGGCCGAGAACGTCATCAAGACCTGCGCCATCTTGCTGGAGCGCCACGGTGGCGAGGTGCCGGAGAACCGCGAAGCGCTGGAAGCCCTGCCGGGCGTCGGCCGCAAGACCGCCAACGTGGTCCTCAATACCGCCTTTGGCTGGCCCACCATCGCCGTCGATACCCATATCTTCCGGGTCTCGAACCGCACCGGCTTTGCGGTAGGCAAGAACGTGGATCAGGTGGAGGAGAAGCTGCTCAAAGTGGTGCCCGCCGAGTTCAAGCTGGATGTCCACCACTGGCTCATCCTGCACGGGCGTTACACCTGTCTGGCTCGCAAGCCCCGTTGTGGTTCCTGTATCATTGAGGACTTGTGCGAGTACAAAGAGAAGGTCTATCCAGAAAGCTGATAGCCTCGCAACCGAGATTGAAAGCAGTACACATCACCAACCCGGAGAACTGAGCAATGAGAATTCTGCATACCATGCTGCGTGTCGGCGATCTGCAACGCTCCATCGACTTCTACACCCGCGTCCTTGGCATGAAGCTGCTGCGCAAGAGCGAGAACAGCGAGTACAAGTACACCCTGGCCTTCGTCGGCTACGGTGACGAGAAGGATGAAGCGGTGATCGAGCTGACCTACAACTGGGGGGTGAGCGAGTACGAACTGGGCTCCGCCTACGGCCATATCGCGCTGGAAGCGGACGACATCTATGCCACCTGCGACGCCTTGCGCGCCGCCGGTGCCAAGATCACCCGCGAACCGGGCCCGGTCAAGGGCGGCACCACCGTCATCGCCTTCGTCGAAGATCCGGACGGTTACAAGATTGAACTGATTGCCAAGAAAGATGCCGGTACCGGGCTGGGTGACAGCTTCTAAGCTGCCCTAATCTCACGGCCTAATGGCAGGATCAAAAAAGAGCGCAGATGCGCTCTTTTTTATGCTTCTCTGACCGGGCCGCAAAGCTAGATCTCGCCATTTCGCCCCATGCTGATCACCACCCGCCGGTTCTTGGCACGACCCTGTTCGGTTTCGTTGGAGGCAACGTGCTGCTTCTCGCCATGCCCCTCCACCGAGATCTTGCCGGGATCAATCCCCAGATCGACAAACACCTTCTTGATGGCATCGGCCCGCTTCTCGGAGAGTTTCAGGTTCGGCCAGCGGCCGCCATAGCTGTCGCTGTAGGCATCGATCACCACCACGTCGATGCTCTTGTCCGCCTTGATAAACTCGCTGATCATCGCCAGCCGCCGCTTGGAGGGGATGGAGAGCTGATCGCTGTTCTTGTCGTAGGTAAGCACGCTAAAGGCGATATCGTTGAAGCTGTAGGGCAACAGCCCGCTCAGACAGTCGATAAAAGCCTGATATTTCACCCGAAAGTTGACTGACGAGAGGGACACTCGCACCGCGCGGTTCTGGCGATACCAGTCCCGATACTGGAAGGTCGGCATCCGCCCCCCCTCCAGCTCGTCGAGCATGGTCCAGGCAGTCTGCCCCTCCACCAGTCCATCAAACTGCTGATAGAAGCGCAGTTGACTCACTTCTCGCCCGGCTATTCCCGGGCGCCATACCGGTGGCATGATGCCAAGGCTCACCGTCTGGGTCTGGGCCTGCGGCCGCTTGCCCTTGAGCTCGAAGTCGAGGTTTATCTTGCGCCCGGCGCGGCTGACAAAGGCCCCCGTTCCCCAGTTGGGAATAGGGTGCTCGAGGCGACACTCAATCTGGGTATCGGAGGTCAAACGCCAGACGGATTGATCCAGACCGGCACCAAATTCGGTGACCCCAGCCTGTAACTGCATACTCACGGATATGCTGACCAACCCCAACACCCAAGCGTTCAATTGCTTGCCCTCCACACGATCTCACAAGGGGTATCGGCCAGGGAGGGACAAGCTTTAGCGCAAATGGATCAGTGGGGAGAGGCTCTCTCTATCAACTTGAAGCTGGCAATTCGTCCAGCCAGCTCCCGAGCCAACTGATCCAGTTCGACACTATTCTGCTGCAGGGTGACCGAGTGCTGGCGATGGGCCTCGTACACTTCGCGGATGGTCATTACGTTGTGCTGGATATCGTCCGTTACGTAGCGCTGCTGCTCGGTTGCGGTAGCCACCTGTGCCGTCATGTCACTCACCTTGCGCACCTCATTGACGATGTCGGTCAGCTCGTGACCCGCCCGCTGCGCTTCACTGACACTGAGGCCCGCCTGCTCGCTGCCCGACTGCATGGCCACCACCGCCTGAAGGGCTCCAGCCCGCAAACGGGAGAGCATCTGTTCGATATCATCTGCCGCCTGCTGGGTACGGGCAGCCAGTGAACGAACCTCATCGGCGACCACGGCAAAGCCGCGCCCCGATTCACCGGCACGGGCTGCCTCAATGGCGGCATTGAGGGCCAACAGATTGGTGCGATCGGAGATCTGCTTGATGAGGTTGAGTGCCTCGACGGCGGACTCGGTATCCTGATGCAGGTTGTTGACCAACAGCCGGGTCTCGTCGAGGGTGCCAGCCACCTGCTCGATGGCGGCGATAGTCTGATCCACCTCCTTGTCCCCCTGCCGGGCACGGCCAATGGCCTGCTGGGTCGCCAGTGAGGTCTGGGTCGCATTGCGAGCAATTTCGGCCACCGTCGAAGCCATTTCCGTTGCGGCGGTGGCAACCAGTTCAACCTGACCGACGCCACGCACCACACCTTCATTCACTTCGGCAATCACCTCGCTGGAGTTGCTGGCACTACGGGTCAATATCTCACAGGAGCGGCGCACCTCCAGCAATAAGCCTTCCAGATGCTGCAGAAAGTGGTTGAGATCCCGCGCCAATGCCCCAAGCTCGTCACCCGATTGCCAGTTGACCCTCACCGTCAGATCATTGTCATTGACGAGCCGTGAAAAGGTGCGATGCAGAGCGACGAAGCCCAGATGCACATCCCGCAGCACCTTCCAACTGATGAGGGTAGTCAACAGCAGGCAGCACAGAACCGCCATAGCCCCCCACCAGAAGTTGCGCTGACTCTCTCCCTGCATCTGCTCAACCCGTTCGAACAACTGCTGGAAGAGCTGATCTTCGCCCTGTTTGAGCTGGTCGATCTTCTCGGTGCTCACGGCAAACCAGCGCTCCGGATCGACGCCAAAGCTCCCCTCGGTCATCTTGCCGAGGGCGAGCTGCTCATATTTCGCGACCTCTGCCATCACCGGACTCTTCTCAATTTGCTCAAGCAGGCGTCGCTGCGGCTCGCTTGCCACGGCGCGAAAACGCTCCAGATAGCTCTGCTGGGCAGCGAGCAGGGACATAAATTGCTGCAAGGTAGCCGGGGTGAAACTCCCTTTGGCAAAGACATTGCTGAGTGTCGCCCGCTCCATCCCCATACGCTCCTTGTTTTGCAAAAATGCGGCGTAGGCATTGGTCTGCAAGGCAATAGCGGCATCCTGGCTACGCAGACTAATCTCATCCACGACCTTGAGCAGAGAAGCAATCAACTGGCTATAAAAGGCGACCTGACGGGGGGCCTCTATGGCCAGTTTGTCCACCTGATCGCGGATCCCCATCAACTCGCGCAAAGCCAGATCCACCTGCTCGTGGGCAACCTCCCTCTCCAACCCCTGAAAGCGATGAATGGCTTCATCAACCTGTTGCCGCTGACGTGGCAGGGCATCTGCAAATTTGCGCCCTTCAGAGCCGATAAACCCCGCCGACATGCCACGCTCCTTTTGCAGCTCGTGCACCAACTGGGCGCTGCGTTCGACCACAGTCAGCTGCTGCAGGGCTTGCGTCATCTCATGGGTCACCCGATATCTGTCGTATGCGTAGTGGCTGGCGAAAAACAGCAGCGCCAATAACGGCAGGCAAATTGCCAGCAACATCTTGCCGGCCAATCCGAGTCTGTTCATCCCGCACTCCTGTCATTTTTATCAACGCGTTGATTATATCCGGCCTGCTCGCTTATGCCGCTGACGACATCTGCCATTGGCCAGAACCATGAGCTGCATCAACCATTTTCTGTAGATGGCCACGCAGCCCCCCCATAGCCCAGCCCAATGGTCAGGTCGAGACAGCCAGAGAGAAACTCGCTACAGTAGATCAGGGCGACAGGAGGTCGCTTTTTTGGGGAATCCAGCCATGAAACACCCGCTCTGCCCGCTTTACCGTCTGGGTTGCGCCCTCTTCGCGGCGACCCTGCCCATGGCGTCACTCGCGGCCAGTAACAACCTTGACGATCAGGAGGAGGACTGGGCGCAAAAACGGGCCAATGCGGTGATCTCGCTGATGACTTTCAGCGTGGTGCCGGACATCACCGCCAGCAACCTGGACATCGGTAGCAGCACTGGCCAATCTTCTGCGCTCAACATGGGGCAACTGGGAGGCGGCGCAACCCTGAGCGAAGCCGTGCCCATCTATCTGGAGGGGGCGCTGGGCTACAGCCGCTACGACCCCCAGTTTGTGATAAGCAATGGTACCGAAAGTCGCACCATACCGACCAAGTGGAATAGCCTGACCGCCTCGGGCGGGATCGGCTGGGATGTCACCCTTCACAAAGATCCGCGTGGCGGCCACTGGGTGCTGCGCCCCATAGCCAACGTCTCGCTCGGTACCATGGCCAGTGACCTGCGGATCGGCAACTGGCTGCTGGATCGTACCAAGGGCTACTCGCTGGACTTTCTCGATGGGGGTCAGCTCAATATGTACGGGCTGGGTGGCTCGCTGATGCTCGATTACGAACTCTTTTCACCGGCCCAGGACATAGATGCCGAACTGCGCTACTCCTATCAGCACCTGCAGAGCTTTGGCGGCACCTCGACCAGCGTCCGTGGTCACGCCGAGGCGGAGAACCTCGGCCTCTATCTGCGCCGCCGCGCCCCGCTGTTCCACTGGACCCTGCTCGACAGACCGGTGCGCTATGTACTGGAGGGGGCTCATACCGCATATCTGGGGGAGCAACGGGGGTTGCTTGGCTTTGACTCCCTCAACTCCATCGGCGCCGGTCTGGAGCTGGACAGCAGCAAGTACGACATCATTGTCACCCGTACCCGGCTGGTTGCCCGCTACATGTTCAGCCACAACACCAGCGGTTATTCCATCGGGCTGGCCATGAGCTTCTAACCCGGGCTGCCAGAGGGCCACCCTCCGAGTCGCATCATGCAGCTATCACCGCCACCATAAAAAACGCCAGCCTTGCGGCTGGCGTTCTCATTCAGGTTGAAGTGACTTATTTCAGATCGAAACGGTCATTGTTCATCACCTTGACCCAGGCCTTGACGAAGTCTCGGACGAACTTCTCCTTGCCATCTTGCTGGGCATAGACCTCGGCGTAGGCACGCAGCACCGAGTTGGAGCCAAACACCAGATCAACCCGGGTAGCAGTCCACTTCACCGCACCGCTCTGGCGATCCACGATCTGGTAACTGTTGCGGCCAGTCGGCTGCCAGCTATAGGCCATGTCGGTCAGGTTGACGAAGAAGTCGTTGCTAAGCACCCCGACCCGGTCGGTAAAGACGCCGTGGGCCGACCCGCCATGGTTGGTGCCAAGCACCCGCATACCGCCGACCAGCACAGTCATCTCGCGGGCGGTAAGCCCCAGCAACTGGGCACGGTCGAGCAGCATCTCCTCCGGCTGCACCTTGTAGTGCCCCTTCTGCCAGTTGCGGAAACCGTCGTGCACCGGCTCGAGGAAGGCGAACGACTCGGCATCGGTCTGTTCGGCGCTGGCATCGCCCCTGCCAGGCGCAAAAGGGACGACGATATCGACGCCGGCAAGTCTGGCCGCCTGCTCCACCGCGGCGCTGCCCCCCAGCACAATCAGGTCGGCGATGCTGACCGGCTTGCTCAGGGTGGCCTGCAGGGCGATCAGGGCGTTGAGCACCTTCCCGAGGCGAGCGGGCTCGTTGCCTTCCCACTCTTTCATCGGCGCGAGGCGGATGCGAGCACCGTTGGCTCCGCCGCGATAATCGGAGCCGCGGAAGGTGCGGGCACTGTCCCATGCGGTGGCGATCAAATCGGCTGGCGCCACGCCGCAGGCCAGCAGTTTGGCCTTGATCTCACTCACCTCTTTGTCAGAGAGCTGGTAATCCACCGCCGGAACCGGATCCTGCCACACCATGACTTCGCTCGGCACTTCCGGCCCCAGATAGCGGCTGCGCGGCCCCATGTCGCGGTGAGTCAGCTTGAACCAGGCGCGGGCAAAGGCGTCGGAGAAGAGCGCCTGATCCGCGGCAAAGCGCTCGGAGATCTCCCGGTATACGGGGTCAAAGCGCAGCGCCATGTCCGCATCGGTCATGATGGGGTTGCAGCGGATGGAGGGGTCTTCCACGTCCACCGGACGATCTTCCTCCTTGATGGCGACGGGCTCCCACTGCCAAGCACCGGCCGGGCTCTTCTTGAGCCACCAGTCGTGGCCCAGCAGCATCTTGAAGTAGCCGTTGTCCCAGCGGGTCGGGTTGCTGGTCCAGGCACCTTCGATCCCGCTGGTCACCGTATCACGGCCGATACCGCGGCTCTCGTGGTTGATCCAGCCAAGCCCCTGTTCGTGCACATCCGCCCCTTCGGGGGCTGGTCCCAGTTTGGCTGCGCTGCCGTTGCCGTGGGCCTTGCCGACGGTGTGGCCACCGGCGGTGAGGGCGACGGTCTCTTCGTCATTCATCCCCATACGGGCAAAGGTGACGCGCATGTCGTGGGCGGTTTTCAGGGGATCGGGATTGCCATCCACCCCTTCCGGGTTGACGTAAATCAGCCCCATCATCACCGCGGCCAGCGGGTTCTCCAGATCCCGTTCGCCGCTGTAACGGCTCCCTTCGCTACCGCTCGGTGCCAGCCACTCCTTCTCGGAGCCCCAATAGACATCTTTTTCCGGATGCCAGATATCCTCGCGGCCACCGGCAAAGCCGAAGGTCTTGAGCCCCATGGATTCATAGGCGACGTTGCCCGCCAGGATCATCAGGTCAGCCCAGGAGATCTTGTTGCCGTACTTCTGTTTGATCGGCCACAGCAGACGGCGCGCCTTGTCGAGGTTGCCGTTGTCTGGCCAGCTGTTGAGGGGAGCGAAGCGCTGGTTGCCGGTGTTGGCACCGCCGCGTCCGTCGGTAGCGCGATAGCTGCCGGCGGAGTGCCAGGCCATGCGGATCATCAGGCCGCCATAGTGACCCCAGTCTGCCGGCCACCAGGGCTGGCTGTCGGTCATCAGGGCATGCAGATCGGCTTTGAGGGCATCGTAATCGAGGCTGTTGAAGGCATCGGCATAATCGAAAGTCTCATCCATCGGATTGGTCTTGCTGTCATGCTGGTGCAGGATGTCGAGGTTAAGGGCATTGGGCCACCAGACTTGATGCTCCTGGCTGGCAGAGGTATTGGCACCGTGGGCAAAGGGGCACTGACCGGCCCCGCTAGCGTGTTTGTCCATCTATCAGATCCTCATTGTGGTCATAATGACGGCGAAACCCTTCGCTTCGCAGTAGAGACTAGCCTACCCCCCACCAGTCACTTAAAAAACCGAATAAAAAAGTTCAATTCAATCTGGTTTTGCGATTGAACTATCTCGTCACCGGGTAACAAACAGAACAATGCAGGCGCTGGCAGAGTAGTAGTGGCATAGATCACACACGCTTGTTGAACCCACTGTTAACATGTTGCCATTGCACATCAGACGACAGCGTTGAAATGGACTTCACACCCGTTATTGCGATTCTACTGGGCCAGTTCTGGTATCTGCTGCCCCTGTTGTTGATTGCCACCCTGATCAAAACGCCCAGGTTCAAGGGGATGGTTGGGGAGGCATTTATCAACTTGGGCATCCGGCTTTTTCTCGACCAGCGGGAGTACCACCTGCTCAAGGATGTGACGCTGCCAACCCCGCAGGGCACTACCCAGATCGACCATGTGATCATCTCGCGCTTCGGGCTATTTGTGATCGAAACCAAGAACATCAAGGGGTGGATATTTGGCAATCCAGCCCACAAGAGCTGGACCCAGCAGCTCTATCGCCGCAGACATACCTTTCAAAATCCCCTGCGCCAAAACTATCTGCACCTGATGACGCTCAAATCCTTGCTGGGTCTTGCTGATCATCAGCTCCATTCGATTATTTACTTTACTGGCGACTGCACCTTTAAAACCCCCATGCCGGATAACGTGATGAACCGCGGGCTTATTCGCTATATCAAGAGTAAAACCACGCAGGTGTTGACCTCTGCCGAAGTCACCAGAGTGATCGACACCATCCAGCGGGGACGACTGGCCGCCAATTGGCAGACCCATAAACAGCATGTGGCGCAGCTAAAGGCGCGCCACAACCAACCTGCCATTCCCTCTTCCCCAAGCAATAACGTCAGCATGGTAAAAGAGGAGCTCCCCATCCTTCATGACACGAGTCACGCCCAGCAGCGTTGCCCGAAATGCGGCAACGCCATGGTGCTTCGCACCGCACGTCGTGGCAGCAACAAGGGGGAACAGTTCTGGGGATGCAGCGCTTACCCGAAATGCCGGCAGATAATCACGCGGCAAGCTGAAGAGCGGTAAACATCGGAAACAACAAGGGCGGCCAATTGGCCGCCCTTGTTGTGTTTCTTAGCGAATGGTCGCCATCTGCCGCACGCAGCGCTGCTCCCTGTCATCCACCCGCTTGGCAAACCAGGCGGTGGTGAGGTTGCGGGTGATCTTGGGGCTTTTCAGCTGAATGCCCGGCAGGATGGCGCGGGGCAACCGCTTGCCCGCTTTCTGGTCTGCCAGCGTGAACACGCGATGATAGAGGTCGCTCTGGCCAAATTCGGCGGTATCGCCGAGTTTCAGGCTCTGATGGATCGCCTGCTGACTCATGTTGATCCGGCTGGCAATGGTATAGACCGCGAGTTCCGTCTTGCCCGGCAGGTCGGAGTCATAGCGGATCAGATCGCCATCCAGAGCCAGCGTGGTACCGCTCAAACGGCTGACGGCGGCCTGAAAGGCGGCGTTGCGACTGGCATACCAGCCGGCGTTGAAGTCAGCGAAACGGTAGAGGGTATCGGGGTACTCCGCCTCATAACCGAAGATATGTTTGGTGCCAAACCAGATACCGCCGCGACGGGTAAAGACTTCGTGGCGGATGGACTCCTTGACCGGATAGGGGTAACCACGGGTATTGGCCTCGGCAAAGGCGATGCTCACCTGCATCGGGCCGCCGGTGTGCACCGGGTTCATGTTGCCAAACAGGGTCTTGCCCATCGGCAGCATGCTGATCATGTCTTCGAAAATTTCGCTCATCTCCCGCTCGGTGCGAAGCGCATCGATGCGCTCGGCATAGCTCTTGCCTGTCGGCGAGTTGATGGAGAGCGCGGCCCGCACCATAAACTCGGGGATCAGCAGCTTGGCCGCCCGCGAGTTGATCTCCTTCCAGGCGATCTTGCCAAGGCCCGGCACCACGGGATCGGCCTGATAGGTCGCCTCCTGCTCCGCTACCGCCAGCACGGTACAGACGTTGTGGTCATTGACTGTCACCCCCTGGGTAGTGAGCGCCGTCACCACATCGTTGGCCCACCCCTGCTTGTCGACCACATGGCGGGGCAGAAACCTCACGATGCGGCTCTTCATATCCGCCGGCTTGCGCGGCTGCATGGCTGGCGGGGTCGCCTTTTTGGCGGGCGTAGTTGCGCCCGTTGTGTCGCCAGGCGCCGGGGCAGAAGCGGGATCGCTGGCACAGCCGGCCAGCAGCAAGGGGATCAGCAGCGCCAGCGTGCGCATGGCGGGGGAAACAGAAAAGAGAGAGAGCGTCATCGGATATCCGGTACTGAGGCTGGAGGCAAACCCGCCAGGCGGCGGGCGCACACATGATGGCTCATTGTAGAGAATTGATCCACAAGGCTAAAGTCCCATCACCTCGCCCCTCTTCCTGACCAGACAGGGGTTGCCGCAACAGGAGCGCCCCCAGATATGACCAGATAACAGGTATGACCCGACAACAGACATGGGCTTTTATCGAGAGTTGTTTACATTTAGAATGCTGCCGCCAGGATGCTCACGGTATGGACCCTATGGATACGCTCGCCCATCTCTTTGCTTACGTGCAGCAGTGGCTGCTCACTCCGATCTGGCACTGCCTGACCGGACTGTTTGACTTCAACGGGCGGCTGGGCCTCCCCTTTCTGCTGATATCCGGCCTCATTGCCTACCTCCTCTACCGTGTGCGCCGGCACCAGCAAGGCCCCGCAGCGGGCAGTTTCGCCGGTTTTCTCGGCGGCCGTGCCATCTGGCTGCATCCCTCCGCCCTGCTCGATTATCAGTATTATCTGGTGCGTGCCCTGCTCCATGTGGCCCTGATCGTGCCGCTCCTGACCCTGCTCAACCCCTGGCTTTTGCAGGCAACGGATATTACCTCCGCGCTCACCCGTCTGTGGGGGGAGCGTCCCCGTCTGGCCGAGGCTAGCTGGCTGATGATGCTTTACGGTCTCGGGGTATTTCTGGTCAGCGATTTCGTCCACTACTGGCTGCACCGTCTCTTTCACAGCCGCTGGCTGTGGGAGTTTCACAAGGTGCACCACAGCGCCACCGTGCTGGTACCGCCGACCGCCAGCCGCATTCATCTGGTGGAGAAGCTCGCTGAAATCCTGCTCAAGGGGAGCGCTCTCTCCCTCTACTCCGGTGCCTTCTACTGGCTGTGCGGAGGAACCGTGCGCCCCTACACACTGTTTGGGGTGGGCTATCTGGTGCTGATCTTCAACTCGCTGGCCGCCAATTTGCGCCATAGCCATATCTGGCTGTCGTTTGGCCCGCGGCTGGAGCATATCTTCAACAGCCCGGCCCAGCATCAGATCCACCACAGCCGGGATCCCCGCCACTTCAACCACAACTTCGGGATCAACCTGTCGCTGTGGGATTGGTGGTTCGGCACTCTTTACGTCACCAACCACCAGCCAGAGCCCCTCACCTTCGGGGTCGGCCCGAAAGACAATGTGCGCTACAGCCGCCTGAGCGCGCTGATCCTGCGCCCCTTTCTGGTCACGGCCCGCAAGCTGTGGCATGCCCTGCCCCGTCCACGCAGTCGCAAGCCGCAGCCTGATTTACGGTAGTTACGCTCTTCGCCCCATAAGTCCAGTCCTCGCAGCACCCACCCCGTCGTCATAAAAAAGCCCCCGCCATTACTGGCGGGGGCTTGTCATCTATGCGGAGCGAGCATGGCTCGCGCGCAGAGCGTTAGCGGTTGTTCACCCGCTCGTGCAACTCCTGCACCGAGTTGACGCTGGCAGTGGCATCCACACTGATGGCCATGCAGGTCGCGAATGCCTCGTTCATGGTGGTGGTATACGCCACCTTGTTCTGCAGGGCCGCGCGGCGCAGCTGCTTGGAGTCCTCGATGGCCACCCGCCCTTCGGCGGTGTTGACGATGTAGGTGTACTCGCCATTCTTGATGCGGTCGAGAATGTGCGGGCGACCTTCGTGCACCTTGTTGACCAGACGCGGGTTGATGCTCGCCTCGCCCAGCGCGACAGCGGTGCCGTGGGTGGCGTCGAGCTCGTAACCCAGCTCCAGCAGCTTGGCGGCCAAATCGACCACCTGTGCCTTGTCGCTGTGACGCACTGACAAGAGAGCACGGCCCTCTTTCGGTACGGCGTGGTTGGCACCCAGCTGCGCCTTGGCATAAGCCTCGGCAAAGCTGCTGCCCACCCCCATCACCTCACCGGTGGAGCGCATCTCCGGCCCCAGCAGCGGGTCAACCCCCGGGAACTTGGCGAACGGCAGTACCACCTCTTTCACCGAGTAGTAGGGCGGGATGATCTCTTTGGTAAAGCCCTGCTCTTTCAGGCTCTGACCGGCCATCACGCGGGCGGCAATCTTGGCCAGCGGCGCACCGGTCGCCTTGGAGACGAACGGCACGGTACGGGCGGCACGCGGGTTCACCTCGATGAGGTAGATGTCATTGCCCTTGACCGCGAACTGCACGTTCATCAGGCCGATAACACCGAGCTCCAGCGCCAGCTTGCGCACCTGCTCGCGGATCTCGTCCTGAATCTTCTTGGACAGGGTGTAGGGCGGCAGGGAGCAACCGGAGTCACCGGAGTGGATACCGGCCTGCTCGATGTGCTCCATGATGCCGCCGATAACCACATCGGTACCGTCGCAAATGGCATCCACGTCCAGCTCGGTGGCATCGTCCAGGAAGCGGTCCAGCAGTACCGGCGATTCGTTGGAGACGCTCACCGCCTCGGCGAAGTAGCGACGCAGGTCGGTCTCGTCGTAGACGATCTCCATAGCGCGGCCACCCAGCACGTAGGAGGGGCGAACCACCAGCGGGTAGGTGATGCGCTCGGCCACCACAACCGCCTGCTCCAGCGCGGTGACGGTGCCGTTTTCCGGCTGCTTGAGACCGAGGCGCTCGACGGCAGACTGGAAGCGCTCGCGGTCTTCGGCGCGGTCGATGGCATCCGGGCTGGTACCGATAATCGGCACGCCGTTGGCTTCCAATGCCCGTGCAAGCTTCAGCGGGGTCTGGCCGCCGTACTGGACGATAACGCCCTTGGGTTTCTCGATGCGCACGATTTCCAGCACATCTTCCAGGGTCACCGGCTCGAAGTAGAGGCGATCCGAGGTGTCGTAATCGGTGGAGACGGTCTCCGGGTTGCAGTTGACCATGATGGTCTCGTAACCGTCTTCGCGCAGGGCCAGCGCCGCGTGTACGCAGCAGTAGTCGAACTCGATGCCCTGACCGATGCGGTTCGGGCCGCCACCGATGACCATGATCTTGTCGCGGTCGGTGGGGTTGGCTTCGCACTCCTCGTCATAGCTGGAGTACATGTAGGCGGTGTTGGTAGCGAACTCGGCGGCGCAGGTATCGACCCGCTTGTAGACTGGGAAGATGTTGTGGCGGGCACGCAGCTTGCGCACCTCCCCTTCGGCCACACCGAGGATCTTGGCCAGACGCGCATCGGCAAAGCCCTTGCGCTTGAGGGCGCGCAGGAAGTCGGCATCGAGACCGGCCATGCCACGCTCTTTCACCTCTTCTTCCAGCTTCACCAGCTCTTCAATCTGCACCAGGAACCAGGGGTCAATCTTGGTCAGCTTGAAGATGCCGTCCATGGAGAGGCCGGCGCGGAAGGCGTCGGCGATGTAGAAGATACGCTCGGCACCGGCATCCTGCAGCTCGTGACGGATGCGGGTCAGGGAGTCCGGGGCGTTCAGATCCACCATGGGGTCGAAGCCCGCCTTGCCAGTCTCGAGACCGCGCAGAGCCTTGTGCAGGGACTCCTGGAAGTTGCGGCCGATGGCCATCACTTCGCCGACCGACTTCATCTGGGTCGTCAGACGGTCGTTGGCACCAGCGAACTTCTCGAAGTTGAAGCGCGGCACCTTGGTCACCACGTAGTCGATGGCCGGCTCGAAAGAGGCCGGAGTGCGACCGCCGGTGATGTCGTTCATCAGCTCGTCCAGGGTGTAACCGATGGCGAGCTTGGCGGCGATCTTGGCGATGGGGAAACCGGTCGCCTTGGAGGCCAGCGCAGAGGAGCGCGACACCCGCGGGTTCATCTCGATGATGACCATGCGGCCATCTTTCGGGTTGATACCGAACTGGACGTTGGAGCCGCCGGTCTCGACGCCGATCTCGCGCAGCACCGCCATGGAGGCGTTGCGCATCAGCTGGTACTCCTTGTCGGTCAGCGTCTGGGCTGGCGCGACCGTGATGGAGTCACCGGTGTGGATACCCATGGGGTCGAAGTTTTCGATGGCGCAGACGATGATGCAGTTGTCGTTGCGATCCCGCACCACCTCCATCTCGTACTCTTTCCAGCCAATCAGCGACTCGTCGATGAGCAGCTCTTTGGTCGGAGAGAGATCCAGACCGCGCTCGCAGATCTCGACGAACTCTTCGGTGTTGTAGGCGATGCCGCCACCGGAGCCACCCATGGTAAAGGAGGGACGGATGATGCAGGGGAAGCCAACCATCTGTTGCACGCCCCACGCCTCTTCCATGTTGTGGGCGATGCCGGCACGCGGGCACTCCAGGCCGATGCTGCGCATCGCCTTGTCAAAGCGGGAGCGGTCTTCGGCCTTGTCGATGGCGTCGGCGGTGGCACCGATCATCTCGACACCGAACTCGGCCAGCACGCCATGCTTCTCCAGCGCCAGTGCGCAGTTAAGCGCAGTCTGGCCGCCCATGGTGGGCAGGATGGCGTCCGGGCGCTCTTTCTTGATGATTTCGCGCACTACTTCCCAGGTGATGGGCTCGATGTAGGTGGCGTCTGCCATCTCCGGGTCGGTCATGATGGTGGCCGGGTTGGAGTTGACCAGAATGACGCGGTAGCCCTCCTCGCGCAGGGCTTTGCACGCCTGGGCGCCGGAGTAGTCAAATTCGCAGGCTTGGCCGATGACGATGGGGCCGGCGCCGAGGATCAGGATGCTCTGAAGGTCATTACGTTTTGGCATGAAACTCTTTCCTCTATTTCTTAGGCGCGATACTGCTTAATCAATTCAATAAAGTGGTCAAAAAGACCGGCACAATCGTGCGGGCCCGGGCTCGCTTCGGGGTGTCCCTGGAAGCTGAAGGCCGGACGGTCGGTGCGATGGATACCTTGCAGGGAACCATCGAACAGGGAGACGTGGGTGGCGCGCAGGCAATCCGGCAGGCTGTTCTCGTCTACCGCAAAGCCGTGGTTCTGAGCGGTGATCATGACGGTGTTGTCATCGAGGCTCTTCACCGGATGGTTGGCGCCGTGGTGGCCAAACTTCATCTTGACGGTCTTGGCACCGGAGGCCAGACCCAGCAGCTGGTGGCCCAGACAGATGCCGAACACCGGCGTGTTGGTATTGAGGAAAGCCTTGATGGCCTCGATGGCGTAGTCGCACGGCTCGGGGTCGCCGGGGCCGTTGGAGAGGAAGATGCCATCCGGGTTCATCGCCAGTACCTCGGCGGCCGGGGTCTTGGCCGGTACAACAGTCAGGCGGCAGCCGCGGTCAACCAGCATCCGCAGGATGTTGCGCTTGACGCCAAAGTCATAGGCCACTACGTGATATTTCAGCTGGTCGGAATCCGGGGTGACGTGCCCCTTGCCAAGCTGCCAGCTCCCGGTCGTCCAGTTGTACGCCTCACCAACCGTCACCTCTTTGGCCAAGTCCATTCCCTTCAGACCGGGGAAGGCGCGGGCCTGTTCGAGAGCATAGGCTTCATCGACCTGTTTCCCGGCCAGAATGCAGCCAGCCTGAGCGCCTTTCTCGCGCAGGATGCGGGTCAGTTTACGGGTGTCGATGTCGGCGATGCCAACGATGTTGTGAGACTTAAGGTATTCGGAGAGGGATTGCTGATTGCGGAAATTGGAGGCAAGTATCGGAAGGTCCCGGATGATCAATCCCTGAGCATGGATCTGACTGGACTCTTCATCTTCGCTGTTGGTGCCGGTGTTGCCTATATGGGGGTAAGTGAGGGTGACTATCTGACGGGAATAAGAGGGATCGGTGAGGATTTCCTGATAGCCCGTCATCGACGTATTGAAAACCACTTCACCAACGGAACATCCCTCGGCGCCTATCGACACGCCTTTGAATACAGTTCCATCTTCCAGCACTAGCAATGCAGTGTGATTCAAGACAACCTCCAGTTATTTAGCTTTAAATTCAGCAATTTACCTGGGTGTTGCGGGCTCGGTTCCGGTCTTGGACAGGACTCGAACCCGGCAGATTTCTGGCAAATTGGGCGCATTCTACTTAAAAAAAGTGGCATTTCAACGTCTTTTCTCAGATGAAATGCATCTAAATTCAATAAAAAAGCAACATTACCCATTATCTATGCACTCAACCGCTTTGCAACCCCCTCCCACGAAAGAAAATGAAAAACCACCACCAAAAGATGCCACCAAGCCAGCAATAGCGACAAAAACAAACAAAAAAACTAATTAAAACAATGGCATTTATTTTTACACGAAAAACATTAATCACAAATTTAACGCTTTTATGATGACAAGAGTGAACATGAAAAATGGAAAACGTTTTTCTTCGTTTGAATTTTTAGTCTTTTCTTGTTGGTGTAAAAAAATGGCTTAATCAGCCATAAAGATGCTCAAATCTGTTACCTGGTGATGACATTCAGGAAGGGAAAATCTGGTGGATAACGCAATAGTGTGATTTATAAGGCATTCAGATAAAAAATTGCCGATAGCGCGTCTTTTTACACAAACTCTGGCTGACTGACAGCAAAAACCCCGGCAAGCCGGGGTTTTTCACTGGGGTAGCAGTAGTACGAAAGTGCCGCTCAGAGGCATCACTTGAGATTGAGCACATCCTGCATGTCATAAAGACCGGCCCCCTGCTGACCAAGCCACTTGCCCGCCCGCACAGCACCGTTGGCGAAGGTCAGGCGGCTGGAGGCCTTGTGGCTGATCTCCACCCGCTCGCCGATATCGGCAAACATGACGGTATGCTCCCCCACCAGATCGCCGGCACGAATGGTGGCAAAGCCGATAGTGTTGCGATCCCGCTCGCCAGTGATCCCCTCGCGGCCATAGACGGCGCACTCTTTCAGATCCCGGCCCAGCGTTTTGGCGACCACTTCCCCCATGGAGAGCGCAGTACCGGATGGCGCATCCACCTTGTGGCGATGGTGGCCTTCGATGATCTCGATGTCGGTGTAATCCCCCATCACCTTGGCGGCCTGCTCCAGCAGTTTGAACACCAGGTTGACCCCGACCGAGTAGTTGGAGGCGAACACGATACCAATCTGCTTGCCAGCCTCTTTCAGAGCAGCCTTGCCTGCATCGTCAAAACCGGTGGTGCCGATCACCATCTGCTTGTGGTGGGCCAGCGCAAAAGCCAGATTGGCCAGGGTCACCTCGGGGCGGGTGAAGTCGATGATAAGATCAAACTCATCGCGCACCTTGTCCAGACTATCGCTGATGGCCACACCCAGATGGCCCAGCCCATTGAGCTCACCGGCATCAAGGCCGATCACCGCCGAACCCGGCCGCTCCAGCGCGGCACCGACCACTACGCCATCGGTGTTGGTGATGGCCTCCAGCAGCACCTTGCCCATACGACCATTACAGCCCATCACGGCCACACGGATCGGATTGTCCATCTCCACCCTCTCATCTCTTTTAATTATGGAAAGAGACCGTTTTACCAGCCCGCGCCGGGTTTGAAAAGCCATGATGCCACCACTCCTTGCTGCACTCGCCAACGGCAGCGCCCACTGGCTGGCCAAGAACTTCCTTTTGGTCACAGGCCGCTTTTCATCGTCTCACTCCATCATTTGGCAGACCGGGTGCCATCTGATAGGTTCGAACGAGTGAAATGCCAGCATAAGCAAAATCAGGGCAACGCCCGTGTCGATATCAAATGAGGTGCAAAGATGAGCGCAGGATTGCTGTTTGCTGTGGGGTTGATATCACTGACCCTGGTCATGCTGGCCGCGGCTCTGCTGTTTGGCGGGCCGAGTCCGGCACCGGCGATGGCCAGCATCAACGACCCTTTCAAGGGGAGTGACTGGAGCAACATGCCACCCCTCTCAAGATACCCGGCGCGTGACGGCACGCAGTTGGCCTATCGGCACTATGGCGCAGAGGAGAATACGAAGAACAACAAGGTCAAGGGCAGCGTGGTACTGGTTCATGGCTCTTCTGCCAGCAGCCAGAGCATGCACAAGATGGCGAGCGCCTTTTCGCAAGCGGGATACGACGCCTACGCCCTCGATATTCGCGGCCATGGCGCATCGGGCAACAAAGGCACCATTGCCTACATCGGTCAGCTTGAGGACGATCTGGAAGATTTCATCAAGTCGGTAGCCCCCGACAAGCCTGCAACACTCGTCGGTTTCTCGTCAGGGGGTGGCTTTGTGCTGCGCGTTGCTGGCAGCACGCGACAAACCCTGTTCGAGAGCTATCTGCTGCTCTCCCCCTATCTCGGCCCCACCGCCGCCAACTACCGGCCCAACAGCGGTGGCTGGGTGCGTGTCGGCTTGCCTCGCCTCATCGCCCTGAGCATCCTCAACGGTTTCCATATTTCCGCACTCAACCATCTGACCGTGCTGAATTTTGCCCTTAATGATGAGGCGAAATCCCTGCTGACCCCATCCTACTCCTTCAACCTTGCTTCGAACTTTCAGCCGGAGCGTGACTACCAGCAAAACATACGCAATGTGCAACGCCCCTGCGCCGTGATCGCTGGCACAAATGACGAAGCCTTCCAAACTGATCAACTTGAACCTGAGTTAAGACGCCTCGGCATCCCCTGGCCTGTCACCCTGCTGCCGGGTATTGGCCACATTCCGCTGACGCTGGAACAGGATGCCATTGCGACAGCCGTTCAGGCGGTAGAGAAACTGACACAGTAACCACACAGCCCAGGTCTTGTGTCCAAGCGTTCTGGAAATATCCGCACCATGCTCACGTAGAGATAGAGAGAGGTGCGGCTGACGTTTGGCAGCGGGAGAAATCCCCAAGATGGCATGCAGAGATCTTATCGTTTCCCTCTTTCCTTATTAAAGGCACGCGATACCCCCAGATACCCGCGGACTGTGTCAGAACAGTAATGAACAATAAACAGCGCTAACTTCTTTTTCCGAATATTCTTTGGATATCTCAATAACACCAGAATCATCAAACAAAAACACCTATCCATCTGGACGTCTATCTTGACCAAGCGAGGTTGACTCACTACTGTGGGCACCCCAATGCGGCAGGATGCCCGCCCTGTTTTCCCCCTATCCCTATCCGATACAGGTACAAAGCAGTTTATGACAGGAGGTCATTGTTCAATTTCAGAGGAACACATGATCCAGACTCAACCCAGTGCCAGGGCCTTGTTGCCACTTCTGGTTTTTCTCGCACTCTTTATCGGTACCGGTACCTGGCTGACCCTGCAGGGGGTCGAATTCGCCTTCTATCAGCTGCCTGCTCCGGTTGCGGCCCTGCCTGCGGTGATGCTGGCCCTGCTGCTTGGCAAAGAGAGCTTCAACAGCAATCTGGAGACCTTCTTCAAGGGAGTCGGCCACAGCAATATCATGGCGATGTGCCTTATCTATCTGCTGGCGGGCGCCTTTGCCAGCGTGGCCAAGGCCACCGGCGGGGTTGATGCTACTGTGGCGCTGGGCCTCTCCCTCATCCCTGGCTGGGCGCTGTTGCCCGGGCTGTTCCTCATCTCTGCCTTTATTGCTACCGCCATGGGCACCTCCATGGGCACCATAGGTGCCGTGGCGCCGGTCGCGCTGGGCGTGGCACAGGCGGCCGGTATTGATCCGGTGCTGATGGCGGGAACCATTCTCTCCGGCGCCATGTTTGGCGATAACCTCTCCATCATCTCCGACACCACCATCGCGGCCACCCGCAGCCAGGGGTGCGAGATGAAGGACAAGTTCCGCGAGAACTTCAAGATTGCGGCCCCAGCTGCCATCGCGGTGATCCTGCTCTATCTGACCCTGGGCTCAGTGGGTGAATCCCCTGCCAACGGCAGCGCCATCGAGCTGTTCAAGGTGATGCCTTATCTGCTGATCCTGGGGCTGGCGCTCGCCGGGGTGAATGTGTTTGTGGTGCTGGGGATCGGTATTCTGGCCGCCGGAGCAGTGGGCATGATCAACGGCTACGCCATCGGTCAGTTCAGCAAGGATATCTATCAGGGCTTTACCGGCATGCAGGAGATCTTCCTGCTCTCCATGCTGATCGGCGGTCTCGGCGCCCTGATGGAACGTCAGGGTGGACTGGCATGGATCAGCGAGCGCATCAGCGCCCTGATTGCCCGTTTCACTCGCGAGCACAATGGTGAACAGAACGAGAAAGCCGCCGAGCTCGGCATCGCCGGGGTGGTGAGCCTCACCAACCTCTGCACCGCCAACAACACGGTGGCTATTATCGTCGCCAGCAAGGTAGCCCGGGATCTGGCCGAACACCACGGTGTCACCCCGCGCCGCGCCGCCTCCATGCTCGATATTTTCTCCTGCGTGGTACAGGGTCTGATCCCCTGGGGCGCACAGGCGCTGCTGCTGGGCTCCATCTTCGCCCTGTCACCGCTGGCGGTAGTGAGCATGAGTTTCTACCCGATGGCGCTCGCGGTGGCGGCACTGATTGCCGTGTTCGTGAAGCACCAGATGCGCGGCAAAGCTGACAAGTAACAGACCAGACGCTGGCGCGCCGACATGCCATCAACAGGGGCCACACCCTGGCCCTTGTTGACTCACTATCGGATCCGCCAGCATTTATCCCACCGTTCCGGGCATCAGCCGTCCGGGACGGGGTTTCCCTGCCCCCCTTAACGTCAAGAGTGAATGTGCTAAGGTAGAGCGCGTTCAAGCCATCGATGCGCAGCTATACCAGAGGTTCCCCATGCATGAGTCCCAACCCGAACGTCAATCCCTGCGCCAACTGGTTCGTCAACGCCGCAAAAATCTGAGTCCGGCCGAGCAGCAGGCGGCGGCCCAACAGCTGCTGGCCCAGTTCAAGCAACACCCCGAGATCCTCGCCGCCAAACGCATTGCCCTCTATCTGGCCAATGACGGGGAGATCAATCCCTTGCCCACCATCCATTGGCTGTGGGCCCAGCACAAAGAGGTCTACCTGCCGGTGCTCCACCCCTTTACTCCGGGTCACCTGCTCTTTTTGCGCTATACCGCTACCAGTCCCATGGTGCGCAACCGCTACGGCATCGAAGAGCCGGAGCTGGATATCCTGCAGGTGGTGCCCCACAGCACGCTCGATCTTATCTGCACCCCGCTGGTCGCCTTCGATGCCCAGGGTAATCGCCTTGGCATGGGGGGCGGCTACTACGATCGCACTCTCGCCATCTGGCATGAGCACAAACTGGGCCCCAAGCCACTCGGCATTGCCCACGACTGCCAGCAGGTGGATGCGGTCCCGCAAGAGGAGTGGGATGTGCCGCTGCCCCAGATCATCACCCCGAGCCACTGCTGGCGCTTTGAATAGGCTGTTTTTGGCAGGCAGCCCCTGCTTTGTGCGCGCAAACGCAGAATAAACAGGCAAACGATTTACAAAGTCCCTCTTTTTGCCCCGGAACGTGAGCAACAAGGTCGCGACGGGGTACCGGGTTGGATATAATGCGCCCGCTTTTTTCTTAAGGAACGATCATGACTCAAGATGAAATGAAGAAGGCGGCCGGTTGGGCTGCGCTCAAGTATGTGGTTCCCGGCACCATCGTCGGGGTGGGCACCGGCTCTACCGTCAACCACTTTATCGACGCGCTGGCGACCATGAAGGACGAGATCAAGGGCGCGGTATCCAGCTCCGTGGCCTCTACCGAGCGCCTCAAGGGCTTCGGCATCACCGTATATGATCTCAACGAGATCGACGCCCTCTCCGTCTATGTGGATGGCGCCGACGAGATCAACGCAACCCGCGACATGATCAAGGGCGGTGGCGCAGCCCTGACCCGCGAGAAGATCGTTGCCGCCGTCGCTGACAAGTTCATCTGCATCATCGACAACACCAAGACCGTCGACGTGCTGGGCCAGTTCCCGCTGCCGGTGGAAGTGATCCCGATGGCCCGCGAATACGTGGCCCGCGAAATCCGCAAACTGGGTGGCAACCCGGTCTGGCGTGAAGGTGTGGTCACCGACAACGGCAACCACATTCTGGATGTAAAAGGGATGGCCATTACCGACGCCAAGGCGCTGGAAGTACGACTGAACGCCATTGTTGGTGTGGTCACCAACGGCCTGTTCGCCGCCCGCGGCGCCGACGTGGTCCTGATCGGTACGCCGGACGGCGTGATTACCCAGTAATCCCGACACCGGTAGCACAGTGCAGCGGCATCCTCCCTCCCTCGCCAGCGCCACTCTGCAACCTCTGACGCAGCAGCGGCGTTGATTGAGCACCGGGATAGGATATGACCCAAACATTGCACTGTGAATAAATGACGGCGCCTGATGGCGCCGTTTTTATTTATCCCTCAACAAGTTGCATACGGATGTTTACAACATTCGTTGATAACTTCAAAGAATTTGACTTTCGTCACAAATATTCCCTCTCCCAAACGTTTTTGCTACTTTACGGTTTTCTTCGCACACCAAATCTGCACTTACGTTTGCACATACAGAGGGATCGTCATGACTGCCAAGTTTTCGTTGGACAAGGATAAAATCAAGGTTCTGCTGCTGGAGGGGGTTCACCCCAACACCGTAGAGACCTTTCGTGCCGCAGGTTACACCAGTGTGGAGTATCTCAAGACCTCGCTCTCCGAAGAGGAGCTGATCGAGCAGATCCGCGACGTCCATTTCATCGGGCTGCGCTCCCGCACCCAGATCACCGAGAAAGTCCTCGACGCCGCCAACAAGCTGGTCGCCATCGGCTGCTTCTGCATCGGTACCAACCAGGTCGAGCTGGAAGCGGCCCAGATCCGCGGTATTCCGGTCTTCAACGCCCCCTTCTCCAACACCCGTTCGGTCGCCGAGCTGGTACTGGGCGAGATCCTGCTGCTGCTGCGCGGCATCCCCGAGAAAAACGCCAAGTGCCATCGCGGCGTGTGGGAAAAACTGGCCAACCGCTCGGTGGAAGCGCGCGGCAAGAAGCTCGGCATCATTGGCTACGGCCATATCGGCACCCAGCTTGGCATCATCGCCGAGAGCATCGGCATGAAGGTTTATTACTACGATATCGAGAACAAGCTCTCGCTGGGCAACGCCATCCAGGTGCCAAGCATGGTCGAGCTGCTCAATATGTCTGACGTCATCAGCCTGCATGTGCCGGAGACCGCCTCCACCAAGAACATGATCGGTGCCGAGCAGCTGCGGATGATGAAACCGGGCGCCATCTTCATCAACGCCGCCCGCGGTACCGTGGTGGATATCGATGCGCTGGCTGACGTCATCAAGAGCGGGCATATCGCCGGCGCTGCCATCGACGTCTTCCCGGTCGAGCCCAAGTCCAATGACGAAGAGTTCCAAAGCCCGCTGCGTGGGCTGGAAAACGTCATCCTGACCCCGCACATCGGTGGCACCACCCATGAAGCGCAGGAGAACATCGGGCTGGAAGTGGCCAACAAGCTGGTCAAATACTCCGACAACGGCTCCACCCTCTCCGCCGTCAACTTCCCGGAAGTGTCGCTGCCGGGCCATAAGGGCTCCAGCCGCCTGCTGCACATTCACCGCAACCAGCCGGGCGTGATGAACCAGATCAACCAGATCTTCGCCGAAGAGGGGATCAACATCGCCGGTCAATACCTGCAGACCAGCAGCCATATAGGTTACGTGGTGATCGACGTGGAGACCGAGCACAGCGAGAAAGCGCTCGCCAAGCTCAAGGAGATCAACGGCACCATCCGTGCCCGCATCCTCCACTGATAGACCCTTATCTGCGCAGCAAAAAGCCCGTCGTGATGACGGGCTTTTTTACGTTGTGGAGCCTGATAGCTGCGTGATGGCTTACCACCATCCCAACAGGTTGCGGCCCACCAGCGCACCCCACACTAGGGCGTTCAGGGCCAACGCGATAAAGACGGCGGCAGAGCCCAAATCCTTGGCACGACCGGAGAGCTCATGATGCTCGGAGCCAACCCTGTCTACCACAGCTTCAATGGCAGAGTTGAGGATCTCGACAATTACCACCAGCCAGCTGATGACGATAAGCAGCAGGATCTGGTTGAGAGAATCCCCCAGCCAGAAGGCCAGCGGCATCAGCAACAGGATCAGCATCAGCTCCTGCCGAAACGCCGCCTCGTTAATCCAGGCTGACTTGAGCCCCTTCATGCTGTAACCGGTTGCGTTGATGATGCGGGTGACCCCGGTTGCCCCTGGCTTTGCCACGCTAACTACCTCATTTGGAATCGATTTTGGCCTCACATCCTATCAGAGCCCCCCAAGGTTTCAATCAGGGGACTTTTGCTTTATTTTATCTCTTTGCTTTTTCGCCCCTTGCGGCTGACACCACCCACTCGAGACTTGAGTTGTATGTCCATTCACACAGATGAATTGCGCACCCGTCGCCTGGAGTCACTGATCACTCCGAGCGAGCTTGCACACGCGTTTCCGATCACCGATACCATTGCCCAGAATCTGCTGGATGCCCGTCGCGAAGTGGAAGCCATTCTGGCCGGAGACGATCAGCGCCTGCTGGTCATTGTCGGCCCCTGCTCTATCCATGATCCCGCTGCTGCTCGCGAGTATGCCCAGCGCCTCAACGCCCTGCGCGAGCAGTATAAAGAGAGCCTCTGCATCGTGATGCGCACCTATTTCGAGAAACCACGCACCATCGTCGGCTGGAAGGGACTGATCAACGATCCGCGCCTCGATGGCAGCTTCGATGTCAACGAAGGGCTGAAACTGGCGCGCAAACTGCTGGTCGACATCAACGAGATCGGCATGCCCACCGCCACCGAATTCCTCGATATGGTGACCGGCCAGTATATTGCCGACCTCATCACCTGGGGCGCCATCGGCGCACGCACCACCGAATCCCAGGTACACCGCGAGATGGCTTCGGCCCTCTCCTGCCCGGTTGGCTTCAAGAACGGCACCGACGGCAATACCCGCATCGCCATCGATGCGGTGCGTGCCGCCCGTCACAGCCACATCTTCTATTCGCCGGACAAGGACGGCAAGATGACCATCTACCGCACCGCCGGTAACCCCTTTGGTCATGTGATCCTGCGTGGCGGCCACCGACCCAACTACGACACCGCCAGTGTCGATGAAGCGTGCGAGGCGCTGGCCGATGTGGGCCTGCCGGAGCGGCTGGTGGTCGATTTCAGCCACGGCAACAGCATGAAGGATCACCGTCGCCAGCTGCTGGTCGCGCAAGATATCTGCGATCAGCTGCGCCGCGGCCGCACCGGCATCGCCGGTATCATGGCCGAGAGCTTCCTGGTGGAAGGGCGTCAGGATGTGGAGAACGGCTGCGCCGCCACCTTTGGCCAGAGCATCACCGATGCCTGCCTGTCATGGAGCGACACCGAAACCCTGCTGGCGATGCTGGCAGAGGCTGCGCAGGTGCGCCTTGCCAAGCGGCAAGCCTGAGCCCCGATGACAAATATCGGCTGGCAGATAGTCCCCCTCGATGAGACGCTGCTGGCGCAGTGGGCAACCCTGCGCCAGCAGCTGTGGCCGCATCACGCACTTTCGGCCCACCTGCAGGAAGGGGTTGAGATGTTGGCCAATGCACATCTCAACGCCTTTCTGGCGCTGGATGAGCAGAGTCAGGCGGTAGGCTTTGCCGATGCAGCCCTGCGCCACGATTACGTGAATGGCTGCAACAGCAGCCCTGTGATGTATCTGGAAGGGGTCTATGTGCAACCGGCCTCGCGCCAGCGTGGGGTGGCCCAAGCCTTGATCGCTCAGGTGGCGCAGTGGGGCCGCGAGCTGGGTTGCCGGGAACTGGCCTCCGATGCCGCCATCGACAATCTTGCCTCGCAGCAGATGCACCAGCGACTCGGCTTTGCCGAAACGGAGCGAGTCGTATTCTTCAAAAAGGCCCTCGGCTGACGCCAAGGGCCTTTCTTGTTTCTCACAAACTGGGCATAAACCAGACCCGACCCGCCGCTTCGATGCGGTCGGTGCGGATCTGGAATACCTGCGCCAGCAGCGTCTCATCCACCAGCTCGACACCCCCTTCGCGCACCACCGCGCCCCCTTGCAGGCAGAGAATGCGGTCGGCCCAGTCGATGGCCAGATTGATATCGTGGATGGCGAGCACCACCAGCAAGCCCTGCCCGGCCAGGGTTTTCAGCAACCGCAATAGCGCCAGCTGGTGATGCAGGTCGAGCCCCGCCAGCGGCTCGTCCAGCAGCAGCACCTTGCCGGTCGGATTGAGGCTCGGCCACACCTGCAGCAGGGTGCGGGCAATCAGCACCCGCTGCTGCTCGCCCCCCGACAACCGGCTGAAGTCACGAGCCAGCAAAGCTTCCAGCTCCAATGCCTCGCACAATGCATTTATCGCCTCGTTCTGTCTGGCGGGTGCAACCATCTCATCGAGCCCCAGGCTCAACACCTGAAACACCGGAATATGAAACAGCTGGGGCTGACGCTGGGGCAGCATGGCGCGCCGTTTGGCAAGCTCGGGCCAAGTCATGTCAGTAAGCACTCCCCCCCCCAGCAACACTGTGCCATCGGCGGGTAAAATCCCCGCCAGCGCCCCGAGCAGGGTCGACTTGCCACTGCCATTGGGGCCAAGCAGCGCCACCAGCTGGCCGCCATGCCAGCGGATATCCAGGGGAGAGAGCCGTCCGGCAATGGCGAGTGCGCGCGCCTCCAGCAGCGGCGCAGTAGCACCAGAAGAAACCGGCATGTGATCAGCGGGCGACATCGGCATCTTGCCTCAACAACGGGTAAATAAGCTGAATGCGCGCCCCGACCAAATCATGCAGAACCATCAGCAGTTTGCCTCAATAGCAGATAGATAAAGAGCGGCGCCCCCACCGAGGCGGTGATGACCCCGATAGGCAACTCCCCCGCGCTCAGGGTGGATCGAGCAACCAGATCGGCTGCCAGCAGCAGGGCCCCGCCACCGAGCGCCGACGCAGGCAGCAGGAAACGCTGATCGCTACCGCCACAGAGCCGCAGCAGATGGGGCACCACCAGCCCGACAAAACCGATCACCCCGCACAGGGATACCGCCACCCCGGTCAGCAGACAGACCGCCAGCACCAGCCGTACTCGCATCCTGTCGACATCCATCCCCATCAGGCGGGCCTGGGTCTCCCCCAGCAGCAACTGTTGCAGCGCCTTGCCCTGCCAGCAGAGCCAGCCCAGGGTGAGCGGCAGCACCAGCCACCACCAGGCAAACTGCTGGCTGCCGTAAGAGAGGCTGCCCATCATCCAGAACATGAATTCACGCAAGGAGCCGTCGTCGGCAAAGTACATCAGCCAGGTCATGGCGGCATTGGTGAGAATACCGATAGCCACCCCAAACAGTAGCAAGCGGGCATGGCCGAGACGCGCCCGGCGAGCCAGCCGAATGAGCAGCATGGTCACCAGCAGGGCGCCACCGAAGGCCGCCAGTGACAGCCCCCAGCCGGGCAGATAGACACCGAGGGATTTGGCTACCGCCATCGCTACCATGGCAGCCAGTCCTGCCCCGCTTGAGACACCAAGCAGCCCGGGCTCCGCCACCGGGTTGTGCAGCATCACCTGCAGCACGGCACCGCCACAGGCAAGCGCTGCACCAGCCAAGAGGGCCAGCAAGGCGCGCGGCAGACGCAGCTCCAGCAGGATGCGCTGTTCGAGATCGCCAAGGGGCTGCCAGGGCAGCAGCACAAACTCGCCCCAGACGAGGGATAAGAGAAACAGCAGCAGGGTCAGCAGCGTCAGGCCACCGAGCCAGCGCCGCTGCCAGCGCTGCTGGCGGGCGATAAGGGAGAGGTACAAGGATGATCCCCAACAATAACAAGGCTACATCCCCAGCCCTGTCGCAGCGCCTGGGGGAAGCAGGAAAAGGGCATGATAACAGTGGCTTGCCACCCAAGGTCAAGGCTGGTAACGCTTTGCCATCACGCTTATCTCGCCGCTGGCCACCAGATTTTGCAGCGCTACCAGCAAGGGCTGGCGCAACGACTGATGAGGTGAGTGCTTGCTCATCCCCAGATAGAGGGTCACCGGCGTGGCGGGGCGGTAGTCCGCCTTGCCTATCCGGCTGGCATTTCCCTGACTTAGGGGCATAGTCCACCTGACAGTCGGTGCCAATCATCAGCGGCAGGTGACCGCGCTGCACCATGCGCAGCAGCTGATCTTCGGTGGGTACTCCGTGCTTGTCGAGGCGACTGTCAGAGTTGAAGGGCTCAAAGTAGGCGGAATTGAGCACATAGCCCACCTTCACCCCCTGCAGATCGCGGTATTGGTGGATCCGGGCCACATTGATCGGCTGACCATAAAACGCGGGCCAGCACTTGTAGTAGGCAGGCTGCAGATAGTCGATGAACTGCGCCCGCTCGGCGGTATAGGCGAGGCCAATCATCAGATCGACCTGACCGGTCTGCATCTGCTTGAGCGCCCTGCCCCACGGCATCCGCCGTACCTGCAACTCAATGCCGCTCGCCTGTTGCAACCGGCGCAGGATGTCCATGTCGAGCCCCTGCAACCGGCCATCCGCTTGCAGGATGCGAAATGGCGGCCACAGATCAGTGGCCACCGTCAGCGTCGGGGTCGCTCGCACCGGCATGGCAAATAACAGTAACAACACAATCCCGCATAACTTGCCCATCCCATCGCATACCTCGCACGGCTTATCCTGTTGGTTAAAAATACCCTCCCGCACCACGTATGAAAACCGGTGGTTCAGGGATAAAATGCGCCTGATTTTAAAGGAGAACCCCATGAACCCGATTTTCGCCAGTATCGGTCTGCTGCTCTGCAGCAACGTCTTTATGACCTTCGCCTGGTACGCTCATCTCAAGAGCATGAACCACAAACCCTGGATCATTGCCGCCCTGGTGAGCTGGGGTATCGCCTTGTTCGAATACCTGCTGCAAGTGCCAGCCAACCGCATCGGCCACACCGTGATGAGTGTGGGGCAACTGAAAATCCTGCAAGAAGTGATCACCCTCACCGTATTCGTCCCCTTCTCTATCTTCTATCTCAAGGAAGATCTGAAATGGGACTATCTCTGGGCAGGGCTCTGCATTCTCGGTGCGGTCTTTTTTGTCTTTCGCGAGAAACTGACCGGCGCCTGAGGCTGTACACTCAATATCATCCCGCTCATGGCATCTCATTGATCGACGAGGCAAAAAAATGGAATTGCGAGACATGTTACAGATCCTGGCCAAGCAGGATGGCTCAGACCTCTATCTGTCGACCGGCGCGCCCCCCTGCGCCAAGTTTAACGGCGGCCTGCGCCCCCTCAACGAAACGCCGCTGGAGCCGGGTGAAGTGGCGCGGATCGCCGCCGAGATCATGGATGGCGAGCAGAAACTGCAATTTGACAAGGATCTGGAGATGAACCTCGCCATCTCCCTGCCCCAGATCGGCCGCTTTCGGGTCAACATCTTCAAGCAGCGCAACGAAGTCTCTCTGGTGGCCCGCAACATCAAGACCGAAATCCCCCGCTTTGAAGATCTCAAACTCCCGCCTGTGCTGCTCGACACCATCATGGAAAAACGCGGTCTGGTACTGTTTGTCGGCGGTACCGGGTCGGGTAAATCTACCTCGCTGGCAGCGCTTATCGACCACCGCAACCGCAACAGCGGCGGCCACATCATCACCATCGAGGATCCGGTAGAGTTCGTTCATCGCCACCGCAAGAGCATCATCAACCAGCGGGAGGTTGGCGTGGATACCCGCAGCTTCCACGCCGCCCTGAAAAACACCCTGCGTCAGGCGCCGGACGTCATCCTTATCGGTGAAATTCGCGATCGCGAGACCATGGAACATGCGCTGGCCTTCTCCGAAACCGGCCACCTTGCCATCTCCACCCTGCACGCCAACAACGCCAACCAGGCGCTGGATCGCATCATCAACTTCTTCCCCGAGGAGCGCCGCCCCCAGCTGCTCAACGATCTGGGCAACAACCTCAAGGCTTTTGTCTCCCAGCGGCTGGTGAAAACCACTGATGGCGGCCGCCGGGCCGCAGTGGAGATCATGCTCGGCACCCACACCATCCGCGACATGATCAAACGCGGCGAATTTGGCGGCCTCAAAGAGGTGATGGAAAAATCGAAGGCCCTCGGCATGGTTACCTTCGACAGTGCCCTGTTCGACCTGGTGGTGGAAGGGGTGATTGAGGAAGAAGAGGCGGTGAAAAACGCCGACTCGGCCAACAACCTGCGCCTCAAGATCAAGCTGTGGAAGGAGAAGGGGCAGATCGCCAGCAGCAGCGATGCCACCGGCTGGAGCCTCGAACCCACCAAGGACGAGAAGGGCGATTTTTTCTAACCAGTTCCTCGAGAACCCCGGGCCCGCCCGGGGTTCTCTTTATCCAGCACGGCTGACCCGAATTATCCGCTCAGCCCACGCAGGTCACTGCCAATCAGCACCAACGGCGAACACGCTGGCAATACGCCACATACTCGTTGCCGAAGCGGGCGCGCAGCAGCCGCTCCTCCGGCACGATCTGGAAACGGGTCAACCAGGCCACCAGCACGATCGGCCCAGCCCAAACCCAGACACCCCCGAGATAACAACCCCAGGCGGCCAGCCAGCAGAGCAAGCCCAGATACATGGGATTGCGACTGAGGCGATAGACGCCACAGGTGACCAGACGGCTGGTGTGCTGAGGCTTGGTGGGGCTGACCGTAGTCTGGTGGTGGCGAAACCGTTGCAGGGCACCAAACCCCATGATGGCCCCCGCCACGATCAGCACAGTCATCGGCACCATTACCCACACCCCGGGCTGCTCTGCGCCCCTCAGCCACCACATGGCCCCCGCACAGAACAGAAAGATCAGTGGTGGCGGCAAACGTAACTCAAGATTGACCATTTTCTTCCCCTGACGAGTGTCGGCCGAACCCGTGTTGCGGTAGACTCCCAACCAGTCAGCGCCTGTTGAGAGTGACAAAGATCATAATAATAACAACAAGTTGTGGTTAAACCACCACCAATGTGGCCGACCCCGTCCAAACTATCCAACGCGAACAACAAAAAGGAATCACCATGCACAAGAAAACTCTGCTGGCTACCCTGATCTTCGGCCTGCTCGCGGGCCAAGCCGTTGCGGCTCCCTATCTGCCCCTTGCGACGGATCATCGCAACGGCCAGGAGCAAACCGCCAGCAACGCCTGGTTGGAAGTGGATCTGGGCGCCTTTGAGCACAATATCCAGACCCTCAAGGATCGCCTCGGCGACAAGGGCCCGCAGATCTGCGCCATCATGAAGGCCGACGCTTACGGTCATGGCATCGACCTGCTGGTCCCCTCCGTGGTCAAGGCCAATATCCCCTGCATCGGCATCGCCAGCAACGAAGAGGCGCGCGTCGCCCGCGAGAAGGGCTTTACCGGCCGTCTGATGCGGGTGCGTGCAGCCACCCCGGATGAAGTAGAGCAGGCCCTGCCCTACAAGATGGAGGAGCTGATCGGCAGTCTGGTGAGTGCCCAGGGTATCGCCGATATCGCCCAGCGCCACCACACCACCATTCCGGTGCATATCGCGCTCAACTCCGCCGGCATGAGCCGCAACGGCATCGACCTGCGTCTGGCCGATGCCAAGCAGGATGCGCTGGCCATGCTCAAGCTCAAGGGGATCACCCCGGTCGGCATCATGACCCACTTCCCGGTTGAGGAGAAAGAGGACGTCAAGATGGGGCTGGCCCAGTTCAAACTGGACTCCCAGTGGCTGCTGGAAGCAGGCAAGCTGGATCGCAGCAAGATCACCATCCACGCCGCCAACTCCTTCGCCACCCTGGCCGTGCCGGACGCCTACTTCGACATGGTGCGCCCGGGCGGCCTGCTCTACGGTGACTCCATCCCCTCCCACACCGAGTACAAGCGGGTGATGGCATTCAAGACCCAGGTCGCCTCGGTCAACCACTATGCAGCGGGCAACACCGTCGGTTATGACCGCACCTTTACTCTCAAGCGTGACTCCTGGCTCGCCAACTTGCCGCTGGGCTACTCCGACGGTTATCGCCGCTCCCTGAGCAACAAGGCCTATGTGCTGATCCAGGGTCAGAAGGTGCCGGTGGTCGGCAAGACTTCCATGAACACCATCATGGTGGATGTGACTGATCTGAAAGGGGTGAAACCCGGCGACGAGGTGGTGCTGTTTGGCCGTCAGGGTGACGCCGAAGTGAAACAGGCGGATCTGGAGGAGTACAACGGCGCCCTGCTGGCGGACATGTACACCATCTGGGGCTACACCAACCCCAAGAAGATCAAACGCGGATAACACGATATGAAAAAGGGCTCCCGCGGGAGCCCTTGTTGTTATTGCTTAATTGTCTGCCGCGCTCAAGCGGCCTTTTTACGGGTCACAAACAGACTCAGCCCCATGGATGCCAGCAGGATCAACGCGACTACGCCCAGTGCTATGCCGGTCGGGATCTTGAAGATATCCAGCAGCAGCATCTTGACCCCGATAAACATCAGGATCAGCGCCAGACCGTATTTGAGCAGGGCGAAGCGATCAGCCACACCCGCCAGTAGGAAGTACATGGCGCGCAGACCCATGATGGCGAAGATGTTGGAGGTCAGCACGATGAAGGGATCCGTGGTCACCGCGAAGATGGCCGGGATACTGTCCACCGCGAAGATGAGATCGCTCACCTCCACCAACACCAGAATGAGCAGCAGCGGGGTGGCATAGCGCACACCGTCACGCCAGACGAAGAACTTCTCCCCTTCCAGGGTCTCGGTCACCTTGAAACGACGGCGCATCCAGCCCAGCAACGGGTTGTTGGCGAGATCAGGCTCCTTGTCGGCCGCCCACAGCATCTTGGCACCGGTCAGCAGCAGGAAAGCGCCAAACAGATAGAGGATCCAGTGGAACTGCTCGATGAGCCAGCTACCCGCGAACACCATACCGGCACGCATCACGATGGCACCCAGTACTCCATAGAGCAGCACCCGGCGCTGCAGCTCGGCCGGAATGGCAAAGTAACCGAACAGCATCAGCCAGACGAATACGTTGTCCACTGCCAGCGCTTTCTCGATGAGGTAGCCAGTGAGGAACTCCAGTCCCTTCTGGTTGGCAATCTCACGGCCCGCGCTGTGATCCAGCCAGAGCCAGATGGCCAGGTTGAAGAGCAGCGCCACGCTGACCCAGATGAGGGACCAGACACCCGCCTCTTTGAGGGACACCTTGTGTGACTTGCCGCCACCGACAAAGCGTATGTCTATCCATAACAGGACCAGCACTATGCTGAAGAAACCGGTCCACATCCACCATTCACCCATTTTCACTTCTCCCAAAAACGACAAAACCCACGACCGAGAGGCGTGGGTTTGCGTTTGGAGCATATACACCTTGCCTCTCGGCAAGGTCTCACTTACAGCTGATTTGCATCGACTGCCCGGCTGCCGGGTGCACTGCAGGATATGGGTGCACCGTAATGACGACAAACCGGCGAGAAGTTACTCCCCTTGTTGCGCGGATAGTAGCAGCGGTAAAAGATAACGCCAAGAGGCATCTTCACTGCCGTCAAAAATAAATCGGGGCCCCATCAAGGAGCCCCGCAAGCAGGTTCAACACATCCCCATCAGAGCGGGTCGACCTTGAGGCAGGAGACCGCGTGATCGAAGTTCCCCTCCAGCACGGGGCGGGTCTTGGCGCACTCGGGGCCAGCCACCGGGCAGCGGGTGCGGAACACGCAACCGGACGGCGGGTTCATCGGTGAGGGCAAGTCCCCCTCCAGGATCTGGATCACCTTGTTGCGCTCCAGCTCAGGGTCCGGGATTGGCACCGCGGACATCAGCGCCTTGGTGTAGGGATGCAACGGGTTGGCAAAGATCTCCTTGCGAGTCCCCAGCTCAACGGCGTTGCCCAGATACATCACCAGCACCCGATCGGAGATATGTTTGACAACCGACAGATCGTGGGCGATGAAGATGAGCGACAGCCCCATCTCCTTTTGCAGGGATTTGAGCAGGTTGACCACCTGTGCCTGGATAGAGACATCAAGCGCTGACACCGGCTCATCGCAGATGATCATCTTGGGCTCGAGGATCAGCGCCCGGGCAATCCCGATCCGCTGGCACTGGCCGCCGGAGAACTCGTGCGGATAGCGGTTGACCAGGTTGGGCAACAACCCCACCTTGCTCATCATGGCGCGCACCTTCTCCTTCACCTCTTCCCGTGGCAGGTTGGGATAGAAGGTGATGAGCGGCTCGGCGATGATGTCGCCGATGGTCATGCGTGGGTTCAGAGAAGCCAGCGGATCCTGGAAGATCATCTGGATCTCTTTGCGCTTCTCGCGCAGGGCATTCTGATCGAGCTTGGTGAGATCGTCACCCAGCCACACCACCTTGCCATCGGTGGCCGGTACCAGACCGATGATGGCGCGGGCAAAGGTCGATTTGCCGCAGCCGGATTCACCCACCACGCCGAGGGTTTCCCCTTCGTAGAGGCGCAGGGTAACGCCATCGACCGCCTTCAAATCGGATGGCTTGGCCCAAGGCCACGCCTTGCCACTCTTGATACTGAAGTGGACCTTGAGGTCAGACACTTCCAACAGCAATTTTTTGTCGGCACCCATTTAGTTGGCCCCCTTGTTCATGGCATCCGAAACCCAGTGGCAAGCACGCTCCCGACCGTCGTTGAACGGGGTCAGGATCGGTGACTGCTGGCCGCAAATCTCGCTCACACGGTGGCAACGCTCCTGGAAGGGGCAACCGGTCGGCAGACGCAGCAGGTTGGGCGGATTGCCCGGGATGGTGGGCAACACTTCCCCTTCGGTATCGAGACGAGGAATGGCGCGCAGCAGGCCTTCGGTGTAGGGGTGGCTCGGGCGATAGAAGATATCGTCTACCTTGCCGTACTCCATGGTACGACCGGCATACATCACCAGCACCTTGTTGCAGATACCGGCGACCACGCCAAGGTCATGGGTGATCATGATGATGGCGGTGTTGAACTCGCGCTTGAGCTCATTCATCAGAGTCATGATCTGGGCCTGTACGGTCACGTCGAGTGCGGTAGTCGGTTCGTCGGCGATCAGCAGTTGCGGCCGGCAGAGCAGTGCCATGGCGATCATCACCCGCTGACGCATGCCGCCGGAGAACTCGTGGGGATACATCCCCATCCGCTTGCGCGCTTCGGGAATTTTCACCGCATCGAGCATCCGCACCGACTCTTCGAACGCTTCCGCCTTGCTGACGCCCTTATGCAACATCAGCACTTCCATCAGCTGATCCTGCACCTTCATGTAGGGGTTGAGCGAGGTCATGGGGTCCTGGAAGATCATGGCGATCTTCTCGGAGCGGATCTTGTTGAGCTTGGACTCCGGCAGGTTGAGGATCTCCTCCCCCTGAAACTTGGCGGAACCGGTAATAATGCCGTTCTTGGCCAGCAGCCCCATGATGGCAAAGGCCGTCTGGGATTTACCGGAGCCGGACTCGCCGACGATCCCCAGGGTTTCACCCGCAGAGAGAGAAAAATTGAGGTCGTTGACCGCCACCACATTGCCATCCGGGGTCTTGAACTCGACCCGCAGATCTTTCACATCCAGTAACTTCATATAAAAACTCCTTATCGATCTTTCGTGATGCTTTCCTGTCGACCCGATGCTCGATTAACGATCTTTCGGATCAAGGGCGTCACGCAGACCATCCCCGAGGAAGTTGAAGCAAAACAGGGTCACCACCATAAAACCGGCGGGGAACAGCAGTTGCCAGATGGCCACTTCCATCGACTTGGAGCCTTCATCCAGCAGGGCACCCCAGCTGGTCATCGGTTCCTGAACCCCAAGGCCCAGGAAACTCAGGAAGGATTCAAACATGATCATCCCCGGCACCAGCAAGGTGGCGTAAACGGCCACGATACCGAGTACGTTCGGTACGATGTGACGGGTGATGATCTTCCACTTGGAGACGCCACAGACGTGGGCCGCCTCGATAAACTCCTTGCTCTTGAGGCTGAGAGTCTGGCCGCGCACGATACGCGCCATGTCGAGCCAGCTCACCGCCCCGATAGCGATAAAGATGAGTGCCAGATTGCGGCCAAAGAAGGTGACCAGCATGATGACAAAGAACATGAAGGGGAAGGCGTTGAGGATCTCCAGTACCCGCATCATCAGGCTGTCGACCCGCCCGCCGATAAAGCCGGAGGCCGCGCCATACAGGGTGCCGATGATGACCGCCACCATGGCGCCCATGATGCCGACCATCAGGGAGATGCGACCGCCCAGCAGGGTGCGCACGAACAGATCGCGCCCCAGACTGTCGGTTCCGAAGTAGTGACCTGCTTCCATATCCGGCGGCGACTGCATGGCGCCCCAGTCCGGATCGTCAAAGGTGTATTGGGACAAATGGGGGCCAAAGATGACCGCCAGACCGATGATGGTCAGAATGATCAGGCTGGTCAGGGCCGCCTTGTTGCGCAGGAAACGGCGACGGGCATCCTTCCACAGGGAGCGCCCCTCCACCACTTCCACTTTTTGCGCGAACGCCTCGACGGCATCGCGTTTTTCAGTTGAAACAACCATGATGAACTCCCGAATTAGTAACGGATCTTGGGATCGATAAAGGCGTAGAGAATATCGACCACTGCGTTAAAGGTGATGGTGAGGGCGCCGACCAGAATGGTCAGACCGAGCACCATGGAGTAATCACGGTTAAGGGCACCGTTGACGAACAGCTGACCGATCCCCGGCAGGCCGAAGATGGTCTCGATCACCACGGAACCTGTGATGATGCCGACAAAGGCCGGGCCCAGATAGGAGACCACCGGCAGCATGGCCGGACGCAGCGCGTGTTTCAGGATGATGTGGCGCAGCGGCAAGCCCTTGGCACGGGCGGTACGGATGAAGTTGGAGTTCATGGTCTCGATCATGCTGCCCCGCATGATCCGCGAGATGGCAGAGATGTAGTACATCATCATGCCGAACACCGGCAGCACCATAAACTGGATGCCACCGCCCTGCCAGCCACCGGCAGGGAACCAGCCCAGATGAATACTGAAAAACAGCACCAGCAAGGGCGCCAGCACAAAGCCCGGGATCACCACCCCGGCCATAGCCGACGACATCAGCAGATAATCGATGATGGTGTTCTGTTTCAGTGCCGCTATGGTGCCGAAGGTGACCCCCAGCAACACGGCGAAGAAGAAGGCCGTGGTCCCGATCTTGGCGGATACAGGCAACGCCTGGCTCACCAGATCATTGACGGTGAAATCCTTGTATTTGAAAGAGGGACCCAAATCACCCTGCACCAGGTTGCCCAGGTAGGTGAGATATTGCATGCCAATGGGTTTGTCGAGCCCATATTTGGCCTCGATATTGGCCATCACTTCAGGGGGAAGTGAACGTTCGCTGGTAAAGGGGTTACCCGGGGCGAAACGCATCATGAAGAAAGAGACAGTGATCAAGACCAACAGAGTCGGGATCGCTTCCAATAGCCGTTTAAAAATGAATTTCAACATAGACATTTCCTGTCCTGTACTGCTTCCAAAGGGTCGCGATTGTAATAAAGGCCCGCCGTCCGGCGGGCCCTGCTTGTTATGCGACTTGTTGCTTTAAATCAGTGAGCAATGATGTACATATCTTTGCTGTAGAGGTTATCCAGCGGGTTGCTTGGGTAACCCCCAACATAAGCTTTGACCATCCGAGGTTGAACATATTGGTATATCGGGATGATCGGCATGTCCTTGGCCAGGATCTCTTCCGCCTGGACATAGAGCTTGTTGCGAGCGTCCGCATCAACCTGATCACGAGAGTCGGTCATCAACTTGTCAAACGCTGGATTGGAGTACTTGCCATCGTTGTTGCCGTGAGTGGTCTGCATCAGATCCAGCATGGATGAGGCTTCGTTGTAGTCGGCGCTCCAGCCGGCACGACCCACGTCAAACTGGCCCTGCTTCTTGGTTTCCAGGTAAGTTTTCCACTCCTGGTTCACTAAACTGACCTCTGCACCCAGTTTTTTCCACATGGAAGCAACGGCCACAGCCACTTTCTTGTGGTTGTCATCGGTGTTGTAGAGCAGCTCGAACTTCAACGGCTTGCTGGCATCGAAACCTGCCTCTTCAAGCAGCGCCTTGGCCTTGGCATCACGCTCGGCCTGGGTCATTTTTGACCACTCTGGGGCAACCGGTTTAAAACCATCGACATAGTCAGGCGTCAACCCATATGCGGGTTTTTGCCCTTGCCCCATGACTTTATCTGCAATCACGTCACGATTGACCGCATAAGAAAGAGCAGTTCGCACTCGCACGTCATCAAACGGCTTTTTCTTGATGTTGAACTGGTAGTAATAAGTAGAAACCAGACCTTCAACCTTCAAATCAGCCGGGTAATCTTTCTTGAGTTGCTTGAAACGTTCGATAGGCACGTTCCATGTCATATCAATTTCACCAGCCAAGAAGCGATTTAGCTCCGCGTTGGTGGACTGGATCGGAAGATAGGTAACCTTGTTGATCACCGTTTTCGCATCATTCCAGTAGTTTTTATTACGCTCCAAGCCAATTCGCTCATTAACAACCCACTCCTTCAATACGTAGGCACCATTACCTACCATATTGCCCGGCTGGGTCCATTTTTCACCATACTTCTCGATGACCTTCTTCGGTACCGGGTAGGTGGTGGTGTGAGAGAGCATGGTTACGAAATAAGGGATAGCCTTCTCGAGCTGCACTTCGAAGGTGTAGTCGTCGGTCGCCTTCACGCCCAGCGTATCAGCCGGCTTCTTGCCAGCAATGATCTCTGTAGCATTGGCAATAGTTGGCATCTCCAGATACCAGGAGTAAGGAGAGGCTGTCTTGGGGTCAACTGCACGCTGGAAGGCATATACAAAATCATGTGCGGTGACAGGTTCACCGTTGGACCACTTGGCATCTTTGCGCAGGTGGAAGACGTAGTGCTTGTTATCCTTGGTTTCCCAAGACTCTGCGACACCAGGAACAACTTCCCCTTTCGAACCGGATGTCACGAGACCTTCAAAGAGGTCGCGCAAAATTGCAGACTCAGGCGTTCCTTCAACTTTCTGTGGGTCCAAGGTCGCAGGCTCGGAACCGTTGCCTTTTACCAGTTGCTGGACTTCAGCCAGCTTGGTTCCCGCCGGGACATCGGCAGCCTGAGCCACATTGACGCCACCAAACAGTGCAGCCATCAGCAATGTGTTAATCATTGTTTTTTTATGAGTCATTTCCCTACTCCAACAAGAACATTCCATGCGTTTTTAAAGTGACGGGGTTAAAACCCGCTCCCAGCATAATTCCCTGCCAATTCCGATAATGCAACAGATATTGTCAGGGTAACCGTCATTTTCTGGTTAAAAAATCAGCTGACACGCGCTTTTTCAGTATTAAAACACCGACAAAACGCTCATTTTTCACACAAACGCCCGATTCTAGAAAAGACCGGGCAAAAAGCAACCAATAAAAAGCCGGTCACGAGGACCGGCTTTCATAAAGCGGAGCTGGCTCACATCAAGCTGGGGAAAACCCCCTTGATGCCGGCCACCATGATCTCGATACCCAGCGACATCATGATAAGACCCATGATACGGGTCACCACGTTGATACCGGTGTTGCCCATGATCTTGAACAGCAGCGGCGCGGCGCGGAAGATGAGCCAGGAGCAGAAAGAGAAGACAACGACAACCACTGACATGCCGAGCAGCTGCTGCCAGTGGCTCTGGCTGGCATAGACAATCACCGAGGAGATGGCACCGGGGCCCGCCATAAGCGGCAGCGCCAGCGGTACCACGGCGATAGACTCGCGCACAGCCAGTTCGCCCTTTTCCTGTTTGTTGTGCTTCACCTCGCCCAGCTTGCCCTGCAGCATCGACCAGGCAATCAGGGTAATCAGCGACCCACCGGCGATCCGGAACGACGCCAGCGAGATACCAAACCCATCGAGGATCAGCTGCCCCATATACATGGAGACCAGCAGGATCACCATCACCGCGATATTGGCGGTGGTATTGGTTTTCATCCGCTCGGCCTGGGTATGGTGGCTGGTCAGACTGACAAACACCGGCAACAAACCAAGCGGGTTGATAATTGCGAACAAACCGACAAAAAACTTCAGATACAACGAGACGTCAATTGCTGCCATAGGCGCCTTCCAATAGAGTTTCGGGCCCAGCGGGCCAGTCCATTAATTTCGTGCGTAAATTTACATCATAGCCAGAGCGGGCACCAATCAAATAATCTCACCATTTTGAGGGTTTTTTAGTTAGTTCATCTAATGCATCCGCGCTAACTGGCATAAACCGATGCCAAAAGCCCTTTCTACCGCCCGACACGCGCCAGAAAAGTGAGCGCAAGCCTGCTTAATCATGCCCAGAGAGTCAGACGGTGGCTGACCGAATTACCTAGCGACTCGAGAGAATCTATGCTTTGCCTTTCCACTATTTCAGGCCAGACATCACTTCATTGACTCGGCAAGAGAGCCACAACGCAAAAATCGCGAAGCGGGCAGAAATAGCGCCCTCGGGGAATAAAGCGGATTAGTCATGGATTAAAACAACAATCATTTTTGCAACAAACGCTGGAATAAAGTGCGTTTGTCGGTGATTTTGAAACCAATTCACTCATATTTGCTAACCTATACCGCCAAAATAGCTCTGTAATACTATGGCTGAGTGCAATTAACCACTTGATAAATGTGGTTTATTACCCTGCGTTAACAAGTATCTCGCCTTTCCCTTTGATGCACATTCCGATAACATCAGTCAAACAAGGATTGTGAAATAAAATTTCTTTTGTTCTTTTGTTACACATGATCCAGATCAAGTTTTTCTGAGTCAGCCCCGCTCTATAATCGACTCAGAAAGCGATTTAGTAAGGCATGTGAAAAAGCTGTTGCAACGATACCCTCTTGACAGGGCGACTATAATTGCCGGGCATTGCCAACGTCTTACTAAACAGTTTTCAAATAATCAGGAGATAAACATGGCAGTAACCAATTTGGCTGAACTGGATGCACTGGTCGCCCGCGTTAAGGAAGCCCAGCGTGAATTCGCCAGCTTCTCTCAAGAGCAGGTAGACAAGATCTTCCGTGCCGCCGCCCTGGCCGCCAACAACGCCCGTATCCCCCTGGCCCAGATGGCCGTGGAAGAGTCCGGTATGGGTATCATCGAAGACAAGGTTATCAAGAACCACTTCGCCTCCGAATACATCTACAACAAGTACAAAGACGAGAAGACCTGCGGCATTCTGAGCGAAGACGATCAGATGGGTACCATCACCATCGCCGAGCCGGTAGGTATCATCTGTGGTATCGTTCCGACCACCAACCCGACCTCCACTGCGATCTTCAAATCCATGATCGCGCTCAAGACCCGCAACGCCATCATCTTCTCCCCGCACCCCCGCGCCAAGAAATCCACCAATACCGCTGCCAAGCTGGTACTGGATGCAGCTGTTGCCGCCGGTGCACCGAAAGACATCATCGGCTGGATCGACCAACCGTCTGTTGAGCTCTCCAACGCCCTGATGAAGCACGAAGACATCAACCTGATCCTGGCCACCGGTGGCCCGGGTATGGTCAAAGCAGCCTACTCCTCCGGTAAGCCTGCTATCGGTGTGGGTGCCGGTAACGTACCTATCGTTATCGACGAAACCGCCGACGTGAAGCGTGCCGTTGCCTCCATCCTGATGTCCAAAACTTTCGATAACGGCGTGGTCTGTGCTTCCGAGCAGGCAGTCATCGTTGTTGATGCCATCTACGACCAGGTTAAAGAGCGCTTTGCATCCCACAAGGGCCACGTGCTCTCCAAAGAAGATGCTGACAAGGTACGTAAAGTCATCCTGATCAACGGTGCCCTGAACGCCAACATCGTTGGCCAACCAGCCACCAAGATTGCCGAGATGGCAGGCGTGACTGTACCGGCTGATACCAAGATCCTAATCGGTGAAGGCGTCAAGCTGTGTGCAGAAGATGAGTTTGCTCACGAGAAATTGTCCCCGCTGCTCGGTATGTTCCGTGCAAGCAGCTTCGAAAACGCCGTTGATATGGCCTGTGACATGGTCAACATCGGTGGTATCGGCCACACCTCAGGTCTGTACACCGACCAGGACCGCAACGCTGACCGCATCAAGTACTTCGGCGACAAGATGAAGACCGCGCGTATCCTGATCAACACTCCGTCTACCCAAGGCGGTATCGGTGACCTGTACAACTTCGCAATGGCTCCGTCCCTGACCCTGGGTTGCGGCTCCTGGAGCGGTAACTCCATCTCCGAAAACGTGGGTCCGAAGCACCTGATCAACAAGAAGACAGTCGCAAAACGGGCAGAAAACATGCTGTGGCACAAACTTCCGAAATCCATCTACTTCCGTCGTGGTTCCCTGCCGATCGCTCTGAGCGACCTGGAAGGTAAAAAGCGTGCCATGGTCGTGACCGACCGCTTCCTGTTCAACAACGGCTACGCCGATGAACTGGTCAGCCTGCTGAAAGCACAGAATATGGAAGTGGAAGTGTTCTACGAAGTAGAAGCTGACCCGACCCTGGCTGTGGTTCGCAAGGGTGCCGAGATGGCCAACTCCTTCAAACCGGACGTTATCCTGGCGCTGGGCGGTGGTTCACCAATGGATGCGGCCAAGATCATGTGGGTAATGTACGAGCACCCGAACACCGCGTTCGAAGATCTGGCCATGCGCTTTATGGATATCCGCAAGCGTATCTACAAGTTCCCGAAAATGGGCGTGAAGGCCGAACTGGTCTGTATCACCACCACTTCCGGTACCGGCTCTGAAGTCACTCCGTTTGCGGTAGTAACCGATGAAGTGTCTGGTCAGAAGTATCCGCTGGCTGACTACGAGCTGACCCCGAACATGGCCATCGTTGATGCCAACCTGGTCATGGGCATGCCGAAGTCCCTGTGTGCCTTCGGTGGTATCGATGCCGTGACTCACGCCATGGAAGCCTATGTTTCCGTACTGGCTAACGAGTACTCCGACGGCCAGGCGCTGCAAGCCCTGAAAATGCTGAAAGAGTACCTGCCGTCCAGCTACCAGAACGGTGCCAACGACCCGATCGCTCGTGAGAAGGTGCACAATGCTGCCACCATCGCCGGTATCGCGTTCGCCAACGCCTTCCTGGGTGTGTGCCACTCCATGGCTCACAAACTGGGTGCCGAGTTCCACATTCCGCACGGTCTGGCTAACGCCCTGCTGATCAGCAACGTCATCCGCTACAACGCGAACGACAACCCGACCAAGCAGACTGCGTTCTCCCAGTACGACCGTCCGCAGGCTCGTCGTCGTTACGCCGAAGTCGCTGACCACCTGGGTCTGACTGCTGCCGGTGACCGCACCGCAGCCAAGATCGAGAAGCTGCTGACCTGGCTGGACGAGCTGAAGGCGACCCTGGGTATCCCGGCCTCTATCCGCGAAGCTGGCGTGACTGAAGCTGACTTCCTGGCCAAGGTTGACCAGCTGGCTATCGAAGCTTTCGATGACCAGTGCACCGGCGCCAACCCGCGCTACCCGCTGATCAGCGAGCTGAAGCAGGTTCTGCTGGACTCCTACTACGGTCGTCCGTTCACCGAAGCCGCTCCGGTAACTGCTGCCCCGGTTGAAGCCAAGGTTGAAGGCAAGAAGAAATCCAAGGCCTGATAACCAGTCCTGAGATAACAAGCCCGCGCACTGCGCGGGCTTTTTTTATCTGCCACTTATCACAGAGCTCCTCTCTCCAGCCGATTGCGGTAGTGCAGCCCCTAACTTCCCAACCAACCAACCAACCAACCAACCAACCAACCAACTCGCCCCAGCCAATCCGCTATCAACATCCCAACCTGTCACTCTGTATTGATGGGCACCTGTGATAACAAGAGCACGCTCCATCACCTCCTATCCCCTACCCTCAACGAATTACCCTGACGGGCAGATGTGAGCAGTCAACGCCATCTCAAGAGCTAAAGGTGTGATAAACAGGATAAGCGGAACCTCGCTAACGCAACGCAGCAGAACTGCCGACTGGCGTACGTGCAGGGCCAACCGACTGGCATGAATAGAGCAATGATAATGCGCAGAGAAAGCGGGAAAGATTGTCAGTGAAGAGAATTGTTGCGCCGATTGCTCAACCGACACATCAACAGTTGCCACGATGCAAAGATAAAAAAATGGCAGCCATCAGGCTGCCATCGGGAGAGCACGATTCAGCGATCAGAGGGTCGCAGCGACTTCATCGGAGATGGAGCCGTTGTGGTAAACCTCTTGCACGTCGTCCAGATCTTCCAGCATGTCGATGAGGCGCATCAGTTTGGGTGCAGTTTCTGCATCCAGCTCAGCTTCGGTGGAGGGGATCATGGTCACTTCGGCGCTCTGGGCCTTGAAGCCGGCAGCTTCCAGACCATCCAGCACGGTACCGAAGTCGTTCGGGGTGGTATACACCTCGATGGTGCCATCCTCTTCGGTGACCACATCATCGGCGCCCGCTTCCAGCGCAGCATCCATCAGGGCATCTTCGTCTACGCCTACGAAAGTCAGCAGACCTTTCTTGCTGAACAGATAGGCAACGGAGCCGTCGGTGCCCAGGTTGCCACCGCACTTGCTGAAGGCGTGGCGCACTTCGGCTACGGTACGGTTACGGTTGTCGGTCAGGCACTCTACCATCACCGCAGAGCCAGCCGGGCCGTAACCTTCGTACACGATGGTCTCGAGCTGTTCGCCATCGCCACCACCGGCGCCACGCTGAATGGCGCGGTTGATGGTGTCGCGGGTCATGTTGTTGGTCAGGGCGGCAGTCACCGCAGCACGCAGACGCGGGTTGTTGGCCGGATCGGCATCACCCAGACGCGCGGAGGTAGTGATTTCGCGGATCAGTTTGGTGAAGATCTTGCCACGCTTGGCGTCCTGAGCGGCCTTGCGGTGTTTGATGTTGGCCCATTTACTGTGACCTGCCATAGAGACTCTCCGTTATTTTTAAATGTCAGTAACACTGATCATGACTAACCCAAGGGAAACACAGAGGCCGCACGGCGGCGGCCTCCGGTGCCGGTATCGGCTTACTCGTCGCCCTTGACGGTGGTTGCAATCGCCAGCTCACCCAGTTGGGCGGCATTGGCAAGGCTGGGGGCGTCTGTCATCAGACAGGCGGCCGCGGTCGTTTTCGGGAAGGCGATGACGTCCCGAATGTTTTCGGTGCCGGTCAGCAGCATGCTGAGACGATCCAGACCGAAGGCCAGACCGGCGTGCGGCGGGGTGCCGTACTTCAGGGCATCCAGCAGGAAGCCAAACTTCAGACGCTGCTCGGCCGGGGTGATACCCAGGATATCGAACACGGTGGATTGCATCTCGCTGTTGTGGATACGGACAGAGCCGCCACCCACTTCGTAGCCGTTGATCACCATGTCGTAGGCGTTGGCGTAAGCACCCACAGGGTTGGCTTTCAGCTCGGCCGGGCTCATGTTGCTCGGCGCGGTGAACGGGTGGTGCATGGCGGCCAGACCACCTTCACCATCTTCCTCGAACATCGGGAAGTCGATGACCCACAGCGGTTTCCAGCTGTTCTCCAGCAGGCCCAGATCGCGACCCACTTTCAGACGCAGGGCGCCCATGGCATCGCAGACCACTTTCTTGCTGTCAGCGCCAAAGAAGATGATGTCGCCGTCGGCAGCGCCGGTACGAGTCAGGATCTCGCGCACGATGGCGTCAGAGAGGAACTTGGCAACCGGAGACTGCACGCCTTCGATACCATTGGCCGCTTCGTTGACCTTCATCCAGGCCAGGCCCTTGGCACCGTAGATGCCGACAAACTTGGTGTATTCGTCGATCTGCTTGCGAGAGAGCTCGGAACCACCCGGGACTTTCAGGGCAGCCACACGGCCTTTCGGATCGTTGGCGGGGCCAGCGAACACGGCGAACTCGACAGTAGTCAGCAGATCAGCCACATCGACCAGCTCCATTGGCAGACGCAGATCCGGCTTGTCGGAGCCGTAGCGACGCATGGCTTCGTCGAAGGTCATGATCGGGAAGTCGCCCAGATCCACGTTCAGGATGTGCAGCCACAGTTTGCGGATCATCTCTTCCATCACTTCACGCACTTGCGGCGCGGTCATGAAGGAGGTCTCCACGTCGATCTGGGTGAATTCCGGCTGGCGGTCGGCACGCAGGTCTTCGTCACGGAAGCACTTGACGATCTGGTAGTAGCGATCGAAGCCGGACATCATCAGCAGCTGCTTGAACAGCTGGGGAGATTGCGGCAGAGCGTAGAACTTACCCTTGTGCACACGGCTCGGCACCAGATAGTCACGGGCACCTTCCGGGGTGGCCTTGGTCAGCATCGGGGTCTCGATATCGAGGAAACCGTGCTCGTCCATGAAGCGGCGTACGAAGGCGCTGGCCTTGGCACGGGTCTTCAGGTACTTGGCCATCTCGGGGCGACGCAGATCCAGGTAGCGATACTTGAGGCTGATCTCTTCGCTGTTGACCTGATTGAAGTCCAGCGGCAGCGGCTCGGCACGGTTGATGATGTTGAGTTCGTGGGCGAACACTTCGATGGCGCCAGTGGCCATGTCGCTGTTGCGCTGGGACTCGGGACGGGTGCGCACCACGCCGGTCACCTGGATGCAGAACTCGCCGCGCAGCTCGGAGGCCAGCGCGAACGCGTCCGGCTTGTCCGGATCGAAGAACACCTGAACGATCCCTTCGCGGTCGCGCATATCGATAAAGATCAGACCGCCGAGATCACGACGACGATGAACCCAACCGCACAATGTAATGGTCTGCCCTGCATGGGCCTCATTGACCTGTCCGCAATAGATAGAGCGCATGGACTTCTTCCTTCGAAATTGTAGAGAGACGGTTAACCTTGGGCCGCCGGGCACGACTGGCAAGCACCGTCTGTCTCACAGCTGGCCAGATTCTTTTTCTTACCCGGTTTGAAATCAGTCTCGTACCATCCGGTTCCCTTGAGCCGGAAGCCTGCCGCCGATATCAGCTTGACCAGATTCGGCTTGCTACAGGCCGGACAGTCGGTCAGGGGGGCATCGGAAAGCTTTTGCAGTTTTGCCAATTCATGGCCACAGACGTCGCAACGATATTCGTAGATAGGCATGGGTCACAAGAAATTGAAAAACAAAAGGGCTGGCATTATAGAGGAAAACCCCCTTTTGGGTAAAATGGCCAGCAGCCTCCTTTCGCCAGTTTTTTGCACTCGATGGCAAAAAGCGGGCAAAAAATCGGCACGAATGCACCAAGAGCGAAGAGATTAGCCACCATGAGCCTCTATTTGGGCCTGCCGCAGTGGTCCCACCCCAGCTGGCCCGGCCAGTTGCTGGGCCTTGGCGCCAAGCCTGCCGAACACCTCGCCCACTACGCCACCGTCTTCAACTCGGTGGAGGGTAACACCACCTTCTACGCCCTGCCGACACCGGACACGGTACAGCGCTGGGCCGATGCGGTGCCCGATCACTTTCGTTTCAACTTCAAATTTCCGCAAACCATCAGCCACCAGAGCGATCTGGTGAGCGCAGACAAACAAGTCGCCGACTTTATTCGCCTGCTCGCCCCGCTGCACGACAAGCTGGGGCTGCTCACCCTGCAGTTGCCCGCCCGTTTCGGGCCACAGGGGCTGGCCAGACTGGCGGCCTTTATCGAGCGGCTGCCACGGGCGTTTCGCTACGCCCTCGAGGTGCGTCACCCCGACTTTTTCGCCAAGGGGGAGGCCGAGCGGGCATTAAACCGGCTGCTGATGGAACAGAGTGTGAACCGGGTGATGCTCGACAGCCGGCCACTCTTCTCGGTGCAAGCAACCACGCCAGCCCTTGTCGATGCCCAGGGCAAGAAACCGCACCTACCGGTGCATCTGCTGGCCACCGCCAACGCCCCCATGGTGCGCTTTATCGGCCTGCCGGATCCGGCGGCCAATCACCCCTTCCTGCCCAGCTGGCTCCCCCACTGGCGCCAGTGGCTTTCCGAGGGCAAGGATCTCTACCTCTATATACATACTGCCGACAACGCCCAGGCACCTGAGCTGGCCCGCCAGATCACCCGCTTGCTGGAGCAGGAGATGGCCCCCTGGCCGGGGGAAAACGATCGCGCACGGCAGGGAGTGCTGCGCTTTTAGCCAACCCATTCTGCGGCCATCGTTTCGCTGCAAAAAAAGTGCTTTTTTGTGGCGTGGCAAGCCCTGGCGTCAAGACAAACGGCCATCAATCCTCTACACTACCGCCCCAAGTAAGGGTCCGGAACATGGCCCGTACGAGCAGGAGCGGTCCAAAGGATTTCACGACCAGCCACCCCGTTCGTAAACAGATGATTGACCTACTCTGATGGGTATCATCCAACGACTCAATTGAACAATACAGCCGGGTGATGTCCCGACTGTCAGGTTGCGCCAGCATGCAGACCAAAGACCAAATTTTTGCCGCCCCGATCGCCCGATTGGGCGACTTCTGTTTTGACGAACAGGTCGTCGACGTATTCCCCGATATGATCCAGCGCTCGGTGCCGGGTTACAGCAACATCATCTCTGCCATCGGCATGATGGCCGCCCGTTACGCCCAACCCGAGAGCCGACTCTATGATCTCGGCTGCTCACTGGGCGCCGCGACCCAGGCGATGCGTCGCCATGTCAGCCAGCCCGGCTGCCGCATTACCGCGGTGGATCTCTCCCACCCGATGATCGAACGCGCCCGCGCCCACCTCTCCGGTTTCAAATCCGAGGTGCCGGTGGAGCTGGTAGAGGCGGATATCTGCGACATCGAGATCGAGAACGCCTCCGTGGTGGTGCTCAACTTCACCCTGCAGTTTGTCGAGCCAGAGAAACGGGCCGCCCTGATCCAGCGTATTCACGATGGGCTGCGCCCGGGCGGGATCCTGATCCTGAGCGAAAAGTTCCGCTTCGAAGATGAACCGGTCAACGAGCTGCTTATCGATCTGCATCTCGACTTCAAGCGGGCCAATGGCTACAGCGAGCTGGAGATCAGCCAGAAACGCACTGCCCTTGAGAACGTGATGCGCACCGACAGCCTGCCGGTGCATCAGGCACGCCTGCGGGATGCCGGTTTCGTCCATCAGGATCTCTGGTTCCAGTGCTTCAACTTCGGCTCCATGATTGCCATCAAATCCAGCGACGCCCAGCCATGATCGACTTTGCCAATTTCTATCAACTGATTGCCAAAAACCGGCTGAGCCACTGGCTGCATACCCTGCCCGCCCAGCTGCACACCTGGCAACATGACAACCAGCATGGCGATCTGCCGCGCTGGAACCGCGCCCTCAACAAGCTGCCGGTGGTCTCCCCCGGCAACGTCGAGCTGAAAAGCCGGGTCGAGATTGGCTCGGCCGAGAGCCTTGGCGAAGGGGAGCGCAAGAAGGTCGAGAGCCTGCTGCGCCACTTCATGCCCTGGCGCAAGGGGCCGTTCACCGTGCACGGCATCCATATCGATACCGAGTGGCGCTCTGACTGGAAGTGGGATCGGGTGCTGCCCCATATCAGCCCGCTCGAAGGCCGTTACGTGCTGGATGTGGGCTGCGGCAGCGGTTACCACCTCTGGCGCATGGTGGGTGAAGGGGCCAAGCTGGCGGTCGGCATCGATCCGAGTCCGCTGTTCCTCTGCCAGTTCGAGGCCATTCGTCACTTCGCGGGCAATGATCAGCGGGCCCACCTGTTGCCGCTCGGCATTCAGGAGCTACCGGAACTGCGTGCCTTTGACACCGTCTTCTCCATGGGGGTGCTCTATCACCGCAAATCCCCCATCGAGCACATCGAGCAGCTGCGCAATCAATTGAAAGATGATGGCGAGCTGGTGCTGGAGACGCTGGTGATTGACGGCGGGGTCAACGACGTGCTGATGCCCACCGATCGTTACGGCAAGATGCGCAACGTCTGGTTTATTCCCTCAAGCCGCGCCCTCAAGCTGTGGGTCGAGCGCTGCGGCTTCACCGACGTGCGGATAGTAGACGAGAATATGACCAGCACCGACGAACAGCGTCGTACCGACTGGATGATTAATGAATCCCTGAGTGACTATCTGGATCCAGACAATCCGGCACTCACGGTAGAAGGACACCCGGCGCCTAAACGTGCCGTACTGATTGCCCGCAAGGCCAAAGACTAGCCGGTGGCGCTTGTGGAAGTTACACTGACCCAATTCCAGGAAGCACAGTTAAATGAATGACATGAAAAGCAAATTAAAAGGAATGACCCTGCTCTCCCTGCTTAGTCTCGGCGGGTGTGTCAATATGGAAAAAGCGCCTCAGGTCCCTGCTCTGACGCTGGCCGAGCTTCGTAACGAGCTGAGCCAGAGCGAGCAGCGCCTGCAAACATCCATGGAACAGCAACAGAAGCAGTATGTGCAGCAACAGCACCTGCTGGTTCAGCTCAACACAGATGTCACCAATATGAAAGAGTCCGTCAAGCAAGTAGACCACAAGCTCGCCACCCTCCCCTCCGAGCCGCCCAAGCCGATGGCCATCCCCACCGAGAAGTGCCCGGCCCCCAATCAGGGTCACACCATCGATGGCAAGCTAATGGTCGGTGAAGCCGAGTGGATCTGGGTTGATGCGGCCAACGACGCCTTCCAGGCGCGGGTCGATACCGGTGCGACCACCTCCTCCATCAGTGCGCAGGAGATCACCATTTTCGAGCGCAACGGCAAAAACTGGGTACGCTTCTTCCTGAGCCATCAGGAAGTGGACGACAAGATCCAGATCGAAGCGCCGCTGGTACGTCATGTACGGGTGCGTCAGGCCTCTGCCGACGATCTGGACCGCCGTCCGGTGGTGCGTCTGGCCGTGCGCATTGGCGACATGACCGAGAAAGCCGAATTTACCCTGAAAGACCGTAGCGACATGACCTTCCCTGTGCTGCTGGGTCGCGAATTTTTGAAAGACATCGCCGTGGTTGATGTGGCCCGCGAATATATCCAACCCAAACCCAAGCTCAAGGATGTGAAATAATCCATGGTTTCCCGTAAGCCGTTCTATTTGCTGGTAGCCCTGCTGTACATTGTCGGCCTGGGGATGACGATCTATCACCATATCGCGTTGGATGTACCCCTGACGCCCGGTGAAAAGCGCCAGATCTGGTCCATCGAAGCCAAGCTGGAGTTTGAGGCGACCGGTGAGCCGGTGATCGCCTCTCTGGCCATTCCGGGCACCCAGCCCGGTTTCACCCTGATGAACGAGAACGCCGCCAGCCCAGGTTACGGCCTCTCGTTTGTCGAGAAAGATGGCGATGCCCGCGCCGAGTGGTCCATCCGCACCGCCTCCGGCCGTCAGGAGCTCTACTACCGCGTCGACATGATGGCGGATGCCCATGCCAAACCGGCCGCCAATCCGCAGCCGCCTGCCATCGAGAAGCAGATCGAGAGTGAGCCTTACGCCACCGCGATGAAGCAGATCCTCGAGCGGGCCCAGGAGCGCTCTGCCGACGGCTACACCCTGACTCGCGAGATCATCAAAGAGATCGAGAAGCAGGAGCAGAACGCCGAGCTGCTGAAAAAGCACAAGAGCCGCGCCAACCTGATCGCCGAGCTGCTCAACAATGCTGACGTCCCCACCCGCGTGGTGCATGCCCTGAATCTGGAAGATGGCCGCCGTCGTCAGGAGCTGGTGGATTACCTGCAGGTATTCAACAGCCCGACCGACTACAAGCTGTTCAACCCGCAAACCGGTGAACAGGGCCGTCCGGCCAACCTGCTGCTGTGGGAATACAACTCCGGCGCCCTGCTGGACGTGACCGGTGGTCACAACTCCCGTGTCAGCTTCTCGATGATCGAGCAGGAGCAGCCGGTCAGCGTTGCTCTGGCCCAGAAGTTCGAAAAATCAGAGATGATGAACTTCTCCATCCACAGCCTACCACTGGAAGAGCAGACCCTGTTCAAGGGCTTGCTGCTGATCCCGATCGGCGTGCTGATGGTGGTGTTCCTGCGGGTTCTGGTGGGGATCAAGACCTCCGGTACCTTCATGCCGGTGCTGATCGCGGTCGCCTTTATCCAGACCTCGCTGGTCACCGGCCTCATCGGCTTCCTGCTTATCGTCGGCACCGGTCTCATCATCCGCTCCTATCTGTCTCGGCTTAACCTGCTGCTGGTCGCCCGAATATCGGCCATCATCATCATGGTTATCTCGATGATCGGTATCTTCTCGGCGTTCGCCTTCAAGCTGGGGCTGACCGACGGCATGAAGATCACCTTCTTCCCGATGATCATCCTCTCCTGGACCATCGAACGGATGTCCATCCTGTGGGAAGAAGAGGGCCCGAAAGAGGTGTTCCGCCAGGGCGGCGGCTCTCTGCTGGTGGCTGTCATCGCCTATCTGGCCATGGATAACGAGCTTATTCGTCACCTCACCTTCAACTTCCTCGGCCTGCAGCTGGTGCTGATGGCGACCGTGCTGTTGATGGGTAACTACACCGGCTACAAGCTGAGCGAACTGAAGCGCTTCAAGCCGCTGGTGGACGAGATGAAATCTGGCGTCACCCCGGGTAAGGACAAGTAACCGATGTGGTTCTGGGAAAAATACACAACCCCGTGGAGCCTGTCCCAATCAGGCATCCTCGGCATGAACAAGCGCAACCACTCCTACATCAGCCGCTACAATCCGCGCAGCCTATATCCGCTGGTGGATGACAAGCTGCAGACCAAGCAAATTGCGCTGGATGCAGGGGTTACCGTGCCTGAGCTGATCGGTACCATCCGTGCCCAGCACGATGTGGGTCGCATCACCGAGCTGGTAAAAGATTGGCCGGGCTTCTGCATCAAGCCAGCCCGTGGCTCGGGCGGCAAGGGGATCCTGGTGATCCTGCGTCAGGAAGATGGCCTCTTCTATAAACCCAACGGCAGCGCCTCTACCGGTCAGGATCTGGAGCGCCATGTCTCCAACATTCTGGCGGGGCTCTATTCGCTTGGCGGCAAGCCAGACGTGGCACTGGTCGAAGGCCTCATCAACTTTGATGATGTGTTCGACGGCTACTCCTTCGAAGGGGTACCCGATGCCCGAGTCATCATCTTCAAGGGGTTCCCGGTGATGGCGATGATGCGCCTCTCCACCGCCGCCTCCGATGGTAAGGCGAACCTACACCAGGGCGCCGTGGGGGTGGGTCTGTGCCTGCGTACCGGTCGTGCCCTGCGGGCAGTGCAGTTTGGCAATCCGCTGCGCCACCATCCGGATACCGGCCTCGACCTCTATGAGCTCAAGGTGCCCCACTGGGATACCCTGCTCACCCTCGCCGCCTCCTGCTACGAGATGTCGGGTCTGGGCTACATTGGTACCGATATGGTGCTGGACAAGTTCCGCGGCCCCATGCTGCTGGAGCTCAACGCCCGTCCTGGTCTTGCCATCCAGATCGCCAACGGTCGCGGCCTGGTGCCCAATCTCAAGACCATCGAGAAGCTGGGGCAGGTGAAGATGAACGTGGAGCAGCGGGTCAATTTCGCCAAGGATCACTTCGGGATCTTTGAGGAATAACACCTCCGCTTGTGAACTGAGCGCGCCTATGGCGCGCTTTTTTATGGCTATTGTCTGTCGGCATATCCCCCACCCAGCCATACGGATCAGCACCTCATTTCGAAACGACGAGTACGCCAGCGAACGGCAGCTTGGAATAGCGAGAAGAGCGATGGAACGATGGAACGATGGAACGATGGAACGATGGAACGATGGAACGATGGAACGAGAAGAGTGTGGCCACTATGTCAGAGGATGGATAAATCTCAGGTATAAAAAAACCGGCGCCAAGACGCCGGTTCTTCAAGGAGAGTGCAGCCCGATTACAGGGAGTCAGCATTCTCGGACAGGTACTTGGCAACGCCGTCCGGAGAGGCTTGCATACCTTTTTTGCCTTTTTCCCACTGAGCAGGGCACACTTCGCCGTGCTCTTCGTGGAATTGCAGGGCATCGACCATGCGCAGCATCTCGTCAATGTTGCGGCCCAGCGGCAGATCGTTGACAACCTGGTGACGAACGACACCGTTCTTGTCGATCAGGAAGGAGCCACGGAACGCCACGCCGGCTTCCGGATGCTCAACGTCATAGGCTTTGCAGATTTCGTGTTTCACGTCGGCGATCAGCGGGTACTTGACCTGACCAATACCGCCATCTTCCACTTTGGTGTTGCGCCATGCGTTGTGGGAGAACTGGGAATCGATGGAAACACCGATCACTTCCACACCACGCTTCTGGAACTCTTCATAACGGTGATCGAAGGCAATCAGCTCAGACGGGCAGACGAAGGTGAAATCGAGCGGATAAAAGAAGACGACAGCAGCTTTGCCTTTGATGTGGGATGACAGGTTGAATGAATCAACGATCTCGCCATTACCCAGAACAGCTGCGGCGGTAAAATCGGGTGCGGGACGGCCTACCAATACCATATTCAATTCCTCTTTATGTGAAGTGAACAATCCGGTGAGGATTGGGCTACCTAGAGCCAAGTCCATCTAATTCAAGCGACAAACTATAGACCCGGTGGTAGATTAGTTAAATCAAATTAAATAGATAGCATTAATCGGGTTTTTCTATGCAACGTTGGCCCAGCCTCAAACAGCTGCAATATCTGGTCGCTCTCGATGAGCACAAGAACTTCAACCGCGCCGCCAAGGCCTGTCATGTCAGCCAGTCGACCCTGAGTACCGGGATCCAGACGCTGGAGGACATGATGAACCTGCAACTGGTGGAGCGGGACCACAAGAGCTTCATTATGACCCCGGTCGGCATGGAAATCGTCGAGCGCGCTCGCAATTTGCTCTCCGATGCACGGGATCTGATGGAGCTCGGGCAACATCAGGGCGGCGTGATGCAGGGGACGGTACGTCTGGGTTGCATTCCCACCATCGCACCCTTCCTGCTCAGCAAGCTGCTGAAAGAGTGCAGCAAAACCTATCCTGACCTCGAATTGTTGCTGCGTGAAGACACCACCAGCAATCTGCTCAAGCAGCTGGAACAGGGTCAGCTCGACTTGCTGATCCTCGCCCTGCCCATCGAGATCGGGGGATTTCACTGCAAGACCGTCGGCCAGGATCCGTTCCACATGGTGATGCCCGCCAGCATGGCGGCCGGTCTGCATACCCCGTTCGACTACAAGGAGCTGCCCAACCAGAGCATCTTCCTGCTGGAGCGGGAGCACTGCCTCACCGAGCACGCAGTGAGCGCCTGTCGCCTGCGGGACAAGAGCAAGATCAACCCGTTCGCCGCCACCAGCCTGCACACCCTGGTACAGATGGTGGAAGCGGGTCTTGGCACCACCTTCCTGCCGCAGATGGCCATCGATGCAGGCATTCTTGCCAACTCCGATCTGGTGGCCATCCCGCTGCCGGGAGAGACCTCCTATCGCGAGATTGGGCTGGTCTGGCGCCCCAGCACCACCCGGGTACAGACCTTCTACAAGCTGGCCGAGCTGCTTAAACCGCTGATCAGCCACAACGAGTGACAACAAACGCCAGCCCTCCCGCGGGTTGGCGTTTTTCAGTTCACCGCCACATTTTTCCTCTCGGAGACTAGGTCTGGAGCCAGATCCCTGTTTATGATGGAAAAGTTGTCGCGTGCCCTCCTGCCGCCAGAACGATTTGGCAGGATATGGCGTTCGATCAATGTCTCGTTTGGTAGACCCGTCCGTGGAGAGAGCCCGATGTATCGCAAGCTGCTGCTATCCCTGCTGACTCTGCTGCTGGCCGCCTGCTCCAGCACGCAGGAGCCACCTCCGGCCCCCCGGCAGAGCAGTGCCTTCGATGGCTTCTACCAACAATGGCGCGGTGTCCCCTACCGCATGGGCGGCGCCAGCCGCGCCGGGCTAGACTGCTCCGCCTTCACCCAGCTCGCCTACAGCCAGGTGCTGGGCTTCAACCTGCCAAGAACCACCGAATCTCAGGCCAGCATTGGCAAACCGGTGGATCGCTACCGGCTGCAACACGGCGACCTGGTCTTCTTCAAGACCGGCTGGCAGCAATACCATGTGGGGGTCTACACAGGTGCCGGCGAGTTTATTCACGCCTCCACCAGCAAGGGAGTGATCCGCTCCCGCCTCGACAACGTCTACTGGAACAGTCGCTACTGGCAGGCGCGTCGGGTGACCCAGTAACCGGCCACACGCCTGCTCGCGACACAAGTTGCGTGCCGATACTCTCCGTCAATCCCTGTCGCGATATCGGGACACACAACCCACGCTTATAACTCAATTGGCCCCAAAGCCTGCATATCACACCATTTTGTGATAAGGTGGTGGCCAATTTTTAACACTTTCGCCTTTTTCTCATACGCTCTCTGTCCTGATTGACAACAAGCGAGGCGATAACAAGCAGCGTGCGGCGAAAGTGGAGTGTGGCGCAACACTGCCGGACGAGTGGCCCACAGCTGCAGTATCAAGGGTTAAATAGATAAGGAGATCGTGCAATGAAACAGTATCAAAGCTGGCTGGGGCAATACCTGATGAGTCGCCGTGACGGTGACCACGCCATGGCATGCGAGATGGCGAGTTCCATCTGCGAGTTCTGGCAACAACAGGGAGATGAAACCGAACTGGACAAGTGGCAGCAGATTTACCAAAACCATCTGGAAAAGACCACCTGATCCCGACCGTCACCTTGCTGCCAGCCATCTGTTGGCAGCAAGGCTGCCCCCTATTGCTTCGCGCATAGCAAGTTCCCGCATAACGCCCTTTTGCATGCCCCCTCTACCATTTCTTGAGTCCATGACACTGCTCATCCAGAACCAAGTGTCGAGCTCGTCGATGCAACCGGACACAACAGGGTTCCCCACCCTGTTTCCCCGGGTTTCATCCAAACCAACCGCGTCCTCACGGCGGGTTTTCTGTTTTGAGAACAAGGGGATGGGGCTGTTCTGTCGCAGTCCATGGCGACAATTTCCCCAAGTTGGTCAGTTTGTGCTAAAATGGCGCTCATTTTTTGACATCTCGCGTCACGTTCGCCGCCAGATTGCCCATCGGGCTCTCTGCCCGGGTCGTGACTTTGCACCATCATGCCTGATGATGTTCCCCCCAGGATGAGCCGACAGGCTCCCGTCAAGGTGGGCACCCTCAAGGGCACATGAGATAAGGAGATCGGGTAATGAAACAATATCAAAGCTGGCTGGGAGATTATCTGATGAGTCGACGTGACGGAGATCATGCGATGGCTTCGGAACTTGCCAACACCATCTGCGCCTTCTGGAAGGCCCAGGGTGATGAAGCAGAAACCAGCAAATGGCAGCAACGCTATCAGCAACACGTAGAGCAGGCGCAATAAGCCCCTGCACTCTTTCGCGATAAAAAAACCGGCGCACATGGCGCCGGTTTTGCGTTTCTGGCAAGCAGCAGATTACATCTGGTCGATCATGTCCTGAGCAAACTGGGAGCAGGAGCGCAGGGTGGCTCCTTCCATCAGACGCTCGAAGTCATAGGTGACGGTCTTGTTGCGGATCGCCGCTTCCATCCCCTTGATGATGAGATCGGCCGCTTCAACCCAGCCCATGTGGCGCAGCATCATCTCGGCGGAGAGGATCAGCGAGCCCGGGTTGACCTTGTCCTGACCGGCATACTTAGGTGCAGTACCGTGGGTCGCTTCGAACAGGGCCACACCATCGCCGATGTTGGCACCCGGCGCGATACCGATACCGCCTACCTGAGCGGCCAGCGCGTCGGAGATGTAGTCGCCGTTGAGGTTCATACAGGCGATGACGTCATACTCGGCCGGACGCAGCAGGATCTGCTGCAAGAAGGCATCGGCGATAACATCCTTGATGACGATGGTCTTGCCGGTTTTCGGGTTCTTGAAGGAGCACCAGGGGCCGCCGTCGATCAGCTGGGCGCCGTACTCGTTCTGAGCCAGAGCATAACCCCAATCCTTGAAGGCACCTTCGGTGAACTTCATGATGTTGCCCTTGTGCACCAGGGTCACGGAGTCGCGATCGTTGTCGATGGCATACTCGATAGCGGCACGCACCAGACGCTCGGTACCGGCTTTGGACATCGGCTTGATGCCGATACCACAGGACTCGGGGAAGCGAATTTTCTTCACGCCCATCTCGTTTTGCAGGAAGGCGATCACCTTGTTCGCTTCGGCACTGTCGGCCTTCCACTCGATGCCGGCGTAGATGTCTTCGGCGTTTTCGCGGAAGATCACCATGTCGGTCAGATCAGGACGTTTCACCGGGCTCGGGGTGCCGTCGTAGTAACGCACCGGGCGCAGGCAGATGTAGAGATCCAGCTCCTGACGCAGGGCCACGTTGAGGGAGCGGATACCGCCACCGACCGGAGTAGTCAGCGGGCCCTTGATGGCCACGCAGTATTCGCGAATGAAATCCAAGGTTTCGGCCGGCAGCCAGGCACCTTCGCCATAGACATGAGTCGATTTCTCGCCGGTATAGATCTCCATCCAGGCGATCTTGCGCTCGCCCTTGTAGGCTTTCTCGACCGCAGCATTCACCACATTCAACATGGCAGGGGTTACGTCAACACCGATGCCATCCCCTTCAATAAACGGAATGATCGGATGGTTGGGAACCTGCAGCTTGCCGTTGGCATCGACTGTGATTTTCTGACCCTGGGTCGGGATTACTACTTTGCTTTCCATCGGCATCTCCTAACTTCCGTTTGTTATCAACTTGTTTGTTGCGCGCGGCCATCTTAGCCCATTCATTTTCATAATAAAACGACAAGAAAGCATGTCAGACCAAAGAGGTAGCCACCCGCCAGTGCGCCGTCACCACGCCTTCCCGACACAGCCCCGTTATCCCTCCAGCTCGCTGGCCGCCGCCTGCGGCTGACTCAGGGAACGGTACTGGGAAGGGGTCAAGCCGGTCTTCTGTTTGAACACCCGGCAGAAGTAGTTCACGTCGGTAAACCCGCAGCGATTGGCGACCTCTTCGAGACGGAAGCGATACTTTTTCAGCATGAACTTGGCCCGCTCCAGCCGCACCCAGCTGATGTAGTCCGCTAGCCGCATGTGCCCCTGCTGGCGGAACAGGCGTGAGAGATGGCTGGGGGAGAGATTGAAGCGGGCGGCGATGCATTCGCGACTGATGGGGCGGTGGAAATTTTCCTGAATGTAGATGCAGATGCCGTGAAAAAGATCGGAGCCACGAGGACGACCGCTCTCCGACTCCACCAGCAACTGCCGTGAGTAACTGAGCAGCGCCTGCAGCAGGTGATTGTCCATCGGTGCCCTTATCGGCTCCTGCGCAAGGGTGTTGAGGGAGAGCAGGATATGATCGAGCGCCCGTCCGGCACCGGCCTGAATACTGTGCTTCTGCACATCGAAGAAGCCGGTGTCTCCCTTGTGCTTGCTCACCAGACTGAACCCTATCTGACGCTTGCCGAACAACAGGCTGAGCACGGAACAGTCATTGTCCCAATCCGGCTTGTTCCAGCCGTTGGGGGGAATGTACATCGCCTCCCGCGGCCCCATCTGTACCGACTGCACATCCCCTTCCGGGGACCAGATCTGGTTGAGATAGTGACCACTGAATACCAGCTCGAGACGCGGAAAATTGACCTGATAACTGAAGCAGGGAGGCACCCCTTTGTCAGAGGCAAACAACACCTTCTCAAAGCCTCCCCCCTCACTTAGAAAGCCGTCCAACAGCTGGGTAAAGATGATACTCATGAATGATCCTGATCAAGATGCAGAGAGCAACCGATTGCGGTGCGCTGCCCCTGCCATGCTATAGTCCGCGCCAGACTGAAATTCCCAAAAAATCGTTCTGATACAAGGAGCCATCCATGAGCTACCCGCCGTTTTTTCTAATGTGCAACCCGATCCAGGATTATGTCTGGGGCAGTCGTGACTCCCTGACCACGCTGTTTGGCATCAAAAATCCCGAAGGCAAACCACAAGCTGAACTGTGGATGGGCGCTCACCCCAATGGCTGCTCCGAAGTGACCCTGGCAGGCGAGACCGTGAAGCTTTCCAGCCTGATTGACGCCAACCCCGTCGCCATGCTGGGCGAAGCTACCCAGGCTCGTTTCGGCTCACTCCCCTTCCTGTTCAAGGTGCTCTGCGCCGAGCAAGCCCTCTCCATTCAGGTACATCCGAGCAAGGCACAGGCCGAAGCCGGTTTTGCCAAAGAAGAAGCCGCAGGCATCGATATCAAGGCGAGCAACCGCAACTACAAGGATCCGAACCACAAGCCGGAGCTGGTCTTTGCCCTCACCCGCTATCAGGCGATGAACGGCTTTCGCGCCATCCCGGCCATCCTGGCCCTGTTCGATCGCATGGCGCTGCCCGCACTGGTCGACCTGACCGCGGCGCTTCGCCAGTCACAGGATGAAGCTGGCCTGCAGCACTTCTTCCACCAGTTGCTGATCCTCAGCGGTGATCGCAAGGACGAGGCGCTGGCTGGCCTGCTGGCCTATGCCGCCGCCCATCAGGATGAAGAGACTTTCGCCACCATCAGCAAGCTGGCCAACCAGTACCCGGGGGATGTGGGGCTCTTCTCGCCGTTGCTGCTCAACGTGGTAACACTTGAGCCGGGTCAGGCGATGTTCCTCGACGCCCAGACCCCCCACGCCTACATCCACGGCACTGGCCTCGAGATCATGGCCAACTCCGACAACGTGCTGCGTGCCGGTCTGACCCCCAAATACATGGATGTGCCGGAGCTGCTGGCCTGCACCCGCTGTGTCGCCAAACCGGACGACCAGATCCTGCTCACCCCTCGCATGGAAGGCACAGTACAGCACTTCGACGTGCCGGTACCGGATTTCACCTTCAGCGTATATGGCGCAGGCGAACATGCCCTCACCACCGGCAATGCCGAGATCCTGTTCGCCATCGATGGGCCCATCACCCTCATTGGCCAGGATGGCGAGCGTCTGACACTGACCATAGGGCAATCTGCATTTGTACCCGCCAGCACCAGCGATTATCGCGTGACGGCTGAAGGGCGTTTTGCCCGCGCCAGCAACCGCTGATCCTGGTGGGCCATCGGCTCATCACCCTCTGTTCAAAGGGCCCAGCAGGGCCCTTTTTTTCAGCTCATCTGACCATGTGGAGCCCGGTACGACTCACAAAATCGGTCATTTAACTCAACATCGAAGAATAACACGCTGACTTATAATGATTAATATCATTTAGCCTCCCTGGTCACGCCACCCTGCAGTTATGCGAGCCAGCTCACACCCTTCCCCACACGTCATAAAAATCCAGTTAATGCCATTTTTTTCCTCTGTCCCAGGATATTAATCAACGAAATAATAGAAACCGTTAATTTACAGGCAGCAGGAAAAACTTTTAAGAGCATTTATATATTCCAGATGTAACACAGCTCAGCCACTTATTTCATAAGTGTAAGGGGCGATTTTTTAAATCAGGCTCTGGGTGCCTGTTATTTTTCTGCGCATTTATTTTTCCGCCTGTATGGCCAGATCGTTTTCAAGATCCATTTTATCTGGCTGATATTCCCCCCGTCACCCTCTATATCCAGTGACAGTCGGGGTAATACATGCAGATGGCTCTCTCATCCGGCAGATATTCATTGGCTGGCCCGGCGTTCTGCATTATCTGTTTTTATACGTTCGATACCCTACTTTCATTAACCTGTGGCGACAAATATGAAACTGAAACGTTCCCTGCTCGCGTGTGCCGTACTGGCTGGCCTGGTTGGTATATCCGGTTGTCAAAATGACTCGGATACCGCTGTCGATAACAATAAAGAGACTAACGTCTCCCGTTACGTCAATCCGTTCATCGGCACAGGTAATTTAGGCAACACCTATCCTGGTGCCACTACCCCGCATGGCATGGTGCAGCTGTCGCCCAATAATGGGGCCAATGGCTGGGAATATATCTCCGGCTATTACTACCACGACAACCGCCTCGCCGGGTTTTCCCACACTCACCTCTCGGGCGCCGGAGCTGGAGATCTCAACGATATTCTGGTGATGCCGATCAACTCACGCTCCAATTTCATGCTGAACGAGGGGTCGGCCTCACTGAATCTGGAGGCCTCCCGCTACAGCCACAAGGATGAAGAGGCAACGGCGGGCTACTACAAGGTCAATCTGAAGGATTACGGGATCAAGGCCGAGCTGACCGCCTCGGATCGGGTGGGGGTTCATCGCTACACCTTCCCGCAAGATAAAAAATCGGAAATCGTGGTCAACCTCGGCTTCAAGGTCAACTGGGACTACACCTCCGACTCCTATCTGAAATGGGACAAAACCCACAACCGGATCGAGGGCCATCGCTTCTCTGACGGCTGGGCCCCCAGCCAGAAAGAGTTCTTCGTGATGGAGTTCGACCAGCCCATCAAAAACATCCGCTTCGCCTACTTTGACAAAGACCAGAACCGCTATCTGGACCTGCCGGAAGGCACCACCGAGATCGGCAACGAGACCCGTGGCAAATATCAGTACGCGCGTGCCTATGTGGAATTTGATACCGCGGCGGCGGGCTTGGTCGTCGAGGCCAAGGTAGCCCTCTCCAACGTCGAGATCGGCCGGGATGGCAACGCTGGCGCCTCACTCAACATGACCGAAGTGGCCAATATGTCGTTTGACGATGTCCGTCAGGCTGCGACCCAAAAATGGGAAAAGGAGCTGGGCAAGATCCGGGTCAGTGGGGATGAGGAGTACAAACAGACCTTCTATACCGCGCTCTACCACACCTATCTGGGCCAGACCATTCACTCTGATCTGGACGGGCGCTACCGCCAGGTGCATCAGGGGCGCAACGCCTATCCGGATGGCAACACACCGTGGGGCGAGCGGATCGATACCCTCAAGGAGTCGGTTCGCACCGCCGATGCCAACCGGGATGGCAAAGCGGACTTTACCCGTTACGACACCTTCTCCCTGTGGGACACCTACCGCGCAGTACAACCCCTCTCGTCACTGCTGGAGCCGGATCGCCTCGCCGATGTGGTGCTCTCCATGCTCTCCTACGCCGAGGAGGAGTGGATGGACGATCTGGGCAACCTGCGCAAGGGCAGATTGCCGGAGTGGACCTTCAAGGGTAACGAGACCGGCATGATGATGGGGATGCACTCCACGCCGGTGATCCACGACGTACTCTCCAAAGGCTCGCTGGACAGACGGATGATCGCGCTGGGCTTCAGCGATGCGGAACGTCAGGAGATCAAGGAGCGACTGGTGACCGCCATGATCACCGACGCCCGCGCAGCCACCAGCCAGGGGGTCGCCTGGATCAAGGAGTACGAGCAGCAAGGCTATGTACCTGCCCAGTTGCATGACACACCGCCGGGCAATGACTGGGAATCTCACTCCCCCTTCAAGGATGCCTGGACCTCATCCTACTCGCTGGAGTACTCCATGAATGACTGGGCGATCGCCCAATCGATCAAGGCAGTATTTGGCGAAAGTGACCCCCGCTATCAGGAGTTTGCCGATCGATCCAAGAACTGGCAGGCGCAGTTTGACTTTGGCGGCAAGCAGTACAAGGGGTGGTTCAAGGCCCGCGACTACGCTGGCAACTTCATTGATGCCGGTTGGGTAGACCCGAAAACCGGCCGGGCAGTGGGCAAGGATTGGCGCCCCGACATGTTCAACTGGTCATTCGCCGAGTCCAACGGCTGGCAATACGCCTTCAGCGTTCAACATGACATTCATGGCCTGGTCGATCTGATGACCCGCTTCGACCAGACCCAGAATCCTCAGGCCAAACGGGGCGAACTGTTTGCCAAACGGCTGGACGAGTATTGGAGTACCTATCCGGATCGCAACGCTGGCGACAACCAGTTCCCGGTATTCAACACCGGCAACGTGGGACAGCATGTGCAGGGCAACGAGCCCGATATCCATGTGCCCTACCTCTACAACTACGTAGGACAGCCCTGGAAGGGACAGGCCGCCATCGTGGCAGCCACCAACGTCTGCTACAAGAACACCCCTGACGGCATCTGTGGCAACGATGACTTTGGCACCCTCTCTGCCTGGTTCGTGTTCCGGGCGCTGGGCTTCTTCCCGGTCAATGCCTCCTCCGGCATCTACGAGATTGGCACCCCCATGTTCGAAACCGCCTCGCTCGATGTGGGTGCGGGCAAGCAGTTCACCGTCACGGCCCAGAATGTCAGCCGCGACAACATCTACATCCAGTCTGCTCGCCTCAATGGCAGCGAGTTCAATCGCAGCTACCTCACCCATGAGGAAATCCTCAGTGGCGGCACGCTTGAATTCGTGATGGGCGATAGCCCCAACCAGAATTGGGGCAGCCAGCCGGAAGATCTGCCGCCCGCGCAAGGTATCGGCACCTTCCTGCACGAAGGCAACCTGCCTGCAGGTTCCCGTTAATCACCCGTTCGGGGGAGGGTTCCCTCCCCCATCACCACTCAAAAATGGAATGACCATGTTCAAGTGCAATCTTCTTTCTCTTGCGGTGATTGCCGCGCTGACCGGTGGCATCGCCGGTTGCAACAGTGAGAGCGAGTCTACCGCTATCGAGAAACCGGTAACTCCGGTTGTCGATCTGTCGGTACTGAAATACGTTGACCCCATGATAGGCACCGCCGCATCAGGCCACACTTTCCCCGGTGCCACCCGCCCTGCCGGCATGGTGCAGCTCTCGCCGGATACCTTTATTGGATCCAACACCGATCACGAGAGCGGACTCAACCCCTGGCACTCAGCCTCCGGCTACTGGGACTCTTCCAATTACCTCACGGGCGAGATCGTCGCAACCGATGTTCCGCTCTACGGCTTCTCCCATACCCATCTCTCCGGCACCGGCGCCACCGATCTGGGCGACATTCTGGTACTGCCCTACGCCGAGATGGCCGACGCCCAGATAAACGCCTTTGACAAAACCAATGAGCACGCCAGCGCCGGTTATTACAAAACCAGACTGAGCAAGGGGGAGATTGAGGTTGAGCTGACCACCACCAAACGGGTCGGTTTGCACCGTTACACCTTCGCCAAAGGATCGGATCGGAATGTGAAATTCGATCTGGGCCACACTCTGCTCAACAACAACGGCCAATCGCTGAAAAACAAAGTCGAAGTGGTGGATGAGTACACCCTGCGTGGCCGCAAAACCTCCACTGGCTGGTTCCAGGGACAGAACCATCAGGGCCAGAACATCTTCTTCTACGCCAAATTCAACCAACCTGTGGCCAGGGCCATGCTGGGCGAGCAGGACAAGATACCGACCCGGGAGATGCGCCCCAACAGCGTCTATCAAGGGGATGACCTGACCGCCTACCTCAATTTTGGCCAGGGTGACCAACCGCTCGAGATCCGGGTCGGTATCTCGGCGGTGAGCTGGCAAGGGGCCCAGAAGAATCTGGAGGCGGAAGCCCCCACCTTTGATTTTGCCAAGGTGAAGTCAGATGCCGAATACGCGTGGGCCGAAAAGCTGGCAACACTCAAAACCGAAGGGGGGACGGAGACCGAGAAGACCAATTTCTACACCGCCCTCTACCACATGATGATCGCCCCTATCGAGTTCTACGATGTGGATGGCAAGTATCTTGATATGCAGGGCACCCTGCGCACCCTGCAACCAGGTGATACTCCCAACTACTCCATCTACTCGACCTGGGATACCTTCCGCGCCGTTCACCCCATGTGGACCATCATGGACCCGCCACAGGCGACTCTCTACGCCAAGGATCTGATCCGCAAATCCAACGTGGAGTTCGGCCTGCTGCCCAAGTGGGAAGGCCACGGCTCGGAAACCGGCACCATGATTGGCTACCCCTCGGCGGCCATCCTTGCCGATGCGGTGACCAAGGGGCTGATCGATGCGCAAGAGGCACTGGAAGCCTCGGTCAAATCGGCCCACTACCGGCCTGCCGATTACCCGCAGATCCATGACGACATCCTGAGCTCGCTGATGGCCGGTCAGCTCAGCTATCACGAGAAAGAGCAGTGCGTCCGTTATCCCAACTGGAACTCGGTCTCCTACTCGCTGGAGTTCTCTTTCTACGACTGGACCATCGCCGAGATGGCGAAAGCCGCGGGCGACATGACAACCTATCAAGAGTTCAAGGCACGCTCCTACAACTCGCTCAAACATTGGGATCCCCAGGCTGGCAATGCCGATGGCAAAGGCTTCTTCGTACCGACCGAGCTGAAAAACGGTGACCCGTGCGCCCTGAAATACGCGCCAGCCGATTTCGATCCCTACAAGTCGGATGCCTTCTACTACACCGAGGGCAATGCCTGGCAGTGGCAGTGGTCCTTCATGCAGGATCTCGACAAGCTGACCGAGATCATGGGCGGCCAGCAGGGACTGAACGACAAGCTCGACAACCTGTTCAACGCCGACCCCAACGGGGGCGAAGCACATCAGGACATGACCGGTTACATCGGGCAGTACATTCATGGCAACGAGCCCTCACACCACGTCATCTATCTCTACAATCGCACCGCCCAGCCCTGGAAAGCGCAGGAGTACCTCGACCGGGTCTATAAGGAGTTCTACAAAACCACCCCGGATGGCCTGATCGGCAATGAAGACGTCGGCCAGATGTCGGCCTGGTACATCATGAGTGCCATGGGCTTCTATCAAATCTCCCCGGGCGACCCGACCTACACCATCGGTCGTCCCATCTTTGACAAGGTCACCATCAACCTGCCCGACGGTCAGTTCAACGTGGTAGCGCAGAACAACAGCCCGGACAACCTCTATGTCAAAGAGGTCACCATCAATGGCAAGCCACTCAACCAGTACAACACCTTCGCCCACAGCGAGATCCGTCCCGGTGGTGAGCTGCGTTTTGTGATGACCAACCAGCAACCGACCCCGTAACTCTACAAGCGGCAAGCCACCCGGCTTGCCGCTTTTTCATCTCCGGAATTTGAGGAACAACAATGTTCAAACCCCACAAGCTGGCCATCATGGTGACAGCCCTGCTTGGCCTCTATGGCTGCAACACAAATGATGAGACTACTGACAATGGCCGTCCCGATAATGCCCTGCAGGTGCTGCAATATGTCGATCCGCTGATCGGCACCGATGGGCTGGGCAATGTCAATCCGGCCCCGGTCATGCCGGAAGGGATGATCCAGCCGGGCCCGGACAACTGGAATCCGGCCAACTGGAATGGCAAGGGATCCCCTTCCGACTATCACCACCATCTGGCCAAGCTTTCCGGCTTCAGCAGCACCCATATCTCGGGGGCAGGCAAGGGGGATCTCAATGATTTCGCCTTCTTGCCCTTCATCGGCAGCAATACCGACCCGGTCACCATCAACAAGACGAGCGAACAGTCGGAAGTAGGCTATTACAAAGCGGATCTGGTGGAGACCGGCATCAAGGCCGAACTCACTGCCACCCAGCGGGTCGCCTTCCACCGTTACAGCTATCCGGCGGGTGAAGATCGCAAAGTCCAGCTTGATCTGCAGCACGAGCTGCTGGAGCAGTACGGTAACCACTCCCGCAATATTTACTTCAAGCGGGTGAGCGACAACGCCATTGCCGGAGCCAGAACCAGCAACGAGTGGGGGCAGTGGCAGACGGTCTTTTTCTACGCCGAGTTTTCCGAGCCGTTTGTGGATCAGATCCTCTATGTCGATGGCAAATTGAGCAACGACACCGAGGTGGGGTTGGCCGATTACATCGGGTATGGCGAAACCAGACCCCGGGTACGGGATGTGGTGACCCAGCTCAACTTTGCCAAAGGGGAACGGCCCATCACCATGAAGATGGCCATCTCGGGCACCGGCATTGAGGGGGCCATGGCCAACCTGCGCGCCGATGAACATGACTACCGCTTCGATCAGGTGGTGCAGGAGAACAAGCAGGCATGGGCGAAAGTGCTCAATAAGTTCACCCTGGAGGGTGGCAGCGATGCCGACAAGACGATGTTTTATACCTCGCTCTATCGCACCTACATCGCCCCCTTCGTCTATCAGGATGTGGATGGTCAATATCGCGGAATGGATGGCAAGGTGCATCAGGCCAAGCCGGGCTTTACCAACTATTCGGTCTACTCCATGTGGGACACCTTCCGCGCCGCCCACCCATTGAAGACCATCATCGAAAAAGAGCGATCCATCGACTATGTGCACGATCTGCTCAACAAATATAAAACCGGCGGCATCATGCCCAAATGGGAGCTGCACTCCGACTATACCGGCGAGATGGTCGGCTACCCGGCGGTCTCCATCATCGCCGACGTCATCGTCAAATACCCGGATGCATTCACACAGGAAGAGATAAAGCTGGCGCTGCAGGCGGCCAATGTCTCCGCCAACTTTGACCTCGCGCTGACCAAAAGCTGGGTGCCCTATCAGGATCCCTGGAACGGCGACAAGCGCTTCACCGTGATGACCCGTCACGGCCAGTATGCCGAGCAGCACGGCTATGTCCCCGCCAACGTCAAACTCAAGCCGGAAGAGGGCGGCATGGCGCAGGACAAGTACGATGAACTGGTCAACGAGTCCGTCTCGTACGGTGTCGAGAATGCCTACTATGACTGGTGTATCGCCCAGCTGGCCCGACTGGCTGGCGACAAATCTGCCGAGAACCGCTATCTGGCCCGGGCGACTACCTGGCGCGCCTATTTTGACTACAACCCGGCGCAATATGGCAAATATGGCGCGACCGGCTTTATGCGCCCCAAAAATTACGATGGCAGCTGGGTCAACAATTACCCCTCCTGCGCCATCGATGAAAACGGCAATCCCGTTACACCACCACAAAACTGTGACACCAACGACAGCAGCCGTTATGACATCTTCTGGCCCTATCGGGCCGAGCACAGGGGGCAGGACTTTACCGAAGGCAACACCTGGCAGTGGAGCTGGTTTGTTCCCCACGATATCGAGGGGCTCAAAGAGGTGATGGGGGGCGAGGAGGGATTCCGGAAGAATCTGGATGCCCTCTTCACCGCCAACTCCAACGCCGATACCTCGCAAGGGGATATGACCGGCTATATCGGCCAGTTCGTGATGGGTAACGAGCCGGATCACCATGTCCCCTACCTCTATAACTGGACCAGAGAGCCGTGGAAAACCCAGGAGTATGTGGATCAGGCGGTACGCAGCTTCTTCCACCCGACCACCACAGGGCTGATTGGCAATGAGGATGTGGGGCAAATGTCCGCTTGGTACATCATGAGTGCGCTGGGCTTCTATCAGGTCACGCCGGGGCTCCCGGTCTACACCATAGGTCGGCCACTGTTTGACAAGGTGACCATGGATATCGATGGCGGAAAATTCACCGTGATCGCCGAAAACAATGGTCCCCAAAATATCTATGTGGAATCGGTCACCATCAATGGCAAACCGTTAGGGGAAAATCTGACGTTCAGCCACAGCGATATTCGGGCTGGTGGTGAACTGAAATTTATCATGACGGCGCAAAAACCGATCCGCTCAGATAATAAATAACCATCATGCATTATCAATATATGTTCAGGCCCACAGCTTCCTTTGGGCCTCTTTTTTTTGTCGACTCACCAAGCACCTCAAAAAATATGAGATGTTGCATCAGATGATGCGCAGATCACAAACAGACTGCCTTGCCACAAAAATCTAGTGAATGACACTTTTTTACTCTGTCGATGAAACAGATGGCATGGGAATAATAGTGCTCGCCGGGATCAATGCCATCGAGCACCAATATTGCTCAGGGATCGCTCCGGTCTCATAAAAATAGATCATGACTGCTCACCCTCTACCCGATGGAGCCGCTCAATATGTTCAAGAAAAATATTCTGGCCATTGCCCTGACCAGCACAGTAGCCATGTTATCCGGCTGCGATTCAGATAACAGCAGCGACAATAACGACGATCAAAAGCCAACGCCAACCAATGTGTTGCAATATGTGAACCCATTCGTTGGCACTGGCTTTAACGGTCACACCTTTCCCGGCCCTGTGGTACCGGAGGGCATGGTGCAACTCTCGCCGGATACCGAGTTGATAGGCTGGCACTCCTCCTCCGGCTATCACTTTGACAAAGATACCCTGTTCGGATTTTCCCACACCCACCTCTCAGGCACCGGCATGGGGGGGCTGGGGGATATTCTGTTCCTGCCCTTTACCGAAGATAAATCCAAATACATCGAGCAAAGCGATGATTACCGCAAAGCCATCTCGGTCAAAATGGACAAAAAATCCGAGCAGGCCGAGCCTGGCTACTATGCGGTGCGCATCGCCGAGAATGGCATCAAGGCCGAGCTGACCGCCTCCGAGCGGGTGGGCTTTCACCGCTACACCTATCCGCAGGGGCAACCCCAACGGCTGAAGATCGATTTGAACTCGATCCTCAACAGCGACTGGGGATCGAGTTCGCTGCGCAACAAACTCACCGTCAGCGAAGATGGCTACACCATCACCGGCGAGCGAGATGCGACTCACTTCTCCGGCTGGGCGAAAAACCAGAAGATCTTCTTCCATGCGACCTTCGACAAGAAGATCAAAGGGGTCTACATCCTCGCTGGTGGTGTGCCGGTAGAGGGCTTGAGCGCCGAGCATAAGGCCAAATCCAAAGCGGATGTCACCGCTTACGTCGAATTTGAAGAGGGCGGCTCAGCCCAACTGAACGCCAAAGTTGCCCTATCGGCGGTCGATGCCACCGGCGCATGGAACAACTACCAGGCCGAAGGGGATGTTTCGTTTGACGAGGCCCGCGCCAACGCCCGCGAGAAGTGGGCCAACGCCCTCAATTTCACCATCGAGGGGGGCAGCAAGGAGCAAAACGAGATCTTCTACACCGCCCTCTACCACACCAAGATCGCCCCCATCGTCCATCAGGATGTGGATGGCAACTACCGCGGCATGGGCAAAGGGGCGCAGGCCAAGGGGGAAGGCAGCTACTCCATCCACTATGGCCAGGCAAGCGAAGATCAGCCCAACTTCTCGGTCTACTCACTGTGGGACACCCAGCGAGCGCTGCACCCGCTTAAAACCATCACCGAACCCACCCGCGCCGTGCAGTATGCCAAGAACCTGCTCCAGAAGTATCTGGAGAGCGGCCTGCTGCCCAAGTGGGAGCATCTGGGGGATGAGACAGGCACCATGGTGGGCTATCCGGCGGTGGTGGTGATTGCCGACGCCATCACCAAATACCCCGATGCCTTCACTGCGCAGGAGAAAAATCTGGCGCTCACGGCCGCCATCGACTCCTCCACCTATACCAACTACCCCATGCTGGCGACCGAGTGGGACAAGGCAGTGCTGGACAAGACCCTGACCAACCACATCGATTACATCGAAAAGAACGGCTTTGCCCCGGCAGTGCAGCGGATCGACGGTCAGCCCGTCTTCGCTGACTACACCCTCGAGTCGGTCTCCTACGGTCTGGAGAACGCCTTCTATGACTGGGCCATCGCCCGGATCGCCAAGGCGGCCGGCAACCCGGCGGCCGAAGCGCGCTATCTGGCCCGTTCTAACGGCTATCAGCGCTACTTCGACCACAATGCGGCCGAATACGCCCAGTACGGGGTGACCGGTTTCATGCGTCCGGTGATGATCGATGGCGCCTTCATGACGCCGTTTGATCCCTATGGCACCGAACATGAGACCGGCAACTATACCGAGGGCAACGCCTGGCAGTGGACCTGGTTTGTGCCCCATGACATCAAGGGTCTGAAAACCGCGATGGGCGGAGAAGAGGCCTTCAAGCAGAATCTGGACGCCACCTTTGCTGCCGAGAGTCAGGGGTCGGAGACCGCTGACATGACCGGGATGATGGGTCAGGTGGCCTTCGGCAATGAACCCTCCCACCATATTCCCTACCTCTACAACTGGACATCGGAGCCCTGGAAAACTCAGGAGACGGTCGACTACATCCTCGACACCATGTACTCGAACACCCCGGCAGGCATCATAGGCAACGAGGATGTGGGCTCCATGTCTGCCTGGTATGTGATGTCAGCACTTGGCTTCTATCAGGTGAATGCGGCAGACCCCGTTTACACTATTGGCCGCCCGCTATTTGCCAAAGCGACCATCCCGGTCAAGGGGGGAACCTTCACCATCATCGCCGATAACAACAGCGCCAAGAACCGCTATGTCCAGTCGGTCACCATCAATGGCAAACCGCTCAAGGATGGTCTCTTCTTCGAGCACAAGGAGTTTGTACCGGGGGGCAACCTCCACTTCGTGATGGGCGATACCCCGCCACAAAAGTAACGATCGATAGCATTGAAGTGACATTCAGCACGCAATCCGAAAATGTCACTTTGTGATACCCGACGGCCCACGCCAGATGGATTGATAAAATCCAATCAGCGCTGGGCCATTTTATTTTCCAGTGGGAAACCCAGGTTCAGCCATTAACCCGTTTTTCTCAAATATGCCTTAAATCGGGCAATAAACCGCAAAAAATGGCTGTAAATCCCATTACAAGGGTTTTTCTGTCATACCTTGACCGCTGTCACATCCTGCCATTAATTAAACAAAAACCACTATTGAGTTAAAGATCAACACTTTGCGAGCTGGATCACACCAGCAAAACCATGCAACAAAAATCCAGTTATTGCTACATTCATCGCCTGTCCAACCCTACCCGTGAGGGCAATAATGAGCCCAATTCGCAACGCATGACTTAGCCCTTACAGGGAAGGAGAGTGAGATGTTACCCACCATGACCAACGGCAGACTCATCTGCCTGGAGTTGAAGGCCACCAGCAAGGAGGCTCTGTTCGACGAGATGGCACAGATGCTGGCGCGCGATGGCGCCGTGTCTGATCAACAGCAATTCGTCAAGGATATCTGGGCCCGCGAGCAGCTGGACTGCACCGGCTTCGAGCAGGGTGTCGCCCTGCCCCACGCCAAGAGCAAGGCGGTCAGCCGTCCGGCCATAGCCATCGGTGTCAGCCGTCAGGGTATCGAGTACGGCGCCGAAGATGGCAAACCGACCCAGCTTATCTTCATGATCGCCTCCCCGGATGGCGGCGCCAACCACCACATCGAAGTGCTGGCCGAGCTCTCCACCCGTCTGCTGGAACCGGGCTTTATCGAGCAGATGAAAGCCGCCACCACCGTCGAGCAAGCGCTGACCCTGCTCAAGCAAGGCCCGAAAGTGCAAAAACCGGCCCCAGCCGCCAAACCGGCTGCCACTGCACCGGCTGAACCCGAAGAGCGCACCTTCAAGGATCGCCTCAATACCATGAAGCAGCACCTGCTGTTTGGTACTTCCCACATGATCCCCTTCATCGTGGCGGGCGGTGTGCTGCTGTCACTGTCGGTGATGATGAGCGGCAAGGGCGCCGTGCCGGAAGCGGGCTTCCTCAAAGACATGGCAACCATGGGGATCGCCGGTCTGACCCTGTTTACCGCCGTGCTGGGTGGCTATATCGCCTACTCGCTGGCTGACAAGCCGGGCCTGGCCCCGGGCATGATCGGCTCCTGGATTGCCGTTCAGCACTATCAAACCGGTTTCCTCGGCGCCATTCTGGTGGGCTTTATCGCCGGTTTCGTGGTCAATCAGCTCAAACGGATCAAGCTGCCTGACTCCATGACCTCCCTCGGTTCCATCTTCATCTATCCGCTGATCGGTACCTTTCTGGTGTGCGGCATCGTGATGTGGGGGATCGGTGCCCCGATCGCCGCCATGATGGAAGGGATGAACCACTGGCTCTCCAGCATGGCGGGCTCAGGTAAAGTGATGCTGGGTGCCATTCTGGGTGGTATGACCGCCTTCGATATGGGCGGCCCGGTCAACAAGGTTGCTACCCTGTTTGCCCAGACTCAGGTCAACACCCAGCCCTGGCTGATGGGCGGCGTCGGCATCGCCATCTGTGTGCCGCCGCTGGGTATGGCGCTGGCGACCTTCATGTCTCCGAAGCGTTACAAGAAAGAGGAGCGTGAATCCGGCAAAGCGGCCGCCATCATGGGCATGATCGGTATCAGCGAAGGTGCAATCCCGTTTGCCGCCGCGGACCCCATGCGTGTCATCCCAGCCATCGTCGCAGGCGGTATCGTCGGCAACATCACCGGCTTTATGATGCACAGTATCAACCACGCCCCTTGGGGTGGCTGGATTGTCCTGCCGGTTGTTGAAGGCAAGATGGGCTACATCTTGGGTACCATCCTCGGCGCCCTGACCACCGCCATCATCGTCAACCTGCTGAAGAAGCCGGTGAGCGAAGAAGATGACGTCACTACCACCCAAACCAGCTTCGAAGTCATTGAAGCGGAAGGAGAAGCAGACGTACTGGCCATCACTGCCTGCCCGTCTGGCGTGGCCCACACCTTCCTCGCCGCCAAGAGCCTGCAGAAGGCCGCCGCCAAGCAGGGGATCAAGCTCAAGGTCGAGACCCAGGGCGCCAACGGCATCATCAACCGCATCACCGCCAAGGATGTCGCCAGCGCCCGCTGCGTCATCTTCGCCCACGATGTGGCCATCAAGAACCGCGAGCGCTTCACCAATATCGAGGTCATCGATGTGAAAACCAAAGAGGCGATCCACAATCCGGAAGCACTGCTGGCCCGCACGCTGGGCAACAAGGCAAACGCCGCCTGATAGCCGTCAGACTCCACCTATCACAAGGGGCCCTTCACGGGCCCCTTTTCGTTGCCTGCCGAGCAATCGCATATCATCCCACCGACCAAGCCACTGATTTAAAACATATTAACCAGTCACATCACGGATCTTGGCGAGCCGTCACAGAACGGTGACGTGTAAAAAAACAGCAATTGAAGCGCTGGTCAGATCTCATGTCAAATGGCTCCGCCTACTAAACTGGAGCATCACAAAAATGATAAAAATCAATAAATTGGTTCTGGCTGTTACCCTCACCCTCACTGCCACCCCCTTGCTGGCCGCCCACTGGGAATGCGGCCAGCACGTGCGCTTTGGCCTCCCCTCCGAATCGGATCAGAAGCTCTGCCGTGAAGGGTATGCGGTCGGCTACAACTACGACTACAAGGTGGCGGACTGGGTCTCCTACCGGATGACCGCCCAGAGCGCACAGGGCACAGTGCCGCGCAAGGATGCCTTCGCCGAGGACAGGGAGATCCCGGTTGCCTACCGCGCCACCCTCTCCGACTACAAGGGCTCGGGCTACGACCGTGGCCATCAGGCCCCGGCGGGGGACATGAAATCGAACAAGAACACCATGAAAGAGAGCTTCCTGCTGAGCAACATGACACCGCAGATCGGGGTGCTCAACCAGAAGGCGTGGCGCGTGCTGGAGGACAAGGTGAACAAGTGGGCGGTCTCCCGCAAGGATGTGCAGGTGATCACCGGCCCCATCTTTACCGGCTCTGAAGAGTCCATCGGTCAGGGTGTGGCGATCCCGAGCGCCTACTACAAGATCGTGATGGACCCGGCCAGACTGCAGGCCATCGCCTTTATCATGCCGCAGCAAGAGGTGCCCATCAGCCAGATCGCCGACTACCGGGTCTCGGTACGTGAGGTGGAGGAGCAGACCCAGCTCAACTTCTTCAGCGATATGCCCGAAGAGCAGCAAGAGACGCTGGAAGCCCGCATCTCCCCGATGTGGAACTGACTGCGAACACTCGCCAACAGATGGATTGACACCCCATCTCTCTTGCATCGCGATAGAGGGAGGGGCCAACGCCCCTCCCAGCAGGGGGAGTCACGCTCCCCCTGTCCCTTTTCAGATGGCAGCTGACCCGTTGCGGCCACTTTTGCGGCCACAGGAGTGGCATCACCCGACGACCCGCCCCGACTCACAGTTTGCCGCACCGTTAACTGGTATATTGCCCTCTCTTTGGCACTAACAGACTGAATTGACGCACATTTGCCTTATCCCATCGGCCCACACGCTGGCGCACCACGGTGCAATTCAGCCCGACAGAGGACCTTTTGATGAAACAGACCCTTCTTGCCCTCACCCTCGGCGGCCTGCTGGCGCTCTCGCCCCTCGCCCTGCAAGCGGCCGAGAGCTCGATGCAGATGGAGCATGACCTCAATACCCTGGTCAGCAAGCGCCAGGCGGTGGACATGCTGCTCGGCGAAGCACTGCAGATCTACAAGTCGCCAGCCAAGATCTCCCACGCCGGTTTTACCGCCAAGATGCCGAGCAATATGGAGCTGGTGACCGAGCGGCTGCTGGCCGCCTACCAGCTTGAACCCTACCGCACCGACCTGCTCATCTCGGCAGCCAACGTCCAGATCTACAACGGCAACCTGAGCCGCGCCATCACCTTGCTGGAGCAGGCGCAGGCCGTCGCCCCCGATGATCTCGACATCAACAGCTATCTCGCCATCTGGCAGCTGGTGAAGGGTAACAAGGAGGCCTCCCGCAGCTATCTGGCGAAAGTGGCTGATCGCAACAGTGGCCGCGCCGCCGATCTGGAGGAGATCATCGCCCGGGTGCAGCGGATCACCGCCGCCCCGCTGCAGACCGAACTGACCGGGGATCAGGTCAAGGCCAGCAGGGAGGGCAAACGCGCCATCGTCACCCTGGGCTACGCCCTCAATCCCGACGGCAGCATGGACAAGATCCTGCTGGGCCGTCTGCAAACCACTCTGGCGCTGGCCAAGGCCGACCCGGAAGCGCTGATCATCCTGACTGGCGGCATGCCCCAGAACCGCCAGACCGAGGGCAAGCTGATGGCCGACTGGCTGGCCAACCACGGCATCGCTCGCAGCCGCCTGATTGAAGAGAACTACGCCACCAGCACGGTGGATAACGCCCTCTACAGCGCCTATGCCCTCGCCCGCCACCAGATTGACTATGCGGTGCTGGTGAGCTCCGCCAGCCATGTACGCCGCGGTCAGACGGTGCTGGAAATCGCCTGCGACCAGATTGGCCCGGCCAACATCAAGGTGGCGAGCGTCAGCTACCCCGACAAACCCCTCGAGGAGCTGGCCACCCCGAGCGAGAGCGAGCTGCTCGGCATCTACCGCGACGCCCTGCGCACCTACGGCATGTGGAGCTACCGCTCCGCCCCGCTGATCGAGCGTTGATCGGCCATCAACACGAAAAAGAGAGGGAGGCGCGATGCCTCCCTCTCTTTTTATTGACCGATGGTTGGCCAAGCCGCGCCCGTTAGCTGACGATAAAGCCCTGCGAGGGGGCCGCTTTGGGATCATCACCGAAGCGGTTTGGCCCCTGCTGGCCGTTGCAAACCATAAAGTAGATAAGCACCAGGGTGCCGATAATTGGGATAAGCCCGAGCAGCAGCCACCAAGCGCTGCGGTCGGTATCGTGCAGACGACGGGCCGCCACCGCCAGCGATGGCAGCAGCACCGCCAGCGAATAGATGGAGCTGATCAACTCATTGTCGCCGCCAATCAGCTTGTCCACCATGCCGAGCAACAGCATGACGATGACGTTGCACAGCACGAACATCCAGTATTCGGTGCGACGGGCCCGCCCGCTGAATACCGCATATTGCTTGAGGACCGAGATATACCAGTTCATTGCGCCTCCAGACTGTTTTCAAAAACAAGTAGTTGCAGATCCGAACCGAGCTTAGCGCGATCAGTGTCCGGCGTCGATCACCAGCAGCTCCAGATCCTGGCGACTGACCCGCTTGCTGTCCACCTTCACATAGAGCGAACGTTCCTTCCGTGCCAGCAGTACATCGTTCACCCCGTCGCAGGCTCGGAGTTTCTGCTCCAGTGCAGGGCTCGCCTCCACCCCTTCCGGTAACAGGATGCGCAGACTGCTCACATAGGGGGGCTCCTGCATGGTGAGGCTGACCCCGAGCCAGACAAGGGCCAGCGCAGAGCAGCCGCCAAACACCAGGGCGCCACCACCCAGACTGTAGAGCAGGCCCCCCAGGCTGCCACCGATAGCCACTCCGATAAACTGGCTGGTGGAGTAGATCCCCATGGCCGTACCCTTGTAACCCGGTGGCGACTCCTTGCTGATCAGGGATGGCAGCAACGCCTCCATCACGTTGAAGCCGATGAAGAAGAGCTGCAGGCCGGCGAGCAGGCCCCACAGCTGCAGGCCAGCCTGCCACAGCACCACTTCGGCGCTGAGCATCACCAGCACGCAGATCTGGAACACCAACTTCATCTTTCTGCGCGTCTCGGCATAGATGATGAAGGGTACAACGCTGACGAAGGCAATCAGCATGGTGACCAGATAAGCCTGCCACTGGCTGTCCCGAGGCAGACCCGCTTGCTCCAGCAGCGGCGGCAACGCCACGAAGCTCGACATCAACAGGGTATGCACGCACAAAATGCCGAGATTGAGTTTGAGCAGGCGCGGATTGGTCAGCACAGTGCGCATCCCGCCCCTGACCATGCCGGACTCGCGATTGAGCAGATGAGTTGTCGGTGTCGGCACCAGCCAGAGGGTGACGGCAATGCCCCCCAGCGCCAGCAGGGCGATGAGCCAGAACAGGCCGGAGAGTCCCAGCGCATGAGTGATGAGGGGGCCGGTCACCATGGCGATGGCGAAGGTGATGCCAAAGCTCACCCCGATGAAGGCCATCGCCTTGGTGCGGTTCTGCTCGCGGGTGAGATCCGACAAGAGCGCCATCACGGCGGCCGAGATGGCGCCGCTGCCCTGCAGGGCGCGGCCGGCGATGACGCCCCAGATGGAGTGGGTCAGCGCCGCGATCACGCTGCCGAGGGCAAACATCAGCAGGCCGCCGACGATGAGGGGCTTGCGGCCCACCTTGTCGGAGAGCAGACCGAACGGGATCTGGAACAGCGCCTGGGTCATGCCGTAGATGCCGATGGCCAGGCCGATGAGCGCCTCGGAGGCCCCCGCCAGCGACATGCCGTAGGTGGTCAGCACCGGCAGCACCATAAACATGCCGAGCATGCGCAACGAGAAGACGGAGCCGAGCGCCCAGGTGGCACGGCGCTCGCCCCTCGTCATGGTGAAATCATTCATGATGGCCTCGATAGGTCAGGGAAAAGGAAGACTCAAGGGGTGGCCGACACGCGCCATGCCACACCCGACAGAGGGGAAAAGTACCCGATGGGCGGCCCCATAATAACAGAGCCGGGGAGGTTCCCGGCTCTGGATCTCATGCAATCGGAAGCAACGCACACTATCGGAGCAACATGCTCACCAGCGCCACAGGCTCGGCCTCTGGCTGGAAGTCTACCGACATCATGACACTCAGACAGGTAATGGTGACGATGGAAAACATAAACAGCTTGCGCGCCCAGAGAACATCATCAACCAGCTGTTTGTAACCCGACAGCGCCATCCCCAGCCACCAGACACTCACCGCAGTGGCCACCACCAGATACTTGTAGCCGGCGTAACCGCCGAGGAACAGCATCAGGGTCGGCACCATAAAGGCCAGGATGTAGAGGGTAATGTGGTGCTTGGCCACCGAAATTCCCTTCACCACCGGCAACACCGGAATGTTGGCCGCCTGATAATCCTTGAAGCGGAAAATGGCGATCGCATAGGAGTGCGGCATCTGCCACAGGCTGAAGATCGCCAGCAGGATCAAGGCCCCCGAGTCGAACTGGCCGCTCACCGCACAGTAGCCGATGACCGGCGGCGCGGCGCCGGAGAGGCTGCCCACCAGGGTGCCGTAGACCGAGTGACGCTTCATGTAGAGGCTGTAGACCCCCACATAGACAATGAAGCCCAGCACCGCCAGCAGAGCAGCCAACGGATTGGCCGCCCAATAGAGCAGTGCAATGCCCGCCATGCCAAGCGCGGTGGCGTACCAGAGCGATACGCCGGGGGCGATCAGCCCCTTCACCAGAGCACGGTTCTTAGTGCGCTCCATGATGCAGTCGATATCCCGGTCGATGTAGTTGTTGAACACGCAACCGGAGGCCACCACCAGCGAAACACCCACCATGGTCAGCATGAACAGGGGCAGGTCCAGGCTTCCTTTTGAAGCCAGCAGAAATCCCCCGATCACCGAGATGAGGTTGCCGAAGATGATGCCCGGCTTGGTCACTTGCAGGTATTGCTTCATCATTGCCAGCCTGCTCAGTGGACCATCATGTTGATGTTGAGGTTGTACATGATCCACAGGGAACCCACGACCACGATGGCAATGATGAGCACGGTAAAGACCAGTGCCACCAGGTTCCAGCGCTCCTCGGACGAGGTGTTCATGTGCAGGAAGTAGACCAGATGGACAAAGATCTGCACCACCGCCATGCCAACCACGGTGGCCAGCACGGTGGTGTGGGAGGCGGAGCCGTCTATCACCATCCAGAACGGTACGGCAGTCAGGATCAGTGACAGCACGAAACCGATCAGGTAGCTCTTGGCGCTGCCGTGGCTGGCGCCGTGATTATCAACGGAATGACTCATTTACATTGCCCCCATCAGATAGACCACGGTAAAGACGCAGATCCACACCACGTCGAGGAAGTGCCAGAACAGGCTCAGGCACATCAGGCGGGAGCGGTTGCGATCGGTCAGCCCCTTCTTGGCCACCAGCACCATCATCACGATGATCCAGATAAGGCCGCTGGTGACGTGGATACCGTGGGTACCGACCAGGGTGAAGAAGGCGGAGAGGAAGGCGCTGCGATCCGGGCCGTAACCTTCTGCGATCAGGTGATGGAACTCGTAGATCTCCATCGCGATAAAACCGGCACCCAGCACAAAGGTCACCAGCAACCAGCCATTGACGGTAGACATCCGGTTCTTGTTCATCGCCAACATGGCAAAACCGAAGGTGATGGAGCTCAACAGCAGCAGCATGGTTTCGGCAAATACGAACGGCAGTTCGAAGATATCCTTGCCGCTCGGACCGCCGGCAGTGCCGTTGACCAGGACCGCATAGGTTGCAAACAGACATGCAAACAGAATGCAGTCACTCATCAGGTAGATCCAGAAACCAAACACCTTGTTGGCACCGGCATCATGGTGCTCATGGTCATGGGCACTCTCGTGAGTGTGATGTAGAACGTCGGTCGCCATAGCGTCACGCCCCCTTGTTAATGTTGGCAAAATGCTGACCTTCGGGTGCCCATACCCTCCGGGCACCGTAAACGTGGATGTGATATGAAACGCCAGTGGTCATAGCACTAAGCCCCCTTGTTGATGTTGGCAAAATGCTGATCTTCGATGCGCGTGATCTCGTCAACCTGGACGTAGTAGTCCACGTCATCGTTGAAGCTGTGGATGATCCAACTGCCAATCATGGCGGCAAAGGCAAGGATGGCCATCCACCAGATATGCCAGATCATGGCAAAGCCAAAGATGGCGCTGAAGCCCGCGATGATCACCCCTGCCCCGGTGTTCTTGGGCATGTGGATCGGCGCATACTGCTTGGGCTGCTGATAGGCTGAACCGTTTTGCTTGGCATCCCAGAAGGCATCCAGACCGGTGATCTTCGGCTCGATGGCGAAGTTGTAGAAGGGCGGCGGTGAAGAAGTCGCCCACTCCAGCGTCCGGCCACCCCAGGGGTCACCACTCACATCACGGTTCTGCTCGCGGTCACGGATGCTGACCACCAGCTGGATCACCTGGCACAAGACACCAAGGGCAATCAGGCCGGCACCACATGCTGCTACCACCAGCCAGGGGTGGAAGGCCGGATCCAGCTGTTGGCTGATGCGGCGGGTCATCCCCATGAAGCCCAGTACGTAAAGCGGCATGAAGGCAACAAAGAAGCCGATAATCCAGCACCAGAAAGCACGCTTGCCCCAGGTTTCGTTCAGGGTGAAGCCGAACGCCTTGGGGAACCAGTAGGTGATACCGGCAAAGCAGCCAAATACCACGGCACCAATGATGACGTTATGGAAGTGAGCGATGAGGAACAGGCTGTTGTGCAACACGAAGTTGGCCGCCGGCACCGAGAGCAGTACCCCTGTCATGCCACCTATGGTGAAGGTGATGATGAAACCGACGGTCCACAGCATGGGTGAGGTGAACTCGATGCGACCACGGTACATGGTGAACAACCAGTTGAAGATCTTCACCCCGGTCGGGATGGAGATGATCATGGTGGTGATGCCGAAGAAGGCATTCACGTTTGCGCCCGAGCCCATGGTGAAGAAGTGGTGCAACCAGACAATGAAGGAGAGCACGGTAATGGCAATGGTCGCCCATACCAGCGAGGTGTAGCCGAACAGCTTCTTCTTGCTGAAGGTGGCCACCACTTCGGAGAAGATCCCGAATACCGGCAACACCAGGATATAAACCTCGGGGTGGCCCCAGGCCCAGATCAGGTTGATGTACATCATCATGTTGCCACCCATGTCATTGGTAAAGAAATGGGTACCCAGATAGCGGTCTGCGGTGAGCAGGGCGATGGTAACGGTCAGGATCGGGAAGGAGGCGATGATCAGTACGTTGGAGCACAAAGCCGTCCAGGTGAACACCGGCAGACGCATCATGGTCATGCCAGGAGCGCGCATCTTGATGATGGTGGCGAAGAAGTTGACGCCAGTCAGCAAGGTACCCAGACCCGAGATCTGCAGACTCCAGATCCAGTAATCAACCCCGACCCCCGGGCTGTACTCCAGCCCGGAGAGGGGCGGATAGGCCAGCCAGCCGGTCTGGGCGAATTCACCGACCCCGAGGGAGACGTTGATCAGCACCACGGCGGCGGCGGTGAACCAGAAGCTGATGTTGTTGAGGAAGGGAAAAGCCACATCACGGGCACCGATCTGGAGCGGCACGACGATATTCATCAGACCGATCACCAGTGGCATGGCCACGAAGAAGATCATGATGACACCGTGGGCGGTGAAGATCTGGTCGTAGTGATGCGGCGGTAAAATGCCGTCACCACCAGCCGAAGCCATCACCTGCTGGGTACGCATCATCACCGCATCGGCGAAGCCGCGCAGCATCATGACCATACCCAGGATCAGATACATGACCCCAAGACGCTTGTGGTCGACCGAGGTAAGCCACTCTTTCCACAGATATTGCCACTTGCCGAAATAGGTGATCAGGCCGGCAACGGCCAGCCCCCCCAAAATGATACCGGCTACCGTCACCATGATGATGGGTTCATGGAACGGAATGGCATCGAGTGTTAATTTTCCAAACATCGGTTATTCCTCGGATCCTGCTTGCACAGCCTTGTTATCCAACGGCGCGTTCATATGTCCGGCATGCTCCTTCTGCCCGTCATGCGCCATAGCGGCATGGTCCATCTGCATATGTGCCATGTCATCGTGATTCATGGCGGCGCCATGCTCTGAGGGGGCTTTATGGGTCATCCCCTTGTGCTCGCCATGCCCCATGTCACCCATAAACTTGTTGATCAGCTTGACGAAAAGGGCCGGATCGGCACTTGAGAAATACTCCACCGGGTGGTTTTCGCTCTTCTTGGCCAGCGCATTGAACTCATCCATGGTGGTCAGCATCTTGGGAGAGGCCCTGACTTTGGCAACCCAGGCATCAAAACCGGCCTGCTCCTGCGTGGCAATCGCCTTGAACTTCATGCCCGAGAAACCGGCTCCGCTATAACTGCTGGAGATACCGTCATACGCGCCTGCTTCATTGGCAATGAGATGCAACTTGGTCTGCATACCTGCCATGGCATAAATTTGCCCGCCCAGCTTGGGAATGAAGAAAGAGTTCATGACTGTGTCTGAAGTCACCCGAAAATTGACGGGGGTATTGACCGGGAATGCTAATTCATTGACCGAGGCAATCCCTAATTCTGGGTAGACAAACAGCCATTTCCAGTCGAGGGAAATGACATCAATCTGGATCGGCTTCACCGTAGAATCCAACGGTTTGTAAGGATCCAGTTCGTGGGACGTTTTCCAGGTAATGGTTGCCAGGATGACGATGATAATAATTGGCACGGTCCACACAACCGCTTCAATTTTATTGGAGTGAGACCAATCCGGAGTATATTTAGCGTTGGTATTTGATGCCCTGTATTTGCGGGCAAAGACCACCGCCATAATAATTACAGGGATCACCACAATTAACATCAGCCCCAAGGCGGTTAATATCAGTGATTTCTGCTCCAGACCAATCTGCCCTTTGGGGTTCATCAAGGCCATGTCGCAGCCGGTCAGCAAGCTGGCCGATGCGAGCAACAGCAAAGCACCCAAGCCCCTCTTTAATTCAAAAGGTCTCATGCAGTGTCCTTATGGTCGCAGGCTAAAGTTGTAAAAACGGGCAACATTGTGATCAGAACCAGAACATGTAAACAACATGAAAAATTAATCCCGAGATTGTGCAAAACTTGGCGAACGCATGTGAAAATTGTTAATCAACCATCCAAGTCACTATAAATAGTGCTTTTCCCTATAATTAATCAACAGAACTGCCATCTCAAATTACAGTTGAACTCTGCACACTAAACTACCAACAAACCCCACATAGTATATGGATATATGAGGCTAAAATTTCGCCCTCCAGCATGAATAATAAACAGCTGCTGGCTACGATGATAAATGACCAATTAAATACATCTGCATTTACATAGTTAAATGCACCCACAGATAGCTGCCCTATATTTCTGCTGCATTTATTTTTAAAATCGGCTAACCAGAACAAGTCTGTCACTTGGCCCCTTGTTTGAATAATTTGTTTAATAAGTTATTATCAAACTATATAGACGCCATGCGAATATGGCGGTAGGTTGCGTCCTCTTGCTGCTGGTCAGCTACCCATTCCACTCTGTGCTTTTCCATTTTTCATACAGCAGGTATTGCCATGAGTATTACACGCAGAGATTTTCTCAACGGCGTTGCCATCACCATTGCGGCAGGCGTCGCCCCCATCAATCTGCTCAAGGCTGCCGAAGGCGGCAGCACGCTGGCGGATAAAACCCTGGCCTACCCGCCCGCCCTCACCGGCCTGCGCGGCAACCACCCGGGCTCTTTCGAACCGGCCCACAGCATCGCCCGTGACGGCAAGCAGTATGATTTTGCCAATATTCCCCTCGAGGGAGAGTACGATCTGGTGATCGTCGGCGCCGGGATCAGCGGTCTGGCCGCCGCCTGCTTCTATCAGCAACTGCTCGGCGCGGATAAAAAGATCCTGCTGCTCGACAACCACGATGACTTCGGCGGCCACGCCAAGCGCAACGAGTTCACCACTCCCGATGGCCTGCGTCTGGGTTACGGCGGCAGTGAGTCCCTGCAATCACCGCGTTCGGTCTACAGCCCGGTGGCGCTCGGTCTGCTCAAGGCGCTGGAGGTCAACATCGACGAGCTGGCCGCCGGTTTCCAGCAGACCTTCTATCCGGATCTGGGGCTCAGCCGCGGTGTCTATTTCGACGAAAAGCACTTTGGCGTCAACAAGATAGTAAGCGGGGATCCGGGCCACAACGTGGCGGATGACATCCCCCGCGATCGCCTGAACGGCCGGCCGCTGGCAGAATTTATCGGTGACTTCCCCCTCGATGATGCCGACAAGGCCGCCCTGTTGGCCCTGCACGAATCGAAGATCGACTACCTGAGCGGCATGACCCGCGAGCAGCAGGATGAGTGGGTAACCCGCAACAGCTACACCACCTTCCTGCGCGATAAAGTGGGCCTCAGCGAGCGGGCAATCACCTACTTCCAGCAGCGCACCAACGATTTCCAGGCGGTCGGCATCGACGCCACCGCCTGCGCCGATGCGCGCCTCTGCGCCTTGCCGGGTTTCGACGGCCTCAATCTGACGCCGCTTGATGCCGAGGAGCAGGCGGAGCTGGACGATCCCTACATCTTCCACTTCCCCGATGGCAACGCCGGTCTCACCCGCCTGATGGTGCGCAAGCTCATTCCGCAGGTGGCGCCGGGTCACACCATGCAGGATGTTGTGCTGGCCAAGTTTGACTACAGCAAGCTCGACCTGCCTGAGCACAAGGTGCAACTGCGCCTTGGCAGCACGGCGTTGCAGGCCAAAAACGTGCGCCTCGCCGACGGCAAGCTGGCGGTGGATGTCACCTACATCAAGGAGGGGAAACTGCACCGGGTGCGGGCCAAGCAGTCGATCATGGCTGGCTACAACATGATGATCCCCTACATGGTGCCCGAGATGCCGGAGCCCCAGAAGGAGGCGCTGCGCCAGAATGCCAAGGCGCCGCTGGTCTACACCAAGGTGGTGATCAAGAACTGGCAAGCCTTCGTCAAGCTGGGGGTACACGAGGTCTACTCCCCCGCCGCACCCTACAGCCGGGTCAAGCTCGACTATCCGGTCAGCATGGGTGGCTACGAGCATCCCAAGAGCCCGGATCAGCCGATGTGCCTGCACATGGTCTATGTGCCGACCCTGCCGGGCAGCGGTCTGTCGGCCCGCGAACAGTCCCGCAAGGGGCGCGCCATGATCCTCGGCATGCCGTTCGAGCAGCATGAACAGATGATCCGCGAGCAGTTGCAGGGGATGCTGGGCAGCGCCGGTTTCAACCATGAGCAGGACATCCTCGCCATCACGGTCAACCGCTGGTCTCACGGTTACTCCTATGTCACCAACACCCTGTTTGATGACGAAGCGCAGTGCGAAAAATGGATTGAACTGGGTCGCCAGCCGATCGGCAACATCACCATCGCCAACTCGGATGCAGGCTGGAGCCCCTACGCCCACGCTGCCATCGACGAAGCGTGGCGCGCCGTCAACGAGCTGGTTGCCATGAGCAAGGGAGGTGCCCAATGAACCGCGCCCTGTCACTGACCGCCAGCGCCCTGTTGCTGGCCCTGCCGACCCTTGCCGCCAACGCAGCCCCCGCCATGTCGGCGGGGGAATACGTGGCCAAGCTCGGCGATTGCGCTGCCTGTCACACCAGCGAGACCAGCAAGCCGCTGGCGGGCGGCAAAGGGTTCCCGACCCCCATCGGCACCGTTTTTGCCACCAACATCACCCCCGACAAGACCCACGGTATCGGCAACTACAGCCTGCCGGAGTTCATCAAGGTGATGCGCGAAGGGGTAGCCCGCGATGGTCATCGCCTCTATCCGGCCATGCCCTACACCGCCTACGCCAAGATGAGCGATAAGGATCTCGAAGATCTCTATCACTACCTGATGAAGGAGGTGCAGCCGCTGGCCATCGCCAACAAGGAGAGCGACATCCCCTGGCCGCTCAACATGCGCTGGCCGCTGATGGGCTGGAACTGGGTCTATCACGATGACAGCCGCTTCACCCCGGTCGCAGGCAAGAGCGAAGAGTGGAACCGCGGCGCCTATCTGGTGCAGGGTGCCGGCCACTGCGGCAGCTGCCACACTCCGCGCGGACTTGGCATGCAGGAGAAAGCGCTGACCGAGGCGGATCCCGTCTACCTGAGCGGTGCGGCGCTGGATGGCTGGTATGCCCCCGATATTCGCGGCAGCCGTTACAGCAAGCAGGCGCTGATCGACCTGCTGAAAACCGGCCGCAGCCAGCATGAAGCGGTCGCGGGCCCCATGGGGGAAGTGATCACTCACAGCAGCCAGTATTTCAGCGACGCCGATCTAGCCAGCATCGCCACCTATCTGACCGATTTGAAAGATGAACCGGTGGCGGAGAAAGGGGCCCGCGCCTACGCCAGTGCCAGCGGCAAGGCGGACTACGCCATGTACTGCTCCACCTGTCACGGGGTCAACGGCCAGGGCAATGACCACGTCATCCCCTCGCTGGTCAACAACCGCACCGTGCTGGCGAGTGATCCGTCGAGCCTGATCAACGTGCTGCTGCACGGTGCCGAGACCCCGGTCACCCACGGCCATCTGGGTTACCACATGCCGGGCTATGGCTGGACCATGGATGACGAGCGGATCGCCGAGCTGGTCAACACCCTGCGCGCCTCCTGGGGCAATGAAGGCACCGCCGTCAAGGCGGCGGCGGTCAAGGCCCAGCGCGAGCTGCACGGCAAGGAGTAAGGGCTGTCAGCTCTCTCTTGACCAAGTGCCATAAGAAAACGGGCCTCCACTGGAGGCCCGTTTGCTATTGATGAACCAGGTTCCGGTGCTTATCCCTTGCGGGATTTGGGCCCCGGCAGTGGCGCCGTTGGCTGGCGGTAATCGCCGTAGGGGAAGATATTGCGAAACCGCTGGGCCACCGGCTCGGGGATGGAGCGGGAGAAGATCAGCCTGACGCCATCGCCATCACGCTGCCCCACAATGCGACCGCGCACCGTGTCATGGCGCAAGATCTGCTTGGCATGCTCAATAAAGGCGGGTGACACCTTGCCCTGCTTGACCACCACCTTGCCGGGGGCAAGGCGGATCTCGAACAGGGCGCCACGCCCCAGCTTCATCAACCACCAGATCAGCGCAATCGCCACTATCAAGGAAATCCAGGCCATCTTCATCCCTCCCAAGCTCTTGATATAAGGCAGTATAAGCGGCCGTGCGCTCCGATTGTTTGGCGCCGATCACAGCCCCCGCGTCAGCGCAATAGCGCCCCTTTGCTCAGCAATCCTTGCCCCAGCCCACCAGCGTCTCGCGATAGAGCGCCAGCAAGGCTTCATCGCGCACCGCCACCCCGACCTGCTGCGGACGATAGGCTGCCCAGTCATCGTGGGAGTGGCGCTTGCCATCGAACTTTTGCAGGGTGTGGCCGATGGCCGGGCCGCTGGTGATCACCCGCACCGGCCCTTCCCGCAGGGTAAAGAGGGTCGGATCAATCACATAGGCGATAGCGGACGGATCGTGAACGTGGCAACCGGAGAGCCCCAACTTCTCGGAGTAGAAGCGCAGGTAGAAGCGGCTGACATCCCACAGGAAGCAGCCCGGCTCCCCCGCCTTGTCTCTGAGTTCATCCAGATAGGCGCTGCTGAAGAAGCTCTGCTGGGTCACGTCCAGCCCGATGATCACCACAGGCCAGTCGGCGGTAAAGACCCGGTCGGCGGCATCGGGATCGTCGTGGATATTGGCCTCAGCATAGGGGGTGACGTTGCCACGATGGCCGTTGACGCCAAAGGCGCCGCCCATCACTACTACCTGTTTCACCAGCGAGACAATCTCGGGGGCCTGTTGTAGCGCCAGCGCCAGATTGGTCAGTGGGCCGATAGTGACTAGGGTGATCTCCCCCGGCGCGGCTTTCACCGCCTCGACAATATATTGCCAAGCGGGGCGAGGATCCGGAGCGATAGTCATCTCCCCCGCCTCCATGTCGCCAAAGCCGCTCGGGCCGTGGACTATGGTGGTGGGGCCGACCGGCTCGCGCAGCAGCGGGGCTGCAGCGCCTTTGGCCACATCCGCCTTCATGCCGTACTTCTGCTTGAGCCAGAGGGCGTTGCGGGTGCCATTGTCGATGGTGGCGTTACCAAAAACTGTGGTGATGGCAAGCAGCTCGATGGCGGGGTGGGCCTCGGCAAACAGGATGGCCATGGCATCGTCGATACCCGGATCGGTATCCAGAATGATTTTATGGGTCATGAGAAATTCCTACGGTGACAAACCCTGCGACAAAAGGGAGAGTCTACCCGGCTGACGGCCCCGTATCCCGGCATGGGATCACAGAGCGAGCCTTTGCTCCCGGCAGCAGGGGCGCTGCTGGCGACAATCTGCACAAAAAACGGCGCGGCCCTGTTGCCTGCGCCGCGCCCTTTATCGTTGTTCGTTATCTGCTATCTGGCAGTGATCTGCCTGACTACGCCCCTCAGTGCTTGCGGTGCCAGCGCGGTGAGGTCGCCTTCTCCCCCCAGGGGGTGACGCAGGGGAGCAGAGCCCCTTCAATCACCATCTCGCTGCCTGCCAGCGCTTCGGCGATCTTCTGGTGCAGCACCCGCAGTACCTTGCCCTCGTGCTCGGCCAGAGAGTGGCCCGCGGCAAAGAATTCCGGCTGATATTGCAGTGCCAGCTTCTGGGCGAATTCGTAGGTGTTGAAGCAATCCGGCATCCGCTCAACCACATCTTCAAGCCGGGCCAACAAGCTGTTCAGTTCCCTGGTCATAGTGCTCTCTCCGTGTAGGTTAATAGCCAAAAACTACCCCTTATTGGATAAGTCACCAACGAGCAAACCACAAAAGTGTGGGGAGACACACAGTTCTCTCTTGCGCCTGGCTCGTGGTGAACGGCAGACAGCTTGCCAGCTTTACATTCCGGTAACAAACAACTAGATTTAGACCGACTAATCAGTCGGTCATTTTTCATGCGGAGAACAACATGGGTGCGGCGCAGCTTCAACACACTCCTGAGGATATCCTCGCCATTAAATTGTCCCTGCCGGATCAGCTGGCACGGCTCAAGCGGGCGAGTCTGGCTCACCCCATGCCTACCCTGACCGAGCGCCGTGCGCAGCTGACCAAACTCAAGCAGGCGTTGCTCGCCCACAAGAGGCAACTGTGCGAAGCGCTGGCAGCAGATTATGGCCAGCGCAGCCACTACGACAGCCTGATCGCCGATGTGCTGCCCTGCATCATGCAGATCAACTACACCCAGAAGCGGCTCAAACGCTGGATGCAGCCCCACCGCCGTCACACCGGCCTGCTGCTGGCGCCCGCCAAAGTAGAGGTGCACTTCCAGCCGCTCGGGGTGGTCGGCATCATAGTGCCGTGGAACTTTCCGGTGATGCTGAGCCTCGGCCCGCTCATCACTGCCATCGCGGCGGGCAACCGGGCGATGCTGAAACTCTCCGAGTTCACCCCTCATACCAATGCCGTGCTGCGCACCATGCTCACCAGCGTGTTTGACGAAAACGAGATCGCCATCATCGAGGGAGATGCCCAGATGGCGGCGGCGTTCAGCTCACTGCCGTTCGATCACCTGCTCTTTACCGGCTCCACCATGGTAGGCAAGCTGGTGATGGCCGCCGCCGCGCCCCAGCTCACCCCCCTCACCCTTGAGCTGGGTGGCAAGAGCCCCTGTCTCATCGCCCCCGACATGCCGGTCGCCACCGCGGTCGAGCGGATGATCTTCGGCAAGAGCCTCAACGCCGGACAAATCTGCGTCGCCCCCGACTATGTGCTGCTGCCCCGCAGCGAGGTGGATAACTTTATCGCCGCCTATCGCCGCCACTTCAGCAAGCTCTACCCGCAGGGGCTCAATAGTGCCGACTACGGCGCCATCATCAACGACCGCCAGTATCAACGTCTCGTCAGCTGGCTGGATGAAGCCGAGCAGGCGGGTGCCCAGCTCCACCCCTGTGGCAGCCCGGCCCGCGACGACCAGCGCCGCCTGCTGGTGCCCCACCTGCTGACCGGGGTACCAAGTCAGTGTCAGGTGATGCAGCAGGAGATCTTCGGGCCGCTGCTACCGCTTATCCCCTACGACACTCTGGAGGAGGCGCTCGCCTATGTTGCTGAGCGGCCCCGCCCGCTGGCCCTCTATCTGATGAGCTTCGACCCCGAGCTGCAGGCGCGAGTGACCCGGGAGACCCACTCCGGCGGCATGGCGATCAACGAGAGCCTGTTTCAGGTGGCGGCCGACGATGTGCCGTTTGGCGGCATCGGCGCCTCCGGCATGGGCCACTACCACGGCCACGAGGGGTTCCTCACCTTCTCCAAGGCAAAAACCGTGCTGACCCGCGGCAAGTTCACCACCGGCTCCCTGATCCATCCCCCCTACCACAGCTGGATCCAGAAGCTGATGATGGCCTTCTTCCTGCGCTGATGGAGATGACCATGAACCAGGCTATCCCGCAGCCACAAAACATGACCGACAAGCGCCGCCAGATCCTGGATGCCGCCCTCGCCCTCTGCGCCGAAGATGGCCTGCAGGGGGCCGCCACCGCCCGTATCGCCAAAGCGGCCGGGGTGGCCAACGGTACTCTGTTCCACCACTTTCCGAGCAAGGAGGCGCTGATCCTCGCCCTCTATCAGGATGTGAAAACCCGGATGGGGAGCGCCATCCATGAAGCAGACCCCACCCTGCCGCTGTACGACCAGACCCGCCACTACTGGCAGCTGGCGATGGAGTGGATGCAGGCTAACCCCAATGAGCTCAAATTTGTGCTCGGCTTCTTTCACTCCCCGCTGCTGGCCAGACCGGCTCGCAGCCAGATCCTGAACGATGCCCTGCGCTTTCTGCCTGCCCTGCTGGCAAAGGGGCAGGCCAGCGGCGAGCTGATGCAGGCCCCCGCGCCACTGTTGCTGGAGGTGTGTCAGGGCCAGTTCCTCGCCTGCGCATCACTGTTTGTCGATCAACCGGAGCTGGGAGAGGACGACTACTGGCAAGCCAGTGCGTTCGCCCTCTTCTGGTCAGCCATCTCAGGAGCCAATCCCCATGCAAACACGGATGTTTGAACCTGCGGCCGCCCTTGGCCGCCGCCTCTGGATCACCACTCTGCTCTGGGTGGTGGGTCGTACCCTCTGCCGCGCCGCCCGCACCGATGAGGCGGTACGCCGCGAATTGGCGCCGTTGCCGGACGGGCTGGCTATTCGCCTCGAAGTGGGCGGCATCGGCTACGCCATGAACATGCACAAGCAGGGTGGGCGCTGGTATCCCGGTGCGCCAGCCGCTCCTCATGCCACCATCCATCCGCTGCGGGTACGCTTCAAACACCCCAATATCGCCTTTCGCGCCCTGAGTTTTCGGCTCGGGGTCAATCAGGCATTTGGCGAAAACCGGCTGCTGGTGGAGGGAGACCTGACCGTTGCCATGCATCTGGTGCGGGGGCTTGAGCAGTTGCAGTCCCTGATCCTGCCCGCCTTTATCGCGCGGCCGCTGCTGCGCCACTATCCCGCCCCGACCAACAAGATCGGCCGGGCCTGCAACATCTATCTGGGTCTGGTGACCGGCTAACGCGCAAGGAGCCTTGAAATGAGCCGCTATTACGATTTCTTCTGCCCGGTCAAACTGCTGGCCGGTGAACAGGCGCTGGAGCAGCTGGCCAGCGAGCTGGCCAGTCTGGGTGCCTGTCGCCCGCTGCTGCTGACCGACAAGGGGGTCAATGCCACCGGCCTTGCCACCCTGCTGGCCAATGTGCTGGCCGAGGGGGAGCTGCCGGTCGCCGCCATCTGGGACGAGATCCCGGCCGACTCTTCCACCGCCGTGGTGGAGCGGATCGCCAAACGCTATCGCGAGCTCGACTGCGACAGTCTGGTGGCGCTGGGGGGCGGCTCGGTCATCGACACCGCCAAGGCAGTCAACATTCTCACTTCCATGGGGGGGGATCATCTGCTCGACTACTCGGGCGCCGGTTGCCTTACCCGTCCCCTCAAGCCGCTGGCGGTGGTGCCCACCACGGCGGGCACAGGCTCAGAAGTGACGCTGGTGGCGGTGATAAAGGATGAGGCGAGCGGGCGCAAGGTGCCCTTCACCTCCCCCTTCCTGCTGCCCCAGCTGGCGGTGCTCGACCCGCGCCTGACCCAGGGACTGCCCCTCAATATCACCGCCGCTACCGCCATGGACGCCATGACCCACGCCATCGAGGCCTTTATCGGCACAGCGAAAAACCCAGTGAGCGATGCGCTGGCCCTGATGGCGGTGGAGAAGATCGCCAGCGCCCTGCCGCAAATCATCCACGACCCGCAAAACAAACAGCTGCGGCTGCAACTGGCGGAAGGCTCCACGCTGGCTGGCATGGCTTTTTCCAACTCCATGGTGGGGCTGGTGCACGCCCTCGGCCACAGTCTGGGAGCCCGCTGCCATCTGCCACACGGGCTGTGCATGAACCTCTTTTTGCCGACCGTGCTCGACTACAACCGCCCCGAGGTGGATAGCGAGTTGGCCCGGCTGCTGTTGCCGCTGGTGGGGGCAGAGCGCTTTGCTGCCACCCCGGCCCATCAGCGGGCGGAGGCGACCATCACAGCCATTCGCACCCTGCGCGACACCTTGTGGCAAGCGGTCAAGCTGCCGCGCACCATGAGCGAGGCAGGGGTAAGCGATCGCTCGCTACTGACCGAGATCCGCGATCTGGCGATCAACGACGGTGCCCTGCTGTTCAATCGCAAAGATGCCGACCGTGAGCAGTTACTCACCCTGCTGGAGCGAGCATGGGCCTAGTGGCTAATCGGCCGCAACCTCACAAATAAACTGGAATGGCGCATCAGGATGGTGCGCCAACAATGAAAAGAGTTGATCAAAATCCTCTTGGTTCTTTTTGCTCGCGCGATTGTGGCTATACCAAATAGCCCCCGTATCTCCCATCCACAATGAGATTCTCTTGGCCAACAACAGCCGAATTTTTCTATTTTTACCTGCCGTTTCAAACTGAGCCTTGAGTTCAGGGTTAGATGCATCAGAAATCGCAATCTGCCGCTGATCCGGGCTGTTCTGACTTTGAGCCAACACCTTCCGGGTAACTTTCAACATTACCGTGTCCATTTTTACCTCTTCCGAACTTGCTGATTATTGCCACATCGATTCGTGCCAAGATAAAAGCCAGAGAGCAAGAGCTGGCTCAATAATCCTGATAACAATCGATACATCATCCACTATCTGTTCTATACCTTGGCTAACAGTTATGTTGTGCCGAGAGACCCAACTTTATGCCAGAGGTGCCCACCATGAGCGACATCATCCATCAGGCCAACCAGCAGCAGTTCATCTGTATGGTGGAGGGGAAAGAGTCGAGACTGCGCTACCGGCGGCTCGATGCCAAGACCATCGACGCCTACAGCACCTTCGTGCCGCCCGAGCTGCGAGTACAGGGGATTGCCGATCAGCTGGCGCGCGCCTTCTTCAACTGGACTCAGGCGGAGGGGCTCACTATAGTGCCGAGCTGCCGCTACATTGATGTCTGGTTACGCCGCAATGCCAACAACTGAACCTCTGAACACCGTCCTCGAACAGCAATTCCAAGCCAAAACAGAAGCCCTGCTGCAGGCCGATCCGCAGCGGATGGCCTGCCTGCAAGCCGCGGCCGAGCTCAATCTGCCCGACTGGGCGCTGGGGGCCGGTTTTATCCGCAACCTCATCTGGGATCACCTTCACCACAAGGCGGTGCCCACCCCGCTCAACGACATCGACCTTATCTATCTCGATAAAAGCGATCCGCAAGGGCTGGCCGAGACGGCGCATGAAGCCTGGCTGGCAAAGCGGCTGCCGGATCAGCAGTGGGAAGTGCGCAATCAGGCCCGCATGCACACTCGTCAGCTGGTAACGCCGTTTGCCAGCAGCCTTGAGGCGCTCAGCCACTGGGTCGAAGTGCCCACCTGCATCGGCGTGCGCCTGAATCAGGATGGCGAGTTCGAGTGGCTCGCCCCCTACGGCTTTGCCATTAACTGGTCGCTGCAAGTGAGTGCCAACCCCAGATGTCGCCAAGACAAACAGATTTTTACCCAGCGCATCAAGGAGAAACGCTGGCAGGCTATCTGGCCTGACCTTCAGGTAAACTGGCCATAACCTGATTGCAATCTTTCGATAACCTTGGGCACACTAGGGGAAAAGCTGGTTGTAACTCAATGGGTTAAATAATGCGCGACTTCTTCTCTCTCGAACGCTGGCTACCGGGCCTCGCCGCCCTGCTGCATTACCAGCGCGCCTGGTTGATGCCAGATCTTCGCGCCGGACTCTCGGTGGCGGCCGTGGCGCTGCCCGTCGCCATTGCCTATGCAGAACTCGCCGGAGTGGGCGCCATCGTCGGTCTCTACTCCTGCATCCTGCCCATGCTGGTCTACGCCCTGTTTGGCACCTCCCGCCAGCTGATTGTCGGCCCCGATGCCGCCACCTGTGCGGTCATCGCCGCCGTGGTGACACCGCTAGCCGCAGGCGACCCCACCCGTCACTGGCAACTGGTGATGACCATGACCGCCATGACCGGCTTCTGGTGCCTGATTGCCAGCCGCTTCAAGCTGGGAGTGCTGGCGGACTTTCTCTCCCGCCCGATCCTGATGGGGCTGCTCAATGGTGTGGCCATCACCATCATGGTGGGCCAGCTCTCCAAGATCTTCGGCTTCACCTTCAGCGAACGTTACCTCATCGAGCGGATCGCCAGCGGGGCCACCTATATCACCCAGACCCATCTGCCGACCCTGGCCATGAGTCTGGTAGCCCTGCTCACCTTGCTGCTGGCCAAGCGCTACAAACCGGCATGGCCCTCCTCCATGGTGGCCATGGTGGTGACCGCTGCGCTGGTGTGGGGCTTTAATCTCGGCCAGTTTGATATCGCCACCCTGGGGACGGTGGGCTCCGGCCTGCCCGCGTTCCAGATGCCGGAATTTCCCCCCGGTCTGATGCGGGAGCTGGTGCTGCCTGCCCTTAACCTGGCCATGGTGAGCTTCGTCTCCATGATGCTGACCGCCCGCAGCTTTGCCGCCAAAAACGGTTACGAAATCGACGCAGACAAAGAGTTTCGGGCCCTCGGTATGGCGAACCTCGCCTCCGCGGTCTCCCAGGGTTTTGCCATCAGCGGGGCGGATTCGCGCACCGCGGTCAACGACGCCAACGGCGGCAAGAGCCAGCTGGTCTCCATCATCGCCGCGGCGGTGATCGCCCTCATCACCTTCTATCTGACGGCGCCGCTCAAATATATTCCCACCGCCGCCCTCGGGGTGGTGCTGGTGATGGCCTCCCTGTCGCTCACCGATTTTCGCGGTCTCTGGGCGCTGCGTAACTCCGATCGCTCCGCCTTCTGGCTGGCGCTGATCACCTTTATCAGCGTGCTCACCATGGGAGTGATCCCCGGGATCACCCTCGCCGTGTTGCTGGGGCTGTTCCAGTTCCTGCGTAATGTGATGCGTCCCACCGATCAACTGCTCGGCATGGATGACGAGGGGGTGGTGCGCACCCTGGGAGACAACGAGCAGGCCAAGGCGATCCCGGGTATTCTGGTCTATCGCTTCAACTCGCCGCTCACCTACTTCAATGCCCCCTATTTCAAGCGGCGGGTGCTGGCCCTGCTGGTGCAGGATCCCCGAGCCCCCAAGTGTCTGGTGATCGATGCGGTCGCCTGCTTCACCCATCAGGACATCAGCGTGATGAGCATGGTGGGAGAGCTGCACAAGGAGCTGAAACGGCGTGGCATCCATATGGTGATGGCGGGTCGCCACGGCCAGATGACCCACTGGCTAAAGCAGGCAGGCGTGCGGGTGGGCGATGAGGGGATCATCCTCTGCCCCGATATGTATCAGGCGCTGCGCCTGACCCGCTGCTATCGCGAGCCGGTGTTCAAGGATGATGCGGTGGTGGAGAGCACCACAGATGCCATCCGCTCCAACTGGCCGCAGGATGATGCCCTGCCCGACTCGGCGCGCCTCACCCTGCCAAGCGAACAGGAGGCGGGCGCCACGCCTGCCTGATCCCTTGGCCTGCTCCCCTGGCCGGTGCAATCCTGCACAAGGATTGCACCGGCCTTGGCCTTGGTGTTAAATGCGCCCCCAGAGGGCACTCCCCCGTGCCCTCCCAGCTGTTGGACATGCCATGCAATCTCAATCCCACGCAGGCCCGGGCACCCTCTTTGCGCTGACCTGGCCGCTCTTTATCGATCTCGCCCTGCACTTTCTGACCGGTGCCCTCAACACCTTCATGGTGGGTCACGTCTCCTATCAGGGAGTGGCGGCGCTGGCGGTCGGCAATCAGGTGTTCGATCTCGCCATCACATTGTTCAGCTTCGTCAGCATCGGTACCAGCGTGGTGATCACCCAGTATCTGGGGGCGGGCGATCGGGAGAAGAGTCGAGTGGTGATCCACACCGCTATCGGCTTCAACCTGCTGATCGGTCTGGTGGCCGCCATCGGTGTGATGGCGGGGGCCAGCACCATGCTGGCGCTGATGAACCTGCCTGCCAATCTGATGAGCGACGGGACGCTTTACTTGCAGATCATCGGTCTCTGCCTGTTGCCGGAGGCCGCAGCCCTCTGTCTGGCGGCGACCCTGCGCGCTCACGGCCACACCCGTCAGGCGATGTATGTGACCCTCATCGTCAACCTCATCACCTTCGTCGGCAACCTGCTGCTGCTCTACGGCTGGTTCGGCCTGCCCCAGCTTGGCGTCGCCGGTGTCGCCATCAGCACGGTCGCGGGCCGCCTGATCGGCGTGGTGCTGCTGGTGTGGCTGGTGGCCCGCAAGACCGGCATTCGACTGGTGGTGCGGGATATCGTCCACCCCAGCCGGGAGATGCTGGGCAAGGTGCTCCATATCGGCCTGCCGGCGGCAGGGGAGAACCTCTCCTGGATGCTGCAGTTTATGGTAGTGACAGCCTTTGTCGGACTGCTGGGGGACAAGGCGCTGGCGACCCAATCCTACTTCTTCCAGATCTGCCTGTTTATCCTGCTGTTTGGCCTCTCCATCGGCCTTGGCAACGAGATCATCATCGGCCATCTGGCGGGGGCCAGACAGTTCGATCGCGCCTATCAGCAGCTGCTCAAAAGCCTCAAGCTGGGGCTGGCGGTCACCTGCGTCATCGCCGTGGCGGCGGCCCTCAACGGCCGCACCATCATCAGCCTCTTTACCGATGATGCCGACATCATTACCCAGGTGGCGCAACTGTTTCTTATCAGCCTTATCCTCGAGCCCGGCCGCACCTTCAATCTGGTGGTGATCAACGCCCTGCGGGCCACCGGGGATGCCCGTTTCCCCCTCTACATGGCGTTGCTCTCCATGTGGGGAATTGCCGTGCCACTCTCCTATTTCCTCGGTATCATGCAGGGTTATGGACTGGTCGGTATCTGGCTGGCGCTGGCCTGCGACGAGTGGGTGCGCGGTCTGGCCATGTTCTGGCGCTGGCGCAGTCGTCGCTGGCAAAACAAAATTCTTGTTGAAACAAAAGCGGAATCACAATGAAGAAGATAGGACTCTTGCTGGCTGCCATCCTGCTCAGCCCCCTGGCCATGGCGCAAACTGCCCCTGCCGCTCCCAAGGCTCAAGCCACCCAGACCTGGTATGTGGCCCCCATCGCCATCGATGAAACCAGCGACGCCCAGAAGGCGCTGACCAAGGACTTCATGGCCCAGATGATCAAGACCATCAAGATCAACGAGTACCAGACCGGCAAGGCCGTAGGCAACACCAAAAAGCCCAAGTGGCTGATCCGCACCAAGCTGATCCCCGCCAGCAACGAGCCGCTGGTCGGCAAGAAGCACGCACAGGGTCTCACCTACGGCAAGGGCAATCCGACCCAGGAGATCGTCGGCGAGCTGTTGATGAACGGCACCCTGGTGGCCCACATCGGCCAGGGCTGGCGCGAGCCTATCGTCCCGGGCACGCCGGTGGCTGACAAACTCTCCATCGCCAACTATCGCTACGCCATCGGGGATCAGGCCAAGTCGGCGGATCTGGAGGAGCTGGCGGCCCAGATTGGCTTTGAAGCGGGCAAGGTGATACACCGCGACGGCAAGCCGCTGCCCGAGAAGAAAAAGAAAAAAGAGCAGGCGGACGAAGAGAAAGAGTAACGTTGCCTGCATCCATAAAAAGGGGCCACTCGGCCCCTTTTTTGATCCTGCGCCCTCACGCCAACACTGCCCCTGTTGTGACTTGTCGCACAGTTTGGCTCACCATTCAGATTGATAAATCACTTATCTTGTTTTGATTCAACAAGTTATAAATATCCCGCCGAATACTCCAAATCATTGCCCCCAAATCCGATCAGGATCACATTTATCCCCGGCACTAAGGGGTAGCTTTGGTCTTACAGGCACAATCAAACGAAACCAAGGAGGCTCCATTACATGTTCCCAGAGTACAGAGAACTCATCTCGAAACTGAAGAGCAGTGATGTCCATTTCCAGAAGAAGTTTGACTTGCACAACGACCTGGATGCGGAGATTAGAAAGTTGGAAAAGCATCACGCCAGCGACTATAGCGCCGAGGTGAGAGATCTGAAAAAACAGAAACTCAAACTGAAAGAGGAGATATACGACATCCTCAAACAACATCCACAATAGATGCCTCGAAGAATATGCGGATAAGCAATTTATCCCCCAGCCCGGCCCACGCGCCGGGCTTTTTGTTGTTTCAGTCAATTAGTTGACACCCGAGCCTACCGATCTTGCCGGTAGTTTGTTACATTTTTCCCTTGGAATTCAGGGAATAACGGTGATGATAACATGAGCAGAAAACGATCTTTTTATCATCTCTTGCTGCTTTGCCTGTTCGCATTGAGCCCCCCCCTGCAAGCTCAGGAGCCTGAACTGGAGCTGTGGCACTCCCAGCAAGCCGGTTACGTGATCGACGACGTGATCGCCCGCTTCAATCAGGAGGGGAACCACAGAGTACGGGTCACCCAGATTGAGCCGGGCAAGATCAAGGCGGATCTCCTGCTGGCAGCTCAGGCCAGGGGGCTGCCCGACCTGATGCTGATCCCCTCCGATTTTATCGGCCTCTATCGCCAGATGACCCTCGCTCCCCTCCCGGCCGAGTGGTTTTCCCCCGCGCTGATGGCCAGCGCCTTGCGTTATGTCACCCAGGATCGGCAACGCTGGGGCATACCTATGATGCAGGGCAACCATCTGATGCTGTTTTACAACAAGGCGCTGGTCTCGACTCCGATGACCCAATGGCAGCAACTGACTGCTATCACCCCGGCCCTCAAGGCCAAGGGGGTCTACCCCGTCAGCTGGCCCTATCACGATATGTACTATTTCGCCGCCTTTTTACACACCTTTGGCGGCTCGCCGGTGACCGAAGGGCGCATCACCCTCGACAGCCCGGCCATGGTGCAGGCGCTGGAGGCCTACCGCACCGTCGCCAGCGAACAGTGGGTCGATCCCGAGTGCGACTATGACACCGCCCTCGCCCGCTTCAATGAGGGCAAGAGCGCCTACCTCATCAATGGGGACTGGGCCTTCAATGATCTGGTGAAGAACATGGGGGATAAGCTGGGCGTCGCCCTGCTGCCCCGCTGGCAAAGCCATCCCATGCACTCCATGAGCGGCGCCTACGTGATGGGAGCCTCCCGCTGGGCGATGGATGATGAGGATCGGAAACCCGTCATCAAGGCACTGATGGCCTTTATCCAGCGTCAGGATATTCAGCAGTTCATCTATCATCAGGGGGCGCTGCTGCCGGTCAATCAGCAGGCTTTTACCGCCATCAGCCGCCGTCCCACGCCTCAGGAAAAAGTGCTGCTGGAACAGTTCACCCTCAGTACCCCCATGCCCTCCGACAGCGCCATGTCCATCGCCTGGCAAGCGATGGAGAAAGGGTTCGAGCGCTTTAAAGAGGGGATCCGTGCCGCCGACACCGCCCACTATATGCAGCAGCTGGCCGATCAGCAGTACCGGCAGGTCAAAACACCATGAAACATCGCACCTTTCGGCTCGGCCCGACCCTCATCATCATCCTGTTCACCGTCGCCCTGCTGCCGGCACTGCTGGCCAGCACTGTGCTGCTGATCCGCCAGCACCAGATCATCGCCCAGAGCGAGCAGTCGCAGCTGGAGCGAGCCCTCACCAGCATGACCCGCGAAGCCCGCTTTCGCAGCGAGCTGATCGGCACCCAGCTCAATCAGCTCAGCCAGGATCGGGTACTCCACCAGGCCCTCGACAACTTTCTCTTCTCCAGCCATGCCCGGCTGGCGCTGGCCACCTTTGTCAAATCCAACAGCCTGCTCACCTCGGCCTACCTCATCGATGACAAGGGGTTGGTGGTGGAGTACATCAATGGCCAGGCCTCCCACCTCGAGTCGAGCGACCTAATGCCGCAGCTGATGGCCTGGGGCAAGACCCGCGAGGCGAAACAGGGCAAGCATCTGCTGCTGCCCGTCGATGATCCCGTGCTGGTCGACGACATGGAGCAAAACCGCAGCGGCGGGCTGGCGCTGGTAGCCCCCATCTATCGCAACCACCAGCGCGCTGGGGTGATGCAGACCCCTTCCGGCTTCGTGATGGCCATTCTCCCCTGGCGGCAGATGGCCCAGTTGCTGGAACCCTATCTCAAGGGGAGCGAATATCTGGTGATCTCCCAGGGCGAGAACCGTCTCTACGAAGGGGCTCACCAGAACGCCAACGCCATGGATGACAGGGAGCCAAGCAAGATGGCGCAGCCCCTGGCCATTGGCTGGCCCCAGCTGGAGCAGGAGATCACCCCCACCATCACCCTCTACAGCTACAGCAATGACAGGGTCAGCGAGCTCAATAAATCCCAGCAGTTGCTGACCGTCAGCATCGCCGTCATGTTGCTGCTGGTGGCCATCGGCTGCGTCTGGCTCACCCGCTGGCTCACCCGACCGCTGCGCTCGCTGGCCGCGTTGGTGCGCAGCTATGGCAAGGGCAATTACCAGCAACGGCAGGCGCCGCTGCGCTTTGTGGAGTACGACGAGGTGCGCCAGTTGCTGCAGGAGATGGCCAGCACCATCTCGGATCAGGTGCGGGCGCTCTATCAGCAAAATGAACAGCTGCAGCAGGCCAATAGCGAGAAAGAGGCCTTCAACCAGCGGCTGCTCGGCTTCAACGACGAACTGGAGCAAGAGGTTGCCTCGCAAACGACCGCCCTGCGCTCGGCCCTGAGCCGGGAGGAGCGCAGCCGCCATATCCTGCAATCCTGGCTGCAGTTCGGTCTGCACCAGCAGCTGGATATCGATATTGCCGAGCTGGCCAGCTCCGCCCTGCTGCAACTCTCGCAGCTCTATCCTGGCCACCGCTGGGGACTGGTGATCCGCCGCGATGGCCAGCCTCACTACTCCCTGACCCAGGGGGTCGATGCCCCCTTGCGGGATGCCCTGCAGGAGAAACTGGCTCAACTGATGGATGAGGAGGTCAAACACTCCGAATGCCAGTGGGATAACGCACTCTGGAAGATCATGACCCTGCCCGGCAGCCAAAGCGGCGTGCTGTTTGGCTATCTGATGGTGAGCGCAGAAGGGTTGGAGTCCGAAGACAGGGCCATCTTGCGGCTGTTTGCCAAGCAGTTGGCGGTGGGCATCGAGGGGCGCCTCTTCACCGACGAGCTGGCGCGGGTCGCCCGCACCGACAACCTCACCGGGCTACCCAACCGGCAGGCGTTCGAAGAGGCCTTCCACCACTATCAAGCAGTGCTGGCGCGCCATCCGGAGCGTCACCTCGCCCTCTTCATGCTCGATCTCAACGGCCTCAAGCGTACCAACGACCAGTATGGGCACGAGGCAGGCGACGCCCTGCTAATCCAGATGGCTCGCCAGCTGCGCACTCTCTGCCGTCAGAATGAGAAGATTTTCCGCATCGGCGGCGACGAGTTCGTGCTGCTGGCGGAGGCGGATCACCTCGCCAGCCAGCAGCTGGCAGGCAGGTTGGAGGCAAGCCAGCAACACGCCATCGTGCAGCATGGGGAGCATAGCTTCCCGCTGCGTTTTGCCATCGGCTGGAGCAGCAGCGACCAGACCCCGCTGGCGGAGCTGAGCCGGGTGGCTGACGACGCCATGTATGCCAATAAGGCGCGCTTCTATCAGGGACAGCGATAAAAAGCAAAGGTCTGTGGCGTTGGCGAGCCTTTCGCCAACGCCCTGATCAGCTCGCAAAAATGGCGCGCAACGCTAGACGCGGCGCGGACCATGACTAAGATAGGGGCTCTTGATGTCTCGATTTGGAAGGGAGTAGGAAATGGAGTTAGTACTTGGCCCGCTGGAAGCCCGCGTCATCGGCTGTCTGATTGAAAAAGAGATCTGCACCCCGGATCAATATCCCCTCTCCCTTAATGCACTGGTCAACGCTTGCAACCAGAAGAGCAACCGCGAGCCGGTGCTGGAGCTCTCCGAGCTAGATATCCGCGCCGTGGTGGACGAGCTGATCCGCAAGCGGCTGGTGGTCAACACTGCAGGCTTCAACGCCCGGGTGCCCCGCTATCAGCACAGATTCTGTAACACCGAATTTGGCGAGCTGAAATTCAGTGCCCAGGAGCTCGGCATCGTCTGCGAACTGCTGCTGCGCGGCCCGCAAACCCCGGGGGAGCTGCGCTCGCGTACCAACCGCCTCTGCAGCTTCGATGATGTCACCGAGGTGGATGCGGTGCTGACCCAGCTCATCGAGCGTGGCCCCTACGTGGTCAAGCTGCCGCGCGAGCCGGGCAAGCGCGAATCCCGCTACGCTCACCTGTTTAGCGGCGAAGTGGATATTCAGGCGATGATGGATGCCGCCCCCGCCGCGGCCTATGCCTCCCCTGCCGCCGACCGCCTGAGCGAGCTGGAGCAGGAGGTGAACGAGCTCAAGAGCCGTCTCGCCGCAATGGAAGCTCGGCTGGCAGCACTGGATGGTCAGGGCTGATCGCCTTTACCATCGCCAATCTCTATCAGGGAGCCGGGGCAGATGTCCCCGGCTCCCTGCGTTTTTTATCGTGAGGAAGTGCCCGTGATCACCCTGATTAAAGAGTCTGACCACCAGAAGATGCCCTGGAAAAACCAGCAGGGCACTACCAGCCAGATCCTCATCTCCCCCAAGGGGAGCAGCCTTGCCAAACTCGATTTTGACTATCGACTGAGCTCGGCCCCCATCAAGAGCGCGGGTCCCTTCTCCCCCTTTCCCGGCTATCAGCGCATTTTGCTGCCGGTGAGCGGGGCAGGCTTTGTGCTCAACGGCCACCCCTACGCCACCTTCGAGGCTGCGCACTTTAGCGGCGATGAGGAGACCCACTGCGAGTTGCTGAAAAAAGAGGTGACCGATCTGGGGCTTATCTACCATCCGGATCGCATCAGCGCCAACGTGCGGGTGCTGAACCTCCCCTTCCCGCTGACCCTTACCCTCGAGCCAGAGAAGACCTACCTCTGTCACCTGCTGAGCGGCCAACTGGCCGTGCAGGATAAAGAGGTGGCCATCAACGAGACGCTGGTGGTGACCGGTGAAGAGAGCATTCACTTTGAATGCCAGAAGAAGACCGCCATCGCCTTCTTTACCCTGCAGGCCAAATAGCGCAAAAGTCGGCGGTGTGCAGTCATGCCACGCCACACACAAACAGCAGAGATGAAAAAGCCGGGAAATCCCGGCTTTTCTATTGAGGCAACCGGCTCGTGCCGGTCAGCACCTTAGTTGACCTTGAAGGAGCCCTTCATCATGGCGAAGTGGCCGGGGAAGGAGCAGAAGAAGGTGAGATCCTTGCCCGCCAGACCGTCGGTCTTGAAAGTGACGCTGCTGCTCTCGCCGCCGCCGATCAGCTTGGTGTGAGCCAGCACACGAGGATCATCCTTGGGCAGATAACCGTTCTCGGCCCCGGCGCTCATCCCGGCAGTTGCCACGGTCTGATAGTCGGCGGTGCTGGCCAGCACCCAGTTGTGACCCATGGCGGTCACAGGCAGCTTGCCGGTGTGGTTCAAGGTGACCGTCACCTCCTTGCAGGTGGCCGGCACGCTCATCTCTTTGAGGTTGTACTGCATGGCATCATTGCCTTCGATGACCAGTGCACACTCATCCGCCAGCACGGGGGCAGCCAGGGTACTCAGAAACAGCAGGGTAATCGCCTTTTTCATCATCTTCTCCTTTGATTGGCAATGGATGGCAACGACTTGGCGGATGCGGTTAACGCTTCGCAAAGATGCCGTCTAAATCGACCTTCATTTTACTCAATTGTCTTCAATCGGCTATGGCTTTTGGCCAAAGCTGCGGGCCAGGTCACCAGACGGTGCTCTACTCGCCACTATCTCCCTCACGGATGGACGATACGGCGCTCGGCTGTCACAGGTTCAAAACTGTTTAATTTTTTCTGCCCTTTTCCCTCCGATTGGCCCTATCAGGGCTCGCTCGGCGGGCGCCCCTTGGCTAAGCTAGCGCCCCGATATGAACCTTCTCCAGATGAGAGCGCCGGATGATTGCGATAACCCCCGTGGCGGCCCTGCGCGGCCTGCTGCTGACCCTGCTGCTGGCGCTGGCCGGCTGCCAGCCCACCCCGCCTGCCCAGACCCGTATTCAGGGCAAGACCATGGGCACCTACTATGTGGTGACCCTGAGCGATAGCTATCCCGGTGGGGAGCCCGCCCTCAAAAGCGATGTTGAGAGCCTGCTGGCCCGGATGAACAAGGAGATCTCCACCTACGATCCGGGCTCGCTCATCTCCCGTTTCAATCAAGGGCCCGCCAACACCCCGTTTGCCATCCCGCCCGCCATGGCCATCATAGTCCAGCAGGGGATGGATGCCGGTAAACTGACCGACGGCAAGCTGGATGTGACCGTGGGGCCTCTGGTCAATCTGTGGGGCTTTGGCCCGGACAAACGGCCGGTCAAGCGGCCCGATGAGGCGGCCATCGCCGCCGCCCGCCACAAGGTGGGCATCGACAAGCTGACCCTGACCCCGCAGGGGGATCACCTCCTGCTCGAAAAAACGATCCCGGATCTCTATCTCGACCTCTCCACTCTCGGCGAGGGGGCCGCCTCTGACGAGATTGCCGCCCTGCTCGAAGGCAAGGGGGTACACAACTACCTGATCGAAGTGGCCGGTGCGGTGCGCAGCAAGGGCAACAACAGCAAGGGCTCGCCATGGAAAGTGGCCATCGTCGACCCCTCCGATCAGCCGGGGGCCTTCTCCGATATCGTCATCCCCAACGGCATGGCGCTCAGCACCGCGGGCAGCTATCGCAACTACTACGAACTGGATGGCCAGCGTTACTCCCATATCATCGACCCCGCCACTGGCCAGCCGGTCACCCACAAGCTGGTCTCCGCCAGCGTCATCACCCCGACCGCGCTGGAGGCCGATGCTCTCGATACCGCGCTGATGGTGATGGGGCCTGAAGCGGGGATGGCATTTGCCAAACAGCACCAGCTGGCGGTCTATCTCATCATCAAGACCGAACAGGGGTTCAAGGCTGAGTACACGCCGCAATTTGCTCCCTATCTGGCAGAGAAAAAACGGTGAGTTCAAGGCCCTGGCAACAGGGCCTTTTTCTTTCACTCATCGCGGGCAAAAGGCGGACAAACGGAGATGGTTCGCAATCGACAACTTGGCCAATTGCCTCTTCGGGCGCTTTGGTGGCACACTTTCCCTCATCAGCCCGCAGCGCCTCGACCCAGACAGATGCAGACACCTGAACAAGAACCAGAAAAAAAGAGCCCAGCCAAGCCACAACGCATTCTGATGGTCAATGAGCAGCGCTCGTTTCAGGTGATGATGAAGGCGATGCTGCTCAATCTGGGTATCAGCAACATCACCTACTCCAATACCGCCGAAGATGCGCGGCGCCGCTGCCAGAAGGGCAGTTTCGACATCTATCTCATCGATTACGATCTCGGGGTTGGCGAGAATGGCCGCCAGCTGCTCGAGAGCCTGCGCGACAAAGACCTGATCCCGCCCCAGAGCGTGGTGATCATGGTGAGCGGCGACAGCTCCCGCGCCATGGTACTGAGCGCACTGGAAGCCGAGCCCGACGAATACCTGATGAAGCCCTTCTCTCAGGAGCAGTTCTCGTTTCGCTTGAAGCGTGCCCTCGCCCGGCGCAATGCGCTGGCCAGCGTCTTTACTGCGCTGGCCGATGACAATCTGGCAGCCCTCATTACCGCCTGTGCCGAGCGGGCCGATGCGGTGCCCCGTTTTGCCAACTACTGCCGCTGCCTGCAGGCCGATACCCACCTCAAGCTGGGTCAGGCGCAGGAGGCGCGCTCTTTAATGCGCCAGCTGCTGGCCGGGCAGGAGAACAGCTGGGCCCGCCTGACGCTGGGCAAGGCGTGCAACACCCTGGGGCTCCACGAAGAGGCGGTCAGCCATCTGCAGGCGACCCTCAAAAATACCCCGCTGATGGTGGAGGCTCACCTCTGGCTGGCAGAATCCCTGCTGGCCCTTGGCAATGACGAGCAGGCGCAGCAGGAGCTCAGACGGGCGGTGGATATCTCCCCCCAGTCGGTGCAACTCTCCCGACGACTGGCGGAGGTTTGCCTGCAGCGCCACGACTACGCCCAGGCCAAGGATGTGCTGATGTCGCTGATCGACCTGTCGCGCAACTCCATCCATCGCACGCCCCATTATCTGGGGGCCTATATCCAGACCCTGACCCTCTACGCCCTCAACAGCAACGACAGCTACCACATCGCCAACCTGCAAAAGCAGGTCAATTCGGCCCTGTCGCGCATCCGCGATTCGCTGATGATGTCGGAGTTCAACTACCCGGTGTTCGAGCAGATCTGTCAGGCCAGGGTGCAGATTGCGCTGGGCGAGCTGCTCAAGGGCAAGAAGATGCTCTATCGCGCCAATCAGAACTGGCTCGATGAGCCGGCCACCATGCCCCCCGCCCTGCTTGGCGAGACCATCCTCGCCCTCTATCAGCTCGGCGAGTTTGAATATGCAGAGAGCCTGCAGGGGCTGCTGGCAGAGGACGAAGATCGGCTGCTCACCACCTGCATTCAGGCAACCCGCGATGACAAGACGGTGCTGGAGCGGCGTCAGCGCTACCAGCAGCTCAACGAGCTGGGGATTAAAGCCTATCAGAGCGGCGAACTGGAGCAGGCCCTCGGCCATTTTCGCGAGGCCCTGCGCCGCGCCCCCGCCAATACCGGTGCGGCTCTCAACAAGATCCAGGTGCTGCTGCAACTGATGCAGAAAAACCGCAAGAGTCCGGAATTTGGTGCCGAGTGCAAAGACACCCTGGACGTGCTCGACGGCATCCCCCTCAACCCGGCCCAGCAGGAGCGTTTTCGCAAGCTGCGTCAGGAGTTCAACCAGTTCAGCTAAGACGCCGCCGCGCCCCCTTTTCCCCGCCTATGCTGAAACCAGTTCGGCAATGCGAGGGAAACGAAGATGGCGATGTGTCGTTATCTGGTGGCCGATGGCCGCCACTGCAGTGAAGAGGCTGGCGAGCACGATCTCTGCCACTGGCATGATCCCCACCATACCCATCAGGAAGCCCACACCGCCGAGGCGCTTGAACAGTACGTTCGCGCAGGCGGACTCTGCCACGGCCTGCAGCTGTCACGGGCTAATCTGGCGGGCCTCAATCTGGTCAACAAGGAGTCCGATCAGGGATTTTTGCTGGAGCAGTGCAACCTCTATCGCGCCAACCTGCGCGGTGGTCACCTCTACGGCCTGCGCATGAAGGGCGGTAGCCTGATGAAGGCCGATCTCAGTGATGCCAACCTCCAGTGCGCCACCCTCGATGACGTCAACCTGCTCGGCATCCGCTGGCACAACACCCGGCTCGACAACATGCAGACCGGCAAACGGGTGATGCAGGATCGCAAGGGGCGCCGCGAACGGGATCCCAAACAGGCGCGCATCTGGTTCAAGGAGGCGGAAGAGACCTACCGGGATCTGCGCAAAGCCTCCGAGGCACAGGGGATCTTCACCATGTCCGGCAACTATATCCAGCAGGAGCTCACCATGCGCCGCCTGCAACTGCCGTTCTGGTCGACCCAGCGTTTTACCTCCTGGGTGGTCGATCTCTTCTGCGGCTATGGCGAGGCCCCGATGCGGGTGGTGCTCTTCTCGTTGCTGCTCATCTTTATCTGCAGCATCTTTTACTTCTTCTGCGGACTGCATTTTCAGGGCGAGCACCTCATCTACCAGCCCGGTGCCCCGCTCGAACAAAATGCCATCTTCCTGCTCGAATGCCTCTACTACAGCGTGGTCACCTTCACCACGTTGGGGTACGGCGACTTCACTCCGGTCGGCCTCTCCAGGATCTTTGCCGCCTTTGAAGCCTTTACCGGCAGCTTCACGCTGGCGCTGTTTGTGGTGGTTTTCGTCAAAAAGATGACCCGCTGACACCTCTGCCCACCCCGCGGTGCCTGCCACTGATGCAGGCCCGCGGCCAAACTTGCATCCACCGCCGATTCCTAGTCCAATAGCCACTTATAAAAATGACATGAGCATCCCGGACATGAAGATCATCTCTTTCAATATCAACGGCCTGCGCGCCCGTCTGCACCAACTGCAAGCTATCATCGACAAGCACCAGCCCGATGTGATCGGCCTGCAGGAGATCAAGGTGCACGATGAAGCCTTCCCGCTGGCCGATGTGGAGGCCATGGGCTATCACGTGGAGTTTCACGGCCAGAAGGCCCACTACGGGGTCGCCATCATGAGCAAGCAGAAGCCGGTCAAGGTGGAGAAAGGCTTCCCCACCGATGACGAAGAGGCCCAGCGCCGGATGATCATGGCCACCTTCGAGCGCGAAGACGGCTCTCTCATCAAGGTGATGAACGGCTACTTCCCGCAGGGTGAAAGCCAGGATCACGAGACCAAGTTCCCGGCCAAGCAGAAGTTCTACGAGGACCTGCAGCACTACCTCGAGACCAACCACACCCCGGACGACCAGCTGGTGCTGATCGGGGATATGAATATCTCCCCCACCGATCTCGACATCGGCATCGGCGAGGCAAACCGCAAGCGCTGGCTGCGGGATGGCAAATGCTCCTTCCTGCCCATCGAGCGCGAATGGATGGAGCGACTGAAAGGGTTCGGCCTCACCGACACCTTCCGCGCCGCCAACCCCACCGAGTGCGAGCGTTTCTCCTGGTTTGACTACCGCTCCAAGGGCTTTGACGAGAACCGCGGCCTGCGCATCGACCTCATCATGGCCTCCGACGCCCTCAAGGACAGCGTGACCGAGACCGGTATCGACTACGAGCTGCGCGGCATCGAGAAACCCTCCGACCACGCCCCCATCTGGGCCTGCTTCGCCTGATGCGGCGCAAGATTAACCGATGAGCCGCGACGAATTCGTAAACTGTGAAGCGGCTCGCGGTTGCCTGCGATAAAAGGGCGTAAAAAACCCATCCAGACAAGGTGCCTTATGGCACCTTATTTTTTGCAGCAAGGAGTGGCTGGCATGATACGGTTGCGAAGAGCCTTGGCCCGGGATGAACATCCCCGAAGCCCCCCGCCCAAATCGGAAAAGTCAGACTTTTTTCGTCAATCGGCAACCCTAATTGCCACTTTGAGAAGGTTGTGTTCAAGGTTGCCGCCCTATCATCTCCCATTCCAATCATAAATAAGTTGTTTTTTTAATCATGAAGTTAATGATGTGTATGGAGAAACATGCTGAAAGCAGCAGCCGAAATCGATCCAACAGGAGTGTGATGATGAAGGTGCCCAATGCCGGAAGAGAGGTTTACAAACGCAGCTTGCTGACCCTGGCGCTGATCAGCGGTCTGAGTGCCTGTGGCGGCGAGACGACCCAGACGGCCCAGACCATGCCCGCCGTACCTGTGGTGGTCGCCGAGGTCAAGCTGACCGATGTGCCGCTCACCACCGAGATGGTGGGAGAGACCGCCGGTTTTCGCGAGATCGATGTGCGCTCCCGGGTCAGTGGCATCCTGCTCAAGCGCACTTATGTGGAAGGCCAGCCGGTTACCGCCGGTCAGGAGCTGTTTTTGATTGACCCTGAGCCCTACAAGGTGGCGCTGGAGCAGGCCAAAGGGACTTTGGCTCAGGAGCAGGCCCGTCTAAACAAGGCCCGTGCCGATCGGGATCGCATCATTCCCCTCTTCAAGCGTCAGGTGGTCAGTCGCAAGGACTATGACGACACCATCGCCAACTATGAAGCGGCCATCGCCAGTCATCAGGCCGCTCAGGCCAAGGTGAAAGAGGCGGAGCTCAACCTCAGCTACACCCAGGTGACCGCCCCCATCAACGGCATGGCGAGCAAGAGCTCCCAGTCCGAGGGGAGCCTTATCTCCACCAGCGGCGACAACGGCCTGCTCACTACCATCACCCAGTTTGATCCGCTCTACGTCAACTTCTCCTACTCGGAGCAGGATCGCCTCAACTTCGAAAACTCGGTAAAGAAAGGGGTGATTGAAGCGAAGGATGCCACCACCTGGCGCACCCATATTCGTCTGGCCGATGGCTCCCTCTATCCGGAGGCGGGCAAGCTCAACTTCTCCGACAACCGGGTCGATCCCCAGACCGGCACCATCCGTGCCCGTGCCATCTTCGACAACAAGGACGGCGTACTGCTGCCCGGCCAGTTTGTCCGCATGACCATCGATCTGGGCACCCGCAAAAACGCCATCGTGGTGCCGCCCCGCGCCATCGTCCAGTCCCAGGCTGACCGCATGGTGATGGTGGTCGATGCCGACAACAAGGTGGTGCCCCGTCCGGTGACCCTGGGCGCGGCAGTCGACTCCGGCGTGCTGATCGAGAGCGGCCTGCAGGCAGGTGAGCGCTATATCGTCGAAGGCTTGATGAAGGCCCGCCCCGGCGCCGTGGTGAAACCTGTCTCTGCCGACGAGATGAAGGCGATCACCGGCAAGGTGGTCAGCCAGTCTGCGGCCAAGTAAGGAGCCCGTATGTTTTCCAAGTTCTTCATAGAACGCCCCATCTTCGCCAGCGTGATTTCGATCATCATCGTGCTGGGCGGTTTGGCGGCGATGCGGGCGCTCCCCATCGAGCAATATCCCCAGATCACCCCGCCGGTGGTCTCGGTCACGGCGTTTTATCCGGGCGCAACCCCGGAGGTGATCTCCCAGACCGTGGCAGCGCCGCTGGAGCAGCAGATCAACGGCGTCGAGCGGATGATCTACATGCAGTCGGGGTCGGCCTCCAACGGCCAGATGAACCTCAACGTCTACTTCGAGATCGGCACCGATCCGGATCAGGCCACCATCAACGTCAACAACCGGGTCTCGGCCGCCATGGCCCAGCTGCCGGAAGAGGTGAAAAAGCAGGGAGTGACTGTCAAGAAGAAATCGACCTCCATCCTGCAGGTGGTCACCCTCCAGTCACCGAACGGCTCGTTTGATACCACCTATCTGTCGAACTACGCCCTGCTCAACATCATCGACGAGCTCAAGCGGATTCCCGGCATCGGTGATACCACTCTGTTTGGCGGTACAGACTATGCGATGCGCATCTGGCTGCGGCCGGATCGACTGGCACAGCTCGAGCTCACCCCGAGCGACGTGATCGGCGCCATTCGCGAGCAGAACACCCAGTTCGCGGCGGGCAAGATCGGTGCCCAACCCACCACGGCTCCCATCGACTTCACCTACACAGTGCAGACCAAGGGGCGCCTTGAGGATGTGAAGGAGTTCCAGAACATCATCGTCCGCTCCATGCCCGATGGCTCCAAGATCCGGGTCCGCGATGTCGCTCGGGTCGAGCTGGGGGGCAAGGATTATGATCTGGTCGCCCGCGCCAACGGCAAACCGGCCATCGGTATCGCTACCTATCTGCAGCCCGGTGCCAACGCCGTCGCGGTCGCCGATGCGGTACACGCCACCATGGAGCGACTCAAGGAGCGCTTCCCGCAGGATATCGAGTACCAGATTCCGTACGACACCACCGAGTTCGTGAAGATCTCCATCGAAGAGGTGGTACACACCCTGTTCGAGGCAATCGTACTGGTATTCGTGGTGGTCTACCTGTTCCTGCAAAACTTCCGCGCCACCCTGATCCCCTGTATCGCGGTGCCGGTGTCGCTCATCGGGACCTTCGCCGGCATGTTGGTGCTCGGTTTCTCCATCAACCTGCTGACCCTGTTCGGCATGGTGCTCGCCATCGGTATCGTGGTGGATGACGCCATCGTGGTGCTCGAAAACGTCGAGCGGATCATGAGCGAGAAGAAGTGCTCCGCCAAAGAGGCGGCCATCCTCGCCATGCAGGAGGTCTCCGGTCCGGTGGTCGCCATCGTGCTGGTGCTCTGCGCCGTGTTCCTGCCGGTCGCCTTTATGGGCGGCATGACGGGGGTGATGTACAAACAGTTCGCCATCACGGTAGCGGTCTCGGTCGCCATCTCCGGTCTGGTGGCACTGACTCTCTCCCCGGCCCTCTGTGCCGTGTTGCTGAAAGAGGGACACCACAAACCGGCCCGCTTCTTCGTCTGGTTCAACGAAAAATTTGACCAGCTGACCCGCGGCTATGTGCGGGGTGTAGCCTTCCTGAACCGTCGGGTGGGGGTCGCCTTTGCCATCATCGCCGTGCTGATCCTCTCCATCTACGGCCTCTTCCTGAAAGTGCCGGGCGAACTGGTACCGAACGAAGATCAGGGCTACCTCATCTCCGCCGTCATGCTGCCGGATGCCGCCGCCATGAGCCGGACCCAGGCGGTGGCGGATCAGTTCGACAAGATCGCCATGGCCAACCCCCATGTGAAGGATGTGATCACCTTCTCGGGCTTTGACATTCTCTCCAATGCCATCATCAGCAACAGCGGCATGACCTTCATTACCCTGAAGGACTGGAGCGAGCGTCAGGGGGCCGGGCAGGACTCCTTCTCGCTGGCCAAGACCTTCCAGGGCTTGAGCCTGATGGGGCTGGCGGATGGCTTTGTCGCCTCCTTCAACCCGCCTCCCATTCAGGGGATGTCCACCACAGGTGGCCTTGAGGCCTATCTGCAAAACCGTGGCACCGGCAACGCCCAGGCCTTCTCAGGCGAAGTACAGCGCTTCCTCGAAGCAGCCAAGGCGCGCCCGGAGTTTGCCAGCGTCACCAGCACCTACCGCGCCAACGTGCCGCAGGTCTATCTCGACCTGGATCGCGAAAAGGCCAAGGCGCTGGGGCTGCCGATCAACGCGGTGTTTGACACCATGCAGGCCACCTTCGGCCAGGTCTATGTCAACGACTTCAACCAGTTCGGCCGTACCTACCGGGTGCAGTTGCAGTCCGAGGCAGACTACCGCGCCAAGAAGAGCGACATCCGCAACGTCTATGTCCGCTCCGACAAGGGGGAGATGATCCCGCTCAGCAGTCTGGTGACGGTGCGTGATGCCACCGGCCCCGAACTGGTCGAACGCTTCAACATCTTCCAGGCCGCCAAGATCATGGCCCAGCCCGCCCCAGGCTACAGCTCGGGTCAGGCCATCGCCGCGCTGGAAGAGGTCGCCAATGAGGCTCTTGGCAACGACGCCAAGCTGGAGTGGACCGGCTCCGCCTATCAGGAGAAAGCGGCCGCAGGCAGTGCAGGCATGGCCTTTGGTTTCGGTATCGTGATGATCTTCCTCATTTTGGCCGCCCAGTATGAACGCTGGAGCCTGCCGTTTGCGGTGATCACCGCGGTACCGTTCGCCCTGTTCGGTGCCCTGCTCGCCACCTGGCTGGTGGGGCTGACCAACAACGTCTACTTCCAGATCGGGCTGGTGACCCTGGTCGGCCTTGCCGCCAAGAACGCCATCCTGATCGTGGAGTTCGCGGTGATGAAGCACGAAGAGGGGATGAGCCTCATCGAGTCGGCACTGGAGGCGGCGCGCCTGCGTTTCCGTCCCATTGTGATGACCTCGCTCGCCTTCATCCTCGGCTGTGTGCCGTTGGTCACCTCCAGCGGCGCCGGTGCGGCAAGCCGTCACGCCCTCGGCTGGCCGGTCATCGGCGGCATGCTGGCGGCCACCTTTATCGCCATCTTCTTTATCCCGCTCTTCTTCCGCCTCATCATGAAAGGGTCGGAAAAACGCGCCAAGCCGTAACGCTCTCCACGGGCGTTCCACCGATAACAAACTGCCCCCGCCCGTGCGGGGGTATTTTTTTGTCTGCGGTGTGCTTCAATGACACACATCGAGACTTTTTTGCACAGGATCCGGATATGCTGGCTCAGCTCTGGCTCGCGACGACCTTGACGACCACTACCCTCTCCGCCTGTGGTCATCACGATTATCCCCCCTGGAACTGGCTGAGCGATGGCAAGATCATCGGCGTTTGTGCCGAAGTAGTCAGTACCCTCTATCAACGGTTGGGTTTCAATGTGGATCTCTCCTATGTGGGCCCCTGGGCCCGCTGTCAGCAGAAAGTGGCGAAAGGAGAGGTCGACATCAATATCTGTGCGCTGCGCAACGAAGAGAGAGCACACTACTCCCGCTTTACCCGAACGCCCATGGCCATCAATGACATGGCGGTGTTCGTGCGCCAACCCGGCAGCCGCTTGCTGCAGCGACGGGAGGATCTGACCGGACTGCGGGGAGCCATGATGATAGGCGTCAGCCTTGGCAGCGAAATGGATGATTTTTTGCAAGCAAATACCCGCATCTACAGGGTCAACTCCCTCAAGCAGGTATTTGGCCTGCTGGCCAGTGACCGGGTCGACTTCGTTCCCTATGGCCGCTCTTCCGGCCGCCTGTTTTTGAGCGAAAATTACCCGAGCAGCGGAATGGTTGATCTGCAGTGGCCACTGCAGCGCGGTGAGCTCTATATTTCTGTTTCACTACAATCTCCCCATCTTGGCACCCTCGAACAGCTGGAACCCATGCTGCAAGCGCCGGGCATGAGGCAGTGGATAGATCAGCTGCTGGAGAAATACAGCGACATCTATCTGCAACAACAGCGCCAGCCCTCGCCTTGACCTTCTCCCAGAAGCAAGGTTTAGAGTCTGGATACCAGATCCTAAAGGATGACCGGATTGTCACTCACCCAGCTTGCGACAAGATTGCCCTCTGCCCTGCTAGCCCGGCTATTGCTGGCTCTGCTGCTCGTGTGCAATCTGACCCTCTGCATCAGCTGGCATGGTTCTCCCCTCTCCTCCGAGACGACCCAAAGCAGCCCCCTGCCAATGGTGATGTTGGATTCATCCATGGCGATGGCGGATGGCGAGAGCTCTCATGCGATGCCCGCAATGTCTCACCCGAGCGATACCATGGCCCTCTCCTGCCATCAGGGATACGAGGGGTCGGCCATGGGCGATGAGTGCCAGATGCAGACCGGCGTCAATGCCCTCTCCTTCGGCGCGATAGCTCTGCTGGGTGTATTGGTCGCCCTGCTGATCTTCCCCCTGCTACTTGGCAGTAACTTCGCAACTGCACTGCTTGATAACTGGTTGCGGGATCCCTTCCTGCGATCACGCGGTACCCATCCCCCCTCCTGGCCGCGCCGACACCTGATGTTGTCGGTGCTGCGACACTAGAAAGATCTTCTCTTGCGGCAGCGGCAAGCCTCGGCTTGCCCGTCTCCTGCCGCCTTGCCTGACCCTGTGCCCCGGCCAAACCGGCCCGCTCACTGGGAGCCGTGCGCGCTGATACAGCTGCGCCCCGTTTGCCGCCAATCCCTTAGGTGATGCCTTGTCCATCTCCGATCCGGCGGCCTGCACAAGAGAAGAGATATGATGTCACTTGTCCCTGTTACCGGCCTTATCGCCGCCAAGAACTTTGCCACCCTGCCACTAAGTGGGGGTGTGCGATGAGCCAGAAACTGCTGGTATCAGCCCTGCTGCTGGCCCTCGGCGCCGGTGGCGGCTACTGGGCTGCCAAACAGACCACTGCTAGCACCGTGGCCAAGGAGAAGACGCCGCTCTACTGGGTCAACCCCATGGATCCGCGCGACAAGCGCAATGCCCCGGCCAAGGACAACATGGGGATGGACTTTATCCCCGTCTATGAGGAAAAACAGGGCGGCTCACCGGGCACTGTCACCATCAGCCCCGAGATCCAGCAGAACCTGGGGGTGCGGCTTGCCAAGGTGGAGAAGCTCCCTATCCACCAGCAGATCGAGACGGTGGGCTACGTCGGTTATGACGAGGACAAGCTGGAGGCGGTCAACGCCCGCATGGCGGGCTGGATCCGCACCCTCGCCATCAAGAGCGAAGGGCAGCAGGTGAGCAAGGGGAGCCTTATTTACGAGCTCTACGCCCCGGATCTGGTCAACGCCCAGCACGAATACCTGCTGGCCCTCAACACTGCCAACCCGCTGCTGCTGCGCGCCGCCGAAGGCAAGCTCAAGTCCCTGCAGGTACCGGCAGATCAGATAGCGGCCCTCAAGCGCACCCGTCAGGTGCAGGAGACGGTGCGTATCTATGCCCCCAGCAGCGGTTATGTCTCCGAGCTGAAGGTGCGCGAAGGCCAGTATGTGGAGCCCGCCGCGGCGCTCTTTAACATCAGCACCCTCAAGCAGGTGTGGGTGAGTGCAGAGGTGTTCGAGCGCCAGGCCGCCCAGCTGAAGGTGGGGGATCCGGTCACCATGACCCTCGACTACGCCCCCGGCCGCCACTGGCAGGGCCGGGTCGATTACCTCTACCCGACTCTGGATGCCACCACCCGTACCCTCAAGGTGCGGCTGCGCTTCGCCAACCCGGACGAGTTTTTGAAACCCAATATGTTCGCCAAGGTGACGATTCAGGCGGGCAAGGGAGAGCCGCAACCGGTGGTGCCGAGCGAAGCGGTGATCCGTACCGGCAGCCAGGACCGGCTGGTACTGGCGCTGGGGGATGGCAGCTTCAAGTCGGTGGCCGTCACTCTGGGTCCCCAGTTTGGCGACAAGGTGGCCATCAAGGAAGGGGTAGAGGCGGGGGATAACATCGTCAGCTCGGCCCAGTTCCTGCTCGACTCCGAGTCGGCCATCGATTCAGACTTCCAGCGTATGACGGCAGTGCGCCCTGCCCAGGTATGGACCCAGGGCGAGGTTGAAAGCATCGATCTGGCCAACCGTACCCTGATGGTCTCCCACCAACCCATCCCCGAGTGGCAGTGGCCAGCCATGGAGATGGAATTCACCGTCGCCGAAGGAGTCGACATCAGCAAGCTGGTCGAGGGACAGACCCTCCATCTGCAGGTGATGCAGGAGGGGGATGAGTACCGCATCACCACCATCCATCAGCAGCAAACGCCAGCAAGCGGTGACACCGCCAAGCCTGCGGCAGATGAGATGGAGAAGATGGAAGACATGGACCATAGCCAGCATCAGATGGCGATGCCCGAGGTGGAGAAGAAATCATGATCCCTTCCATCATTCGCTGCCTGACAGGCAACCGCTCTCCGCTCTCTGCACCCAATGAGCAAGGAGCCCAACCATGATCCCCTCGATTATTCGCTGGTCCGTGGGCAACCGCTTTCTGGTGCTGCTATTGACCCTCATGCTCACCGCCTGGGGGCTCTGGTCGGTCAAGCAAACCCCGGTGGACGCCCTGCCGGATCTCTCCGACGTGCAGGTGATCATCAAGACCTCCTATCCAGGCCAGGCGCCCCAGGTGGTGGAGGATCAGGTGACCTACCCGCTCACCACCGCCATGCTGGCGGTGCCGGGGGCCACCACGGTGCGCGGCTACTCCTTCTTCGGCGACTCCTTCGTCTATGTGCTGTTTGACGACAACACCGACCTCTACTGGGCTCGCGCCCGGGTGCTGGAGTATTTGAGCCAGGTTGCGCCCAACCTGCCCGCCTCCGCCCGCCCCCAGCTCGGCCCCGATGCCACCGGGGTGGGCTGGGTCTACCAGTACGCGTTGGTGGACAGAACCGGCAAGCACGACCTCAGCCAGCTCACCTCTCTGCAAAACTGGTTCCTCAAGTACGAGCTGCAGACGGTGGAAGGGGTCTCAGAGGTCGCCACCGTGGGTGGCATGGTGCGCCAGTATCAGGTGCGGGTCGACCCGGACAAGCTGCGCGCCTACGGCATCCCGCTCTCCCTAATCGAGACCGCCATCAAGCAGGGCAACCAGGAGACCGGCGCTTCCGTCATCGAGATGGCAGAAGCGGAGTACATGGTGCGCTCCAACGGCTATCTCAAGAGCGTCGAGGATCTGAAGCAGATCCCGCTCGGCACCAATGTGCGCGGCGCCCCGCTGCTGCTGGGCGACGTGGCGGATGTGGTCACCGGGCCCCAGAGCCGGCGCGGCCTGGCCGAGCTCAATGGCGAAGGGGAAGTGGTGGGCGGCATTATCGTCATGCGCTATGGCGAGAATGCCCAGCACACCATCGACGGGGTCAAGGCGCGGCTCGCTCAGCTGAAGAGCAGCCTGCCGGAGGGGGTGGAGGTGGTCACCGTCTACGATCGCTCCGACCTTATCCAGCGCGCCATCGATAACCTCTCCGGCAAGCTGGTGGAGGAGTTCGCGGTAGTGGTGCTGGTCTGTCTGGCCTTCCTGTTCCACCTGCGCTCGTCACTGGTGGTGGTCATCACCCTGCCCATCGCCATTCTGGTGGCCTTTATCGTGATGCATCTGCAGGGGATCAACGCCAACATCATGTCGCTGGGGGGCATCGCCATCGCCATCGGCGCCATGGTGGATGGCGCCATCGTGATGATCGAGAACGTCCACAAACACATGGAGCGGGAGGCGCTCACCGACAAGAACCGCTGGCGCATCATCACCGAGGCGAGCATCGAGGTGGGGCCCGCCATCTTCTTCTCCCTGCTGATCATCACTATCAGCTTCCTGCCGGTGTTTGCGCTGGAGGCGCAGGAGGGGCGGATGTTCCACCCCCTCGCCTTCACCAAGACCTACGCCATGGCGGCGGCCGCCGCGCTTGCCATCACGCTGGTGCCGGTGATCATGGGTTACTTCATCCGTGGCAAGGTACTGGCGGAGCAGGCCAACCCGCTGAACCGCTGGCTGAGCCAAGGCTATGTGCCGCTGCTCAAAGCCGTCTTGGCCCGCCCGAAAACCACCCTGGCCATCGCCGCCGTGGTGACGGTGGCAGGCTTCTGGCCGCTCAAGTACCTGGGCTCCGAGTTCATTCCGCCGCTCGATGAGGGGGACATCATGTATATGCCCACCACCGCAGCCAATATCTCGGTGGGCAAGGCGCGGGAGATTTTGCAGCAGACCGACAAGCTCATTCGTACCGTACCCGAGGTGCAGAACGTGTTCGGCAAGGCGGGGCGCGCCGAAACCGCCACCGACCCTGCCGATCTGGTGATGATGGAGACCAGCATCCAGCTCAAGCCCCGGGATCAGTGGCGCCCCGGCATGACCCCGGAGAAGCTGAAAGAGGAGCTCGACTCCCTCATCCGCTTCCCCGGCCTCACCAACGCCTGGGTGCCCCCCATCAAGACCCGCATCGACATGCTTGCCACCGGTATCAAGACCCCGGTCGGCATCAAGATAGCGGGGCCGGATCTCAAGGTGATCCAGCAACTCGGCCAACAGCTCGAACAGATCGTTGGCAAGGTGGAGGGCGCCTCATCGGTCTACGCCGAGCGGGTGGCGGGTGGCCGCTACGTCAAGGTGGATATCGACCGGCTCAAAGCGGCCCGCTATGGCCTCAACATCGCCGATGTACAGGCGGTGCTCGCCACCGCAGTGGGCGGCATGGAGGTTGGCCAAACCATCGAGGGGCGCGAACGCTATCCCATCAACCTGCGCTACCCCCAGAGCTATCGCGATTCTGTAGCCAGCTTGGAGCTGCTGCCGGTGGTCACTCCAAGTGGCGCTCGCATCGCGCTGGCGGATGTAGCCCGGGTCTACATCAGCGATGAAGCCCCCATGCTGCGCAGTGAAAACGCGCGGCTCAACGGCTGGGTCTACGTCGATATTCGCGGCCGCGATATCGGCTCCTTCGTCGATGAGGCCAAAGCCGAGGTGGGCAAGCATCTGGTGCTGCCGGCGGGCTACGCCCTCACCTGGTCTGGCCAATACGAGTACATGGAACGGGCCAAGGCGCGCCTCGCCTACGTGGTGCCGCTGACGGTCGCCATTATCGTGCTGCTGCTCTATCTGGCGTTTCGCCGCGTTCAGGAGGTGCTGCTCATTCTCACCACCTTGCCGCTGGCGGTGGTGGGGGGGATCTGGACCCTCTGGCTGCTCGACTTCAACCTCTCGGTGGCGGTCGGGGTGGGCTTTATCGCTCTGGCGGGGGTGGCGGTAGAGACCGGCGTCTTGATGCTGGTCTACCTCAACCATGCCTGGGATGACCTGGTGGCCAGTGGCAAGCCGGACAAGGCGGGTCTGCACCGGGCGGTGATCCACGGCGCCGCCCTGCGCCTACGCCCCAAGATGATGACGGTGGTCACCATCATCGCTGGCCTCTTGCCCATCATGTGGAGCCACGGCACCGGATCCGAGGTGATGCAGCGCATCGCCGCCCCCATGATCGGCGGCATGGTGAGCGCGCTGGTGCTGACCCTCTTGGTGCTGCCCGCCGCCTACTACCTGTGGCGCAGTCGCAGCCTTGGCAAGAGCTCGTACCCGCAATCCGAGTAACCCGATTTCACGATCCATATTGACTGAACGATAAGGAAACCATCATGAACTACAAAACGCTGACCCTGACCCTGCTGCTTGGCCTTGCCACCCAGACCAACCTGCAAGCCGAAGAGATGATGCACCATGAAGGGCACGAGATGAGCCAGACGGGTGAGATGAGCAAACAGGCCGCAATGGTGATGACCAAGGGGGTCATTACCCGCCTCGATGAGGGGCGCGGCAAAGTCGGCATCAAGCACGAGGCGATCGAGAACCTCAAGATGCCCCCCATGACCATGGTCTTTCGAGTAGCTAACCCGGCCCAGCTCCAGGATCTGAAGGTGGGGGATGCGGTGCGTTTTCACGCCGAGAACCCGGACGGCAAGCTAACCGTAACCACTATCCAGAAACAGTAATCAGAGTCATTTCAAAAAAAAACGGCGGGATCATCCCGCCGTTTTCTGTTATTGCACCATCCGCCGAGCGGTCTCCTCAGCCGTTCGGATAGGCTTGGGCTATGTTGGCCTGCGCCACCCCCATCAACTGAACCGAGATATCCTGCAGCACATAGAGGTCGCGGCGACGGGTCCAGGGTTGATCGGATTGCTCGTCGTACCAGACGGGCAGTTCGCTCCCCTCCGGGGCATGGCTCGCCACCTTGCGGGCACGGCAGGTGATGATGCAGCGCTTGACGTGGTCGCGGTGACCGATAACGGCCGCCGTGCCAAGGGCGGCGGCATCTCCGCCGGCATAATCCCTGACAATGGCCTCCACCACGCCGTCCGTGCTGAGGTAGACCAGCTTGCCTTCATTATCCCAGTAAGGCTCGATGGAGATGACATCCCGGGCTGGAATGTCCGGATAGCGGGCCGAGTCGAGGAAGCGGGCAATCTCCCATTGCACGTACATGGGCACCGGCTTTTGCCGATAGAGGGCCGCACAGCAGGCAGCCAGAGCCTCGTTCATGGGGCCGGGCTCGGCCAGTTCATCCGGGTTGCCCGAGGCGTTGGGGCGGTTGCCGAAGGCAAAGGCGATGACGCAGTGGGCCTGGTCGATGGCGACCCGGGACGGGGTCATGTTGAAGCAGGCCTCCTCGATGAAGGGGGCCAGCTGGCGGGCCGTCTGCTCGTCGTGCAGCTCGGCGCTCAGCCGGTCGGTCAGGGTGGTGCGAAAATCCGCCGCACTCCCCTGGCTGTCATTGCTGCTGTTGCAGCCGGTGAGGGTGGCGACCAGGGGGGTACTCAACAGCCCCAGGGTGACTCTACGTCGACTCTCGTTCATTTAGATTCCTCTTTGGTAGCAAGCACTTAACGGGAACAAGCAGCAATTAACCCTTGACCCAATAAACGCTCATACCATACGGAAAAACGGGGGCGACAAAAGCCATACCGCGAGGCTCGTACCCAGAACGTGCAGCAATTCACACATTAATCAATAAACGAAAGCACTCTTTTGCGAATGAGCCAATAAAAGAAATTAACATCCACATTAATGAACCACTGATAGATAGATACTCTATCTGTGGTTCATTCGCACAGATTTCATCCCTCAGATAACGCGCTCGTTCAGCTGCGGGTTGCCAGCAACTGCTCCACATCCTCGATCACCTTGAGGGCCGCCTGTGGGCCACCGCTGGAGGTCCAGAGCGATCCGTCCACGGCGCCAAAGCGCTTGGCCTTGATCACCGGCAACTGCTGGAACGCCGGGGTCTGCTCCGCCTGACGCATGGCATCCACCGCATCACCGGTGGCGCTCAGGGTACCGACCACCAGCCAGTCTGCATCCAGCAGGTTGAGGGACTCCAGACTCAGCGCCGGTGAGTGGGGCGCGCCAGTCCCCTGTTGTTTGCTTGGACGCACCAGCCCCATCGACTCCACTACGCTGCTGGCAAAGGTGCCCTGATACATGAAGCTCGGCCCCTTGGGATTCCAGCGCACTATGCTGATGCTCTCCCCCTGATGCTTGGCCAGCTTGCTGCGAGCCTGAGTCAACCGCTCGGCATACTGCAGCAAGAAAGTATCCCCTTGCTGGTCGCGGTTGAGGGTGTGAGCGGTGCGGCGGAAGCTATCCTGCCACGGTTCACCCCACTTGCTGGTCACCACGGTCGGCGCGATCTCCCCCAGCAAGGTCAGCAGCTCGGGACGGGTCTGGCCGGTCAGGATAAGGTCGGGCTCCAGCGCAATCAGCGACTCCAGATTGGGGCTGTCGAGATCGCCGATCACCTGGATACCCATGCCCGCCTTGTTCAGCAAATAGCGGGGCAAGGTGGGTTGACCACGGCCATTGACGGCGCCGATGGGGGTCAGCCCCAGGGTCAGGGTGCTGTCGAGTTCGAGCTCGCTCAGCACCACCACCCGCATTGGCTGGGCTGGCACCTGCACCTTCTGGCCAAACGCATCGGTCACTTCACGCATCTCCTGCGCCTGAACCTGCGGCGCGGCCAGCATCAGGATGGCTGCTGCCAGGGCGGTAAAACGCTTCATCATTTCACTCCTTCTCGTTGCACGGCCCGGATAATCGGCCGCGTGAATACACTCGGTGGGCCCACAGAGCAGGCCCATATGACTCAACTCGCCGAACGCAGGGCACGGCCATGTTCGTGGCGACGGGGCACGATAATGGGCGCCCCGTCGCCGGGGGCATGCAGAATGTCGACACTGGTCTGGTAGAGCCGGTCGATCAAGGACTTGGTCACCACCTCCCGGGCCGGGCCCATGGCGGCAATGGTCCCCTCGCCGATGGCGATCAGCTCGTCACAGTAGCGGGCCGCCATCGCCAGATCGTGGATCACCAGCAGCACGGTTTTGCCCTCGGCGGTGATGCGATGGATCGCCTCCATCACCTCGGTCTGGTGACCGATATCGAGGGCGCTGGTGGGCTCGTCGAGCAGCACCATGTCGCTGTCCTGCGCCAGGATCATCGCCAGCCACGCCCGCTGTGCCTGCCCGCCGGAGAGGGACGCAGCGCTCTGCTGCCAGATCCCCTCAAGCTGCATTCGCTCGCAGGCAATACGCACCATGCGGGCATCCTCCTCACCCCACTGATTGAACCAGCCCTGATGAGGGTGACGGCCATACTGCACCAGCTGCTCCACCAGAATGCCGGCAGGCAGGGTGGGCCGCTGGGGCAGATAGGCGAGCTCCCGCGCCAGCCCCTTCATGGGGTAGCTGGCAAGCGGCTTGCCTTTGAGCAGGATCTCGCCGCGTTGGACTTTCATCTGGCCAGATAGCAGCTTGAGCAGGGTCGATTTGCCGCAGCCGTTGGGGCCGACGATCCCCACCAGCTTGCCCCTCGGCACGCTGAAGGAGATGTCCCGCAGGATGGGAGTCTGCTGATAGGCGAAGTGGAGGCGATTTACGGTGAGCGTCATCAGTCAGCCCTCTGGCGATCGTTAACGAGAAGAAACAGCAGCAACAGGCCACCGAGAATGCGGGTCATGATACCGGTCGCCACCTCGTGGGGGCTGGCCAGCCCCCGAACCAGGGTATCACTGGCAAGCAGCAGCAGGGCGCCGCTGAGTGCCGCCAGCCAGAGCGGCACCACCCGGTCTTGTACCAGCCAGGAGGCAAGAATGGGGGCCGCCATGGCGATAAAGACCACGGGGCCGCCGATGGCGGTGCCGAGCGCCGCCACCAGAATGGCCTGGGCCAGAATGCCCAATTGCACCCGATCGCCGTTGACGCCAAGCCCTCTGGCCATCTCGGGGCCAAAGCGCAGCACCGCCAGCGAGCGGGAGAGATAGACGATCCACGGGCAGAGCAGCAGCAACAGGATGGCGATGGGGGTGATGGTGCTGTAACCCACGGCGATAAAGCTGCCCATATTCCACAAATAGAGGGAGCTCAGGTGCAGCAGGGCCTGAGTGGACATCACGAACTGGCCGAGCGCCTCGAACAGCTCGGAGAGGCCGATACCGATCACCACGAACAGATAGCCCTGCTCACCCGGTTTGCGGCAGAGGGCATAGAGCACCAGCGCCGCGAAGATGGCGCCGATGGGGGCCGCCCACCAGGGCCAGCTGCCCACGGTCAGATAGAGGGAGAAGATGATGATGGCCAGAGAGGCGCCGTTGTTGACCCCCACCATGTCGGGTGTGGCCAGCCGGTTGCGCACCAGCGTCTGCACCAGACAGCCTGAGAGCCCCATTGCAGCCCCCGCCACCACCACCCCAAGGATGCGCGGCAGCCGGATCTTGAACAGGGTGAGCTGCTCAAGCCGCGTCCCCTCCCCCATCAGGGTGTTGACCACCCCGGCAAAGCCGAGCTTGCCGCCGCCAACGCTCAGGGCCAGCAGAGCCAGGGCCAGCAACGCCACGGCCAGCAGAGCCAGCCAGCGCCAGCTTGGCAGATGGAGCAGCAAAGAGCGGTTGCCGGCCCGCAGGCAGAGCATATCGGTAGGTGTACGCATCAACCCCTCACTTGACGGTCAGCAGGGTACGAAAGCCCCCGCGATGAACAATGGCGATCAGCACAGGTGCGCCAATCAGGGCCAGAATAACCCCGTTGGGCAGCTCGAACGGCTGGATCAGCCAGCGCGCCAGAATGTCTGCCAACAGCAGAAACAGCATGCCGAACAGGGCGGAGAAACAGACCTGCACCGACAGCTTCACCGGCTCCACCAATCGGCCACAGTAGGCGGCCAGAAAGCCGACAAAGCCGATAGGGCCGGCGATGGCGATGGCACTGGCGGTAAACAGGGTGGCGGCCAGCAGCACGCCAATCCGCACCCGGTTGGGGCGGATCCCCAGCGCCTGGGCCTGACTGTCCCCCATCTGCATCAGGGTTAGCTGGCGACAGAGCAGCAGGGTGATGACAAACGCCGCCAGCACGAAGGGCAGCACGGCGATGATGGCATCGAGATTGGCCGCCGACAGGGAGCCGAGGTTCCAGAAGCGGTACTGCTCCAGCACCATCTTGTTGGAGAGCAGCAGAAAGCTGGAGAGACCGCCGAAGGTGGCGGAAAGCGCCACCCCGACCAGAATAAGCTTGAGGGGGTTGGAGCGGCCAATCATCATGCCGAGCCCCAGCACAATCACGTTGCCGAGCAGCGCACCGAGTCCGGCCCAGAGCAGATAGCCGTAGGCGGACTCCACCCCGAACCAGGTGAGCCCCACCACCAGCGCAAAGACGGCCCCGGCGTTGACCCCGAGCAGACCGGGCTCCGCCAGCGGATTGCGGGTCGCGCTCTGCAACAAGGAGGCCGCCAGAGATAAAGAGGCGCCGACCACCATGGCGCAGAGGGTGCGCGGCAGTCGCAAGGTATTGAGCACCATGGCGAGCTTCTCGTCGCCAGCCCAGCGGGCATCCCCCATCAGGTAGCCGAGCACCTCGCGAGCACCATAGACACCCGCACCGGTGGCGAGCGAAAGAGAAAGCAGTACGAACAGGAGGAACAATCCCAGCCAGAACAGCGAGGTCTGGTCTCTAAACACCCTTTAACTCCTTATGATTGCAATGCCATCTTGTTGAAATACATGTGGTTTTAATAAAAGTCGTCACCCGAGGTGATCCCCTGACAACAACGGAAGCCCGCCAGTGCGGGCTCCGCTCAGCCACTACATCTTGTAGGCCACACCGGCATAGACAGTGCGCCCGTCGAGGATCTGATCGGCCTCGGTGGCAACCCAGTCACGCTTGGTATTGGTCAGGTTGTTAAGTCCAAACTTCAGATCCAGTGCCCGAGTGGCGTTCCAGACTGCCCCGATATCCAGGGTGTGGAATCCGGCGGTGGTCTCATAGGTGGTGCCGCTCATGCGCGGAACCGGAAGGATCTGGCTGCCGGTGTAGTTCCAGCCGAGCTGGGTACTCAGGCTCTCGATGACCTGCCACTCCAGCTTGGCGTTGGCGGTATGCTCCGGCGTCCGATAGAGATCCTTGCCGCTGGTCTTGTCCTCTCCGTCGATCAGGGTGACGTTGCTGGAAAGGGTCAGGGTATCGGTGATATCAAACCAGCCGCTCAGCTCCACCCCCTTGATGCGGGCCTTGCTGACGTTCTGATAGGTCATCACCGCCGGACGCCAGGTGGAGGTCCATGCCTCGCTCTGGATCTTGTCCTTGATATCATTGTGGAAGGCGGTAACCCCGGCGCCCCAGAACGAACCATCATAGGCGGTGCCCAGCTCGTAGCTGACGGCGGTTTCCGGTTTCAGATCCGGATTGCCCACTACGGCGCAGCGACCGCGACAGGCGGCTACGGCATAATCCGGGTTGGACTGGGCAATGGTCGGCGCCTTGAACGCCTTGCCAATGCCGCCCTTGACTACCCAGTTGTCAGTCAGGCTGTAGAGGGCATAACCGCGGGGGCTGAACTCGGTGCCATAGGTCTCGTGGTGATCGACCCGGCCACTCAGTGTCAACGCCAGATCGCCAAAGCCAAACTCATCCTGCAGATAGAGCGCGCTCTGGTTGACGCTGACATCGCCCCCCTTGAGGTTGACGTTATGCTTGAGTTCGGTGATGCGGTACTCGGCACCACTGGTCAGCAGGTGGCTGCCCAGATTACCGCTCAGCTGGCCATCGAAGGTGTGGTTGGTCTGGCTCACATCGCCGCTGGTCTTGCTCAGCGCCGTCATCAGTTCGGAGTCGTCAAACAGGTCAACCTGCTCGAAGGCATAGCCGACCCGGCTGTCGAACTGATCCCAACGGCCGACGTGAGTGGCATTGAGCCCCAGTCGCTCCATCTGCTGGATATTGCGCGGCGTCTGGCCGTAGTTGTTCCAGTGGGCCTCCCGATCGTCTTTGGCGTAGTTCATCCCTACATCCAGATCCTGACGATCATCGATCAACCATTTGACGTTGGAGAGGATCCCCAGCTTTTCACGCTGCTCGATGGCATCGGCCTTGGGGTTGATGCTCTGCTCGCTCTGCCAGGCATCCCTGTGGTTCCCTTCTACCACCAGGTTGGCCAGCAGCTTGTTGTCGATCAGCGCCCCGCCCACATAGGCGCTCGCCTTGTTGATATCCCCGCCGTGACCGTCGGTGGGGTCGCTGAAGGTATAGGTGGCCGCCGCTTCGGTCTTCTCCCCGGGTTGGCGCAAGATGACATTGACCACCCCACCCAGCGCATCGGCACCGTAGAGGGAGGAGATGGGGCCACGGATCACTTCGATACGCTCGATGGCCGCCATCGGGATGGCGGAGAGATCGAAATCATTGCCATAACCGGAGGTAAGAGCATCGCGGGAGCTGATACGCCGCCCATTGACCAGCAACAGGGTGTAATCCCCCTCCAGCCCGCGCAACTTGATCTCGCTGCGGCCGTAGCTGGTGGCAGGGCTGATATTGACCCCCGGCAACTGTTTCAGAGCGCCGGTGAGGTCATTGACATTGAGCTTGTCGAGCTCGGCCCGAGTCACCACAGAGACGCTGGCCGGGGCGGTCAGCTCGCTGTGCCGGGTTTTGGTCGCCGTCACCACCATGGTTTCATGAGCGGTAACAGGCGCAGTCCCTTGGGCCAGAACTGGCAGGGTAAAAAGGGACAACACCAGCGGATGCACTGCAAATCGTCGGGATGATGTACGCATCATCAATACTCCACATAAAACAACCAGGGCCAACCCCACCGACATCCCTATCTGACCTCGCCAGACCCGGTGCAAAGTGATGGAGTTCATTGGCATGAACAGTCGTCCATGCCCCATCCCCCCGAACATCAGTGCATTACGGCAGGCCCTGCGTTGTGCTATGCCACTCGCAGCCATCAATAACAAAAGCGCCATACCGACTGACATCGGGACGGCGCAATACTAAATGCAAATCATTTTTATTTGCAAGCGTGAATCAGGTATTCTTTCGCATTCGCTTAATTATCCATCACATCGTGGCGAGTCTGGTGATAGGCCTCTTCACTCTTGCCCCGGCGCCAGTACGGCACGGCGTAGAGCGACTGGCGATCCACCTCGAGCACAGACCGAAAATGGCGGCGCAGCGGCAGCACCAGCGCCTCTTCCCCACCCAGCCAGAAGAAGCCACCATCGCGCACCAGCGGCAGAGCAATCACATGCTCCAGCAGGCCGCTGGACTCGGGCTCGCCGACAAACCAGTGACAGCGCACCCCGACCGGCAGCGTCAACGGCTGAGCATCGGCCTGATCCGGCACCAGAATCGCAATTTCCCCTCTGGCATCGGCAGGCATCACCTCGCACATCGCCATGATGGCGGGCAAGGCGGTGAGATCCCCTACCAGACAGTAGTGATCGGCCGGTTGCAGCATAGGGTTGGGACCACCCGGCCCGGAGAGGATTACCTTCTCTCCCGGCTTGGCATGGGTAGCAAAGGCGCTGGCGGGCCCGCCGTCACCGTGCAGCACGAAGTCGATATCAATTTCCTGCTCATCACGGCGAAACGCGCGGATGGTGTAGGTGCGGATCACCGGCTTGTCAGCCGGGTCACTCCAGCGCGGGCCGCTCGGGGTCATTGCAGGCAGCACCGGCTCTACCTGATGGGGCTGGGCCAGCATCACCTTGATATGGGCCCCACCGCAGGTGAAGGGATAGTCAGCCAGTTCGCTGCCACCAAAGGTGATACGACGCAAATGGGGGGTGATCTGGGTAATGGCTTTGACAGTCAGCAGACGGGGACGATTGGGAGGCAGAGATGGGGACACAATGAGGCTCCTCGTTGAGTGTGTTGCCTATGCTACACACAAATGGGAATCACTATCAAATGCGATTATTTCTCGTCTATCCGGCTCAAACATCACTAATCACTACCATCAGCCCCCGAACAGAGAAACGGGCTTATGCACGCTAGTCCCATGATTGGACGAAGAAAGCAGCCGGACAACAACACTGTCACGCAGGGTTCCATTTGCCTATTTCGACCATAGTTTTTCGAGATCAAATTTTATTTCTCAATAAGTTTCCTATCCTTAGTGAAGCAGTTAATGTAAGCACAGGATGCCAAACAGGATTGTATGATGGATGACCAGATCCTGATTATTGATGATGACGAGCTCTCCCTCCCCGACGCGCAGCAAGCAGGCTGGAGGGTGATGATTGTTGACGATGAACCGGAAGTGCATCGCATCACCAAGATCACTTTAAACAAATTCGAGTTTGACAATCGTCCCATCGAGTTTCTGCATGCCTATTCGGCTGCAGAGGCAAAAAAATTGCTGGCCACCACCCCGGATGTTGCACTGCTGCTGCTGGACGTGGTGATGGAGGTCGATCACGCCGGTCTTGATGTTGTCAAATATGTCCGTGAAGAGCTGCAAAACAAGATGGTACGCATCGTGCTGCGTACCGGCCAACCCGGCCAAGCGCCGGAAGATGACGTGGTGACCAACTACGACATCAACGACTACAAGGATAAAACCGAGCTCACCTCCCAGAAGCTGCGCACCCTGCTGCGGGCCAGCCTGCGCTCCTATCGGGATATCCGCACCCTGGAAAGCAACCGGCAAGGGCTGGAAAAAGTCATCGAAGCCTCCAAGGGGATCTTTGAGAAACGGGCGCTGCGTCAGTTTGTCGAAGGCGCCCAAGAGCAGCTGAGCGCCCTGCTCCATCTGGGAGAGACCCAGATTTACGATGTAAAACAATATGCCTACGAAGTGAAGGATCAACTGCTGGAGCCCCTGCTGCCAGGTCATCCCCCGGTGCGGTTGACAGAGGCACCCGAGATACTGCGTCAGGCCATGACCCGGGGCTGCAATATCTACAACACCAACCAGATGGTGCTCTACTGCCAAAACCCGCGCCACCACCTGTTGTTTCATATCGAGACCACTCGCCAGCTCAGTCAGATCGATACCAGCCTGCTGACCCTGTTTACCGAAAACATCATAGTGGCACTGGAAAATATCCGGCTCAACGAGGTGATCGCCGACAACCAGCGGGAGATCATCTATCGCATCGGCGAACTGGTCGAAACCCGCTCCAAGGAGTCAGGGTTACACGTCAAACGGGTCGCGCTCTACACCGAGCTTTTCTGCCATCTGCTGGGGATGAGCGAAGAGCAGAGCGAGCTGGTTAAACGGGCCTCACCACTGCACGACATTGGCAAGGTGGGGATTCCCGATGCCATTTTGCACAAACCGGGCAAGCTGACCCCGGAAGAGTGGGAGATCATGAAAACTCATGCCCAACTCGGTCAGGATATGCTCTCCGGCAGCGATCTGGCGTTGTTCCAGATTGGCGCCACCATAGCAGGCAATCACCATGAGAAGTGGAATGGCAGCGGTTATCCCCGCGGTTTGAAGGGGGCCGATATCCCACTGGAAGGACGGATCGTGGCACTGGCCGATGTGTTCGATGCCCTGGGTTCGGATCGCTGCTACAAGAAAGCATGGCCGCTGGACAAGGTGCTGGCCCTGATTGAAGAGGAGAAGGGGCAGCATTTCGACCCCCAGTTGGTCGAGCTGATGATGGCCAATCTGGACAAGTTCCTCGAAATCCGCGAGCAGAACAAGGATGTCTATATCGGCGATCACTGATTGCTGCCAATCCCTTATCCTAAGGGGTCGAGCTAAAAAAACCGCCCTGCTTATCGAGGGCGGTTTCTTCTCTCTGGTGTATCGTTTTTCCCGAGTCTGGGCTACTGCTCTGGCAAGTTGAGATCTAGCTTGGCTGCCGGTTGGCCGTTTTGTTGATTTTCAGCCTGAGCTGCTGCTAGCGCACGTTTAAAAGCACGCCGTTTTTGCATCACCACAAAACCTGCGCCTCCCAGCAACACCAGTAGTACCCCACCCCCAACCAGAACCCAAAGTAGCCACCCCATTCCCTCTTCAGGCTGCTCTTCGGTAGACTCGGCGCTGGAGGCCTGAGCGGCGGCCGACATCACCTCTACAGGAGGCGGCGGTGGCGGGAAGACATTGAAGGTTTTCACCGGCAACTCGATTTTCAGCTCACGGCCGAGGCGAGTGGTGCCATAGAGGGTTGCTTTCACCTCATGCTGACCGACCTCCTTGATGTTGGAGAGATCGATATCAAGCTTGGGGTCGCTGGCGGTCTCGCTGAACTCGTAGAGGCCGCCCACATTGCTGGTCACACTCCCCTTGACCACCACGGAGGCGGGATCCAGCTCATCACGGTCGATTAGCAGTGAGAGCTTGGCACCCAGCTCATCCGAAGGCGGCGACAAGTTATAGCTGAACGGATAGGGGTAAAGCAGAACATCCTGATAACGGGCACGGACAAAAACCTGATTGCCCGTGCTGAACATGGCGCGGTACTTGCCACCGGGAATATCATGCAGCGTCACTTCCGCCGTCATGATGCCATCGCCCGGCACTTCGTCGAGCCCCTTGCCATCATCGCGATAGTGGCCAAGTACTTGATCCAGCACGACCTCTTTCTTATCGGCATCGCTGAACGATTGCAGCTTGACGGTCATGCCAAGATCAGAGAGATAGTATTTATCTTTCGGCGGCTGACCATTGATCAGCAACCACGCCTTGAGCTTGACCACCTCCCCCTGATAGAGCTGCATCGGCAGGGCGGCGATATCGAGCCGGATATCGGAGAGAATGCGCACCCGGTTGTCGGGATCCACCTCGCCAATCGCCTGCCAGGGGCCCGGCATGGGATTGCGCAGGGTAATGAGATCATGCTCCGGCAGCGCCAGCCAACCCACATCTGCGGGTTTGACCTTGCCCACGTAAAGCTTGCTGCCATCGGGGCGAACCAGGATCACGGACGGGGTGCCCGGCTTGCGCTTGATGATGAAGGTGATCTCCTTCACGCCGTAATCGATGCGAAAGCGGTTATCCAGCAGCGGAATATCGGAAGGGGCAAATACCTCGGTCGCCATCGCCCCCAGCGAGAGCAACAACAGCAGACCGGCACACCACTTGCTCATTGCCGCCACAGACAACTTCCTCCCTTTTTCTGTACCAGATCCAGTCTCGCCTCGTGCAGGGCCTGAACCTCGGCACTGGCACGCACCACCTTGAGGGCGGGTCGGTTGCTCTCTAACCGACGAATACTGGTGTCCTGATTGCTTTCGTTTTCGTTGCTTTCGGTGGCCAGATTGAGTTTGGTCTGGCCGCCGGTCATCAGCAGGTAGACGTCCGCCAGGATCTCCGCATCGAGCAAAGCCCCGTGCAGGGTACGGTGGGAGTTGTCGATACCGTAACGATCGCACAGCACATCCAGGTTGTTGCGCTTGCCGGGGAAGAGATCCCGCGCCATCGCCAGGGTATCTGTGATGGTGCAGATATCCGCCGTTTTGAAGTTGAGTCCGAGCTTGCTGAACTCGTAGTCCATGAAGCTCACGTCAAACGGCGCGTTGTGGGCGATCAGTTCGGCGCCGCGGATGAACTCGAGGAACTCGTCGGCGATCTGGCTGAACGACGGTTTGTCACGCAGAAACTCGTCGGTGATACCGTGCACCTGGATCGCTTCCGGGTCGACCAGACGATCAGGCTTGATATAGACGTGATAGTGGTTACCGGTCAGCTTGCGGTTGATCACCTCCACACAGCCGATTTCGATAATGCGGTGCCCCAGATAGACAGGGCCGCCCGCCGTATTCATACCTGTGGTTTCAGTATCCAGAATGATCTGGCGATTCAGTTGGGGTGTGTTCATGATCCAATCTATGTCAAACTTCGGCTTTACTTACTCGCTAGTTTACCCCAAGCCTCATGTTAAAACAGATTGATTGCTCATGTTAAAACAGATTGATGTCTATACCGACGGCTCCTGCCTCGGCAATCCGGGCCCGGGTGGTTACGGGGCCGTGATGGTCTACGGCAAGCACCGCAAGGAAATTTCCGCCGGATTCAAGTTGACCACCAATAACCGGATGGAGCTGATGGCAGCCATCATGGGGCTTCGAACCCTCAACGAGCCCTGCAAGGTGCGCCTCACCACCGATAGCCAATATGTGCGCCAGGGGATCACCCAGTGGATCATCGGCTGGAAAAAGAAGGGGTGGATGACCGCCAATCGTCAACCGGTCAAGAACGTCGATCTCTGGAAGGAGTTGGATGCAGAAGTGGGTCGCCACCAGATTGAGTGGCTCTGGGTAAAGGGCCACTCCGGCCATCCGGAGAACGAACGGTGCGACGAGTTGGCCAGAGATGCCGCCTGCGGCAAGGATCTGGCCGAGGATACCGGTTACCAGCCCTGACGGGCCATGCCCGGTGTGGCGAGGGACTTTGGCAGTTGCCAGCGCCGCCGCACCGGGATCAGTGGAAAACGCCGTTTACGGGCAGCAATCACGTATACCGACGCAAACGCCTTGCAATAATCCCGCCCGATACTCTCCCGCCACCAGCTGTGCCAGCTCTGTTTACCCATAAACGAGTAACCGAAACGCTCGTCAAACATCACTTCACACCCCAATAGATGCAGCCAGTCCGTCACCCGCCCAGGGGTAAACATCCGAGCAGACCAGGGCAACTTGCTCCGTAAAAAAGGGATACAGTGGCCAACTCCCACCAGACTCACCGGATTGTAACCACTGATGATGAGCCAGCCATCATCGGTCAGCACCCTTTCGGCTTCACGCAATACCTGATGGGGATCGGCGGAGAAATCGAGGCAGTGAGCCAGCAGACAGGCATCGACGCTGCCGGTTCGCACCGGCAGCTCGAGGGGATCGCCATAGATGTCCAGCAGTCGTCCCTCAGGCGCGACACCCACCTGATGACGAATGGATGAACATTTGCAGGAGAGCTCGGCGCTCAGGGCTCCGACCTTGAGCAAGTGATACCCGAACAAGTTGGGGCACCAGCTGTCGAGCCGCTCCTGGATCTCGGCCGCCACCCAGTCCCCCATAGGCAATGCAGACCAGCTGGTCGGGATCTCGATTTGTTGTTCGGTACGTGCCACCTGCATAATAGGGCTCAACTCGGGGTTTCGAACGCCATCCTGTTATATAAGATACCCTCCCTAAAGAGAAGCAGACTCATGTATCCAGTGATCACAGTTCCAGCCTTTAATGACAACTACATCTGGTTGATCCGCCACGAAAATCACTGCCTGGTGGTCGATCCGGGCGATGCCGCACCCGTGCTAGAGCGGCTTGAGGCATTGGGGCTGGTGCTCGATGCCATCCTGCTGACCCATCACCATAACGACCATGTCGGGGGCGTCACCGAGCTGCTTGCCCACTTCCCCCACGCCCGGCTCTATGGCCCCAAACTTGACCCGATGCCGGATCACCACGGTCAGTGGCTGGAAGATGGCGATCAGATCAACTGGCACGGCCTCGCCCTCGAGGTGATCCATGTGCCCGGGCACACTCGCGGCCACATCGCCTACCACGGCAACGGCATGCTCTTTTGTGGCGATACCCTCTTCTCGGCCGGTTGTGGCCGCCTGTTTGAAGGGACGCCGGAACAGATGTACCACTCGTTACAGCGCCTTGCCGCCCTGCCCGACGAGACCCTGATCTACTGCGCCCATGAGTACACACTCTCCAACCTGTGCTTTGCCTATGCAGTTGAACCGGACAATCCGGCGATCCGTGATCAGATCGGACTGATCAGCAAACTGCGGCAACAAGGGCTGCCAAGTCTGCCAACCCGGCTGGGTGACGAACGCACTTTCAACATTTTTCTGCGATGCGAACAGGATTCAGTGAAATTTTCTGCTGAAAAACATGGGCTAAAATGCGTGGAAAATCCGGTAGATACCTTCACCATCCTGCGTCAGTGGAAGGACGTTTTTTGAACAAACCTTGATCAGGGGGCCATTGCCCCTTATGATGCGAGCTGTTTTTCCTAAAAATGACCGGAACGAGATGAAGGTACGAACGGCCTTATTGGCAGCGCTGTTGCTCAGCGGCTGCCAAAACCTGAGCCATCAGGATGACCGGGCGCTAACGGCAATCGAGCCGATCAAGTCCCCCCAGGTCAAGAAAAAAGCGCATAAAAAACACTCTTCCCATTTCCTGTTTGGCGATGAACAGCTGGACGAAATGGAAGATACGGACAATCTGTGGGTGCGTATCAGCGATGATATGCAACTGGAAACTCCGGACAATCCGCGCATCCGCCAGCAACGTGAGTGGCTGTTGCGCAATGATAAGCATCTGGCGACCATTGCCAGCCGGGCTGAACCCTACCTCTATCTGATGGTAGAGGAGATTGAACGGCGTGAGCTGCCAATGGAGCTTATTACTGTCCCGATGATCGAGAGCATGTTTGATCCCCATGCCCGATCCCGCAGCAATGCCGTCGGACTCTGGCAGTTTGTGCCAGCGACAGGCAGAAACTTCGGTCTGCGCCACGACAACTGGTATGACGGACGGCGCGATGTGCTGGCCTCCACCAATGCGGCGCTCGACTATCTGGAGTACCTGAACCGCTTCTTTGACGGTGACTGGCTGCAGACGCTGGCCGCCTACAATGCCGGGGAAGGACGGGTGCGCAACGCCATACAGCGTAACCAGCGCGCAGGCAAACCGACCGACTACTGGTCGCTCGATCTGCCCCGCGAAACCCGGATGTATGTGCCCAAGATCCTCGCCATGGCTGACATGATCAGTAATGCGGACAAGTACAATATCCAGTTGCCGGTGCTCGCCAACGAGCCGAAGCTGCGAGTGGTGGAGACCGGCAGCCAGATCGATCTGAATGTGGCCGCCCAACTGGCCGGTCTGCGTACCTCACAGCTCAAGGAGGTCAATCCGGCCCTGAGCCGTGGTGTGATGTCGCCCCGTGGCCCTTACCGCCTGCTGGTACCGGTAGAGTATGCCGATACTCTGGAGCTGGCACTGGCCGATCTGCCCAAGAGTGAGCGTATTCGAACCCGCTCCTATCAGGTCACCAGTGGCGATACCCTGTCGCGCATTGCCCAGAATCATGGCGTCAGCGTGAACGAGCTGAAGCTGGCCAACAATCTGCGCAGCAACAACCTGCGTCGCGGTCAGCAACTGGTGATCCCGACCCACGGTCAGGTCAGCAGCAAGGCCAGCTCCGCCAGCAAACCGCAGCAGCTGGCAAGCCGTGGTAGCAGCCAGAAGGCCAAAGTCAGTTACAAGGTGCGCTCGGGTGACAACCTGTGGAGCATCAGCCAGGCACACGGCGTCTCCCACGAAGAGCTCGCCAAGTGGAATGGTCTGAATGCCAAGTCGGCGCTCAAGCCAGGCATGAAGCTGGTGGTCTATCCCAAGCAAGGGAAGAAGAGCGACAAATCGATGGTGTATCAGGTTCGCCGTGGCGACTCCATCTCCTCCATCGCTGCTCGCTTCCAGGTGGCCATCAACGATGTGATGCGCTGGAATCAGCTGGATAAAGGGGATTACCTCAAGCCCGGTCAGGAGCTGACCCTGTTTGTGAAGAACAACAGCTAAGCCTCACCGCTTGAACCCGATAAAAAACGGGGCCAGTCATCTGACTGGCCCCGTTTTTTATTATTACTGCTGCTAACCGCTGCTGTGTCTGAGCCGCCGACTAAAACAATGGCTTGGCGCCACCTGCGGATGCATCACCGCTCTGCAGGCAAAACTATCACCGCTATTCCCAGAGCCTTGTCGGCACCACCATCAGCACGGTGCGCTGACCGATCGCCACATTTGCATTGGGGAAGACCACCGCCTCACGCGGCTTCTCGACTGTGTAACGCAGCTCACCATCCTCGGCCAGCACGAACCCTTGGGGGAATTCGGTGAAGTTGTCCACATCGCTGGCGAACAGGAAGCGAAAGTCCGCCGATTTTTTGGTGATCACCCGATCGATGGCAAACAGGGTGAAATCATCCGCCCGCCACGGCTCCAGTGCCACCTCATCCTGAGTGACCAGCTCCTGCAGCGCCTGACGGGTTTCGATAAAGCGGGTCATATCGTTCTCGCCAAACGGGCGCACCTTGCCCAGCTCCACCGTGAAGGCATGGGCGCCATGCTGGCGGGAGCTGTAGTAGCTGAAGGTCGTGGTCGGGCTGGCGGAGAGCAGAATAGTACGCACCCCGCAGGCGCCGAGGAACTGCACCTGCTCGCGGCAGTGAGGCCGCTCGTGGGGGAAGGGGTAGACGGCAAACTTCTCGTGGCGCGAGCCGCGAATGGCGGTGTGCAGGTCGTAGTGGTAACGGGGACGAGCCGGATCGGCAAAGAAGCGGCTAACATACTGCTCGAGGCGCATGGCACGGATCCGCTCCCGATTGCAGAGCCCCTCCCCCTTGCTGTGGGCGCCAGAGAAGAGCCGGTTCATGTTCTCCTCCACTTCTCGCAGCCCCAGATTCATCGCCGCCGGATTGCCAAACAGGAACAGCACCCGATGGCGGGCGCTCAGCTCGCCTGAGAGCAGACGGCTCAGCAGCTGGTTGCAGATCTCGATGGGGGCAGTCTCGTTGCCGTGGATACCGCAGGAGAGGACGATATCCTTGCGTCCTCCCGGCTGATCGCCCGCGCCACGGGCAGGCTCCAGACAGAGCACGCCGGTATCCCAGACGCTGACCCGCGCACCATCGGGCAGGGCAAATTCAAAGGGCTCAAGCTGCCACTCATGGCTGCGGGTCAAGGCCAAAAAATCGTGCTGGGGAATCATCCGTCTCACCCTCTCGCTCTGGAATACTATGGCCGGATTATACGCAAGGCATCGTGGCTTAAAATCATTTTTTAAACAAATTCAAACATTAACGATACAAATGTGATAACAATCGAACGATGACAGCAATGACAGTAGCGATGTGGAATAAAGAGGAGAGGAAAAAGGATCAACAAATAACAGGGGGAAAACGGGGGGAGATAAAACAGACAATAACAGACCTGGCAGTTGGTCCCCACAGGGGCAGAACAGCAAACGACTCAGCAGAAAAACAAGGCATCCATGCCCGGTAGATCAACCACGCCAGAACGGCTTGGTGGTCTCTTGATAACGGTCAGCTTCGTTCAGGCCGATGTCTTTGAGCAGGTACTCGGGCAGCTCGGAGAGCTGGCGACGGCTGCGGCTGCGCTCCAGCCAGGTCAGAACGGTCATTTTAACGCGAGCAACCAGATTCAATTGGCTGGAATGCTGGTAACCGGTTTCGGTATAAGCCATGTTGGCCATGATGTGGCTCCTCTGAATATTTGTTTACGCACTGGGCTTTATTTGATGCGCAAAGCTTAGTCAGGGAACAGGGCCGACTCAATTGACGAATTTTGATACGTTACATTAGTAAATCTAATGTCTAAAAACGGCAGGATTTAATTTTAACGCTTTGATTTTAAACAAATAATTATTTTAACAGTTGGCCAGCAGAGTCGCACAGCATATTGTGCTGCATGGCACCCATCTATATATGCATTTTACTGCTTTACATATGCAGGGATGGACAAGGTGTGAACAGCTGGCAACAGCGGAGCTACACGTGATTGTTAATTTAATGATCTTGTGGTGATCTTTATTTAACACTCTGAAACATAAATAAAACCATTACCACATCCCCATTCAGAGGCGCACATTGCCCCCTCCTCAAAGTGCCTCTTGGCACTCCAACCGCATGCTGGTATGTTTATTTATACAGTAGTTTTGCTACCCGCAGCAATGTCATACCTGATGTCGTCAACAGCGGGTCAGACCACAGGATCATCGATGGATACCTTTACCCCTACCGCCGCCCTGCGTCAACAGATGGCCGCCATTGAAACCTCTCTCAACCAGCTGGCCGATCTGCTTGGCCAGCTCGAGCTGCAGGAGGCCCATGTCTATCCCCTCCCCCCGGTGGCGCAGGGGGAAGAGCACGACCCGATCGAGCAAATTGAGGTGGGCTATCTCAACGGTGAAGCCGCACTGGCGGCCACCCTCGCCGCTTATCGGGACCACAGCGCCCGCCCCGGCTGCTCCACCAAGGCGACTCACCGGCTGCCCGGCTGGTTGCGCTTTCCTGCCGCCGCCGCCCCGCAGCTCCAGCCGCTGGTTGAGGAGATCAACCAGCGCAAGCTTGATTTCAAGGGGCTGGTGCAACAGGCGGGGGGACGGGATGAGAAGTTCGAGCTGGTACATACCGCCCTGCCCGGCGTGATCACCCTGCAGGTCTACCGCAAGCTGACCCTGTTGGCGGGGGAGCTGCAATCCCTCGGCTTTACCTGGGCTGACAAGCAGACCATCAATCGCCTCACCCGCGAACAGGTGCTGGAGATGCTGGAGCGCAGCCGCCGCTACATACCGGCCCTCTCCAACAACGAGGAGTGGAGCAAGATGGTGGATCAGGAGGTGTACGACATTCGCCGTCTGCCTGCCGATGCCGAGCTGCGGATCCGCCGCCCGGTCAAGACCCACCCGATGATCAACCTGCTCTGGCTGGAGCGCACCCCGCGCAAGCAGCAGATCAAGGCGAGCCTGCCTCTGCTGCTCTGCTCGGATACCCCGCCTGCAGTCACCCATCTGGGCAACTATCCCCCCAAGAGCCGGCAGGCGCGGCGAGATCGCAAGATTGGCGGCGAGCCCATCATCGAGCGGCTGCACCTCTATCTCTATCAGGGGTGACTGGATCAGGAATAGCTGGGCCGCCTTGCCGCGATAAACGAGTACCCCATATCTGCGTCCCAAACGAGAAAGGGGAGAACATCTCTGGATGTTCTCCCCTTTTCTATCTCGATAGGCGGTATGAAAGGCGGCGTCGCCAATCAGCCCATCAGCAGGGCTCGCAGGCTCTCCACATCCAGCCCACGCACCTCGGACTGGCCGCTCAGCAGGCCATCGGCCAGCGCCCGCTTCTCGTCGTGCAGGGCGACAATCTTCTCCTCCACCGTCTGCTCGCACACCAGCCGGTACACGGTCACCGGCTGGGTCTGGCCCATCCGGTGCGCCCGATCGCTCGCCTGATCTTCAACCGCCGGGTTCCACCAGGGATCGAGGTGCAGCACGGTATCGGCCTGGGTGAGGTTGAGGCCGGTGCCCCCCGCCTTGAGGCTGATGAGGAACAGCGGCACCTCCTCGTGACGAAAACGCAGGATGGAGTCCTGACGGGACTTGGCGGAGCAGCCCCCATCCAGATAGCAGTAGTCCCAGGACTTCTGCTCGATGCGGGTCCGCAACAGACTCAGCAGATCGACGAACTGGCTGAACACCAGCACCCGATGACCGCCGTCGATCGCCTCTTCCAGCAGGGCCATCGCCTCGTCCAACTTGCTGCTGGTTTGCGACCACTCTGGCATCACCAGCTCCGGCGAGCAGCAGAGGCGGCGCAGCCGGGTCAGGCCACTCAGCACATGCATCAGGGCGCGGCCATCGGCGCTTTGCACCTGCTGCACCACTTCCCGCCGAGTCGCCTCGTAGAGCTGGCGCTCTTCGGGGGAGAGGCTGATGTGGTGAATGATCTCGGTCTTGTCCGGCAGCTCGGTCAGCACCTGCTGCTTGAGACGACGCAGGATAAAGGGGCTGATCACCGCCCGCAGCAGCGCCATGTGCTGGGGATCCTTGACCGCCTTGCCAAAGCGACGCTTGAACTCGCCAAGGCTGCCGAGCAGCCCCGGGTTGATAAAGGTGAAGAGGCTCCACAACTCCCCCAGATGGTTCTCGATGGGCGTGCCGGAGAGGGCGAGGCGAAAATCCCCTTCCAGCTGGAACAACAGCTTGGCGCGCTGAGTGCCGGCGTTTTTGATCTGCTGCGCCTCATCGAGCACCATGCTGGACCAGCGGCGGGACTTGAGCGACTCCGCTAGGCTGCCGAGCATGCCGTAGTTGATGAGGATCACCTGACCGGCCTTGGCCTCGCGAATAATGCGCTCGCGCTCGGCGGGATTGTCAAAGATCACCACCTCCAGCTCGGGGGCGAAACGGGCCACCTCCTCCTGCCAGTTGGTGACTACCGACTTGGGCACCACTACCAGCGCAGGGCCAAGGTGCTGGCGCATCCGCAGCACGATAAGCGCCTGCAACGTCTTGCCAAGGCCCATGTCATCGGCCAGACAGGCGCCAAAACCGTGATGGGCCAGGGTCGCCATCCAGCGAACCCCCTCCTTCTGGTAATCCCGCAGCGCGGTGAGCAGCTCCGGTGGGCAGGATACCTCCTGCTGCCACTCCTGCTGCAGGGATTGCCACGCTGCATCCCCTTCGGTGGTAATGACCGAGAGCAGGCGAGTGAGCGGATAGGCCAGCTTGTTGTTGATGCGCTGCTCTTCATCGAGCATGGCCCCCAGCATGGTGAGCCGCTCCACCAGCTTGTCGCTCAGCATCAGGCTGGTCTTCTCGTCGAGCTCAACGGTGCGCTGCCCCGGGGTCATCTGGCGCAGAATAAGGCGCAGATCGAGGATCTGGTGCTCATCGAGGGCCAGCGCCCCTTCGACCTGGAACCAGTCCTGCCGCCGCTCGATGCGCAGGCTCAGAGCCGCTTCATCGAGGCTCTTGAGGCGAGCGCTGTCCTGATGCCAGTGAATGACCACACCGGCATCCACCAGCTCGGGCAGGGCATTGACCAGCGCCAGCGCCTGTTCCCCCTGCAGCAGCCACTCGCTGCCGGGCAGGCCGATGGGCAATTGATTGCGCAGTAGCTGGGCCTGCAGCTTCTCGGCCCCGAGATCCCGCTGCCAGTAGTGGTACGCCTTGATCCCCTGCCGCACGATCGCCTCCCCCTTGCCAAGGGGCTGGGGCGGCAGATCCTCAAAGCGGGTCACCAGCTTGACCGACAGCTGACCATCCTGCCAATCCAGTTGCATCGAAGGAATGCCCGGCCAGGGAGCCAATTCGGCGTTGCCGCTAAGCCCCGCAACCTGACTGTGCCAGGGCAGCTCGGGAATGGCGTCCAGGGTGCGTTGCAGCTCGGCCAGCCCCTCGGCGGGCAGCAGCGGGATGGATTCGAGCGCTGGCAAGCGGTCGAGCAGCGGCTGCGGGGTGAGGATCAGCTGCCACAGGTCCTGCGCCAGCGGCATGATATGGGCCCCGCGGGCGGCTGCATCTGGGATCAGCAAGGCACTCATCCCCTCTTCGGTCGCGATAATCTGCAGCAGCGGCGCCGTGATGGCGAGCTGCAGCTTCTGCCCCTTGGCGTTGAACAGGCGGGGGTGATCGGCCAGCGGCGCCCAGACATCCCGGGGCAAGCGTCCCATCACCCGCGGCAGGGTGCGCACCACTGCCCAGTCGTGCTCATCGAGCAGCGCCGCATACTGGGTGGAGAGCAGGGTGGGATCGACCCGGCGGCCTGCCGTCCACTCCCCCTTGGTACTCAGCTTCTGGATCTTGCACTCCAGCTCGGGGCCGTCGGCGTGAAGCAGCCACACCAGCCGCTCCTGCGGCTTGCGTACACCACTGGAGCGTCCCAGCCCCTGCAACCAGTTGAGCCAGCTGGCGGAGGCGGCCCCCTTCTCCTCGCCGGCGTCCTCTTCTGACTCTTCGTCTTCGGCCTCGCTGTTGCGCAGTTGGCCAAGTGGCGCCCCTTTGGCTCCCTCTCCCAGCAGCAGGCGCAGCAGATCCTGACAAAACGCCATCAGCCGATGATGAGGGTCGGCGTCAAGCAGGTGGGAGAGATCCCACTTGTGCAGCATGGCCACCTGCGCGCTCTGGGCGCCGTGACGGGCCAGCGAGCAGAGATCGAGCCAGAGGTAGCCCCAGTGGAGCTCCTCCACCGGCAGTTGCAGGGTATCGAACAGCCCGACCGCCTGACCGTGGCGATCGCCCGCCCACTGGCTGAGCAAGTCGGCAAGCAGGGGGAACTGGCCAGTCAGACTGCGCTGCCACTTCTTGCGCTGCTCGCTGGCAATGACGGGATCGGCCTGCTGTAACCAGCCAAGCCAGAGCAAGGCACTAAAGGCACGCGGCCACTGTCCCTCATGACCCTCTGCCTGCCACTGGCCCAGTGCGGTGAGCAACCGCTCACCCAGCGGGCCACACTCCCCTTGCGAGGCCACTGCCTGCAGGGCAGGCCACAACAGGCTGGAATCGGAGCTCTCGCCATCCCCGCAGAGCCAGCGCCACTCCGCCTCGAACGCTTTGGCCCGGGTCTGCACCTCGGGGGCGCAGCGCACCAGCGCATTGGCCAGCGGCCAGCGCTCTTCATAGGGGGCATCGAGCAAGAGTTGCAGCGAGAAGTGCTCCAGCAGCAGTTGCTGCCAGGCGGGGCTGGAGCCCGCCAGCAGCTGATGGGCATCGGGGGTATCGAGCAGGGTGAGCAGATCGCCGGAAGAGAAAAAGGCCGGGATCTCCCCCGCCTTGCCCCGACACAGTTCGCGCACCAGCCCGTGAACCAGATCCTGGCCGGTCACCGAGGAGACCCTGCTCCAGTCCGGCGCCGGGCAGAGACCGGCCCGCACCCCCAGGATCAGCGCCAGCGTCCCTTCGGCAGTCAGGCTCCACTGCTGCTCCCCGCGCAATCTGATCAGGCCGGCATCGTGCAGCCGGGTCAGGTGGCCGGCGAGCTCATGGCCCGCGCCGAGCGTCTCTTGTAACAGACGGGTACTGGCGACACGCTGCAGTTGCAAGGCACTGAGCAGGAGATAACTATCCGAAGAGAGGGTGGAGGCAGACATCAAAACTCACGGGCAGATGCAAAAGCGGAATTTTAACGGTAAAGCGCCGCCCACTCGACCCTTTACCGTGAAATAACTCAAAAAAAAACGGCCATCCGTGATGACCGTCGAAAGTAACGAAGGAAATAGCCGGATCATCCGGTTACCTCCCACAGCGGGAAAATCGGGAGCGCTAGCCCCTAATTCGTGGGGCCAATGCTAGAGGTTGACGTATTAAAAAGCTTTGAAGCGGATCACAATTGAAAAGGATTTCTGAAAACGGTTTCAATTTTTGACGACCTAAAGAGATGATCTTGCACCAAATGAACCATCTCCAACCCGGCCTTCCTCGTCGCGGCATGGATCCCATATACCCATTTCCATTCAGGGCTCGAGGGGGCTGTTGGCCCTGACCGCCGGAATGCGCGGGGCATTATCGGCGATTGGCAGCTGAACGACTCCCCCCTTGTCCGAAGCATTGGCAGACTGATCTGGCCAGCACGCTCGGTACTCGGCCAGCTACGAGGGCAAACGTGGCGACTCACCGGTTGCAAGAAACGGGGCTTCATCCGACCGGCTTGCCCGGGCTGTCATTGATCGATAGGATGTGCCCCATTCCAAGAGGGCAGGAGCAACATGATTTTGCGACAACGCGTGGCGACAAGACTCCTGCTGCTGGTCTGCATTCTGCTGCTCAATTGTGCACTCCAGCCGCTGACCAGGCTGGCTCAGCTGGAGATAGCCGCTGGCTGCCATATGCTGACCGCCCCATCCTCCGCCATCGATGTCGATGAGGATGGCCGCGCCGCAACGCCGCAACCCGGCAGTTGCCAGCTCAACGGCAAGTGGCTCAGTGCCGCCAGCCTGCAATGCGCCGAACAGCTCTTCTTTGCCATCGCATTCCTGATCGCCCTGCTGGCACCACTGCCCCGTTGCTCGCCCCCCCTCCCCCCACCCAGAAATATCTCCCCGCCAGAACGGCGGCTTCATCTCACCCTTTGTGTCTGGCGAGAATGAGTCAGTCGCGGCTTAAACAACCCTGACTTTCATTTTCAAGAGACAACACCATGTCAAACATCTTCAAGACTGCCCTCTTGCTGGGCAGCCTGCTGTGGCAATCCATCGGATTGGCCAGCGATACCGGCTGGCTCACCAGCCCCCGCAACGATCACGCACAAATCCGGCTGCAAGCAGATAGCCGGGATCCGGCACAGCCCCGGGTGCTGCTCAGTCTGGCACTCGAGTCCGGCTGGAAAACCTATTGGCAAAACCCGGGTGAAGGGGGAATTGCCCCTGAAATTCTCTGGGATGATCCCCAACTCACTCAACAATGGCACTGGCCAGTGCCAGAGCGATTCGCGGTCAGCGGCATGTCGACCCAGGGGTATCAGCAGGCCGTTACCTTTCCCATAAGCCTTGGCCATGGCAACCGCAAGGAGCTGACCGGCACGTTACGCCTTTCAACCTGCAGCAACGTCTGCATCCTGACCGACTACCCTTTTGCCCTTGCTCTGGATGGTACGGCACCGGACGGGTTCGATCTTGCCTATGCACAGGCGATGAGCAAGCTGCCACAAGCCATGCCCAAGAGCGTCAACCTCCAGGCTGGCTACCAGCAAAACCGGCTACAGCTGAGCGCTAAGCAGCAAGAGGGGTGGCGGGCTCCGCAGATTTTCATCCAGCAGCTGGAGGGGGTCGAGTTTGGCGAGCCCAGCCTGGAGGTGCAGGGCAATACCCTGATTGCCCGCATTCCGGTCAGCGATGGCTGGCAAGGGGATGCACCGGATATCCGTCATCAGCAACTGGGCGTGGTACTGGTCAATGGTGATGAAGCCTGGCAGCGCCAGGTCACCATAGGTGATCCCCTGCCACTACCCGCTGGTGGCCACTCGCTGCGCTGGATCCTGGGAGCTGTACTGCTTGGTGGGCTTATTCTCAACCTGATGCCCTGTGTGTTGCCGGTGCTGGCCCTCAAGCTGGGATCAGTACTGCAACTGGAGACCCGTGAGCGTCGCCCGGTTCGCTTGCAGTTCCTGGCGGCAAGCGCAGGTATCCTGGTCTCCTTTTGGACGCTGGCACTGATGAGCACCCTGCTGCGCGCCACCCAGGGGGCCGTCGGCTGGGGTATCCAGTTCCAGAGCGTCTGGTTTATCGGCTTCATGGTCGTGGTGACCTTGCTGTTCTGTGCCAACCTGCTGGGGCTGTTCGAGATCAGGTTATCCAGCAATGTCAACACCCGCCTGGCAACCGCGGGTGGCAACGGCATGGCCGGTCACTTTCTGCAGGGCTGCTTTGCCACTCTGCTGGCAACCCCCTGCTCCGCCCCTTTCCTTGGCACCGCAGTCACCTTTGCGCTCGGGGCACCATCCGGTCAACTCTGGCTTGTCTTTACCGCACTGGGGATTGGCATGAGCATGCCATGGCTGCTCATCGCCGCCCTGCCCCGTCTCGCGCTTTGGCTGCCAAAACCGGGACGCTGGATGGGGCGCCTGCGCATCCTGCTCGGCCTGATGATGCTGGGCTCCAGCCTCTGGCTGCTCAGCCTGCTTGGCAACCATATCGGCCATAACAGGGTGGTGATCCTGATGGTGCTGATATCGGTGGCCCTGCTGCTGGCTGTCGTATGGCGCCACGGTATTCGCGGTGTAACCCTGGGGCTGGCGCTGGGCTGCTTGCTAGTCGCCGCCCTGCTGCTCGGCGGCGCCTTCACCATGGAGGGCAAACCACCACAGGATAGCGTCAACTGGCAGCCTCTCTCGGAGCTGGCCATCCAGGACGCACTGGCACAACACAAGCGGGTCTTCGTCGATGTGACCGCTGACTGGTGCATCACCTGCAAAGCCAACAAATTCAACGTGCTGCTGCGCGATGATGTGCAACGAGCCCTGAGTGCCCCCGATGTGGTGGCCTTGCGCGGGGATTGGAGCCGCCCCTCCGACAGCATCGCCAGCTTCTTGCGCCAACGCGGCAGTGTGGCCATTCCTTTCAACCAAATCTATGGCCCCGGGCTACCAGGTGGCGAGATCCTCTCTCCGCTGCTGGATCGTGCAACTCTGCTGGCCACTCTGGAGCAAGCTGCGCACGCCCCTGTTCAAGGAGAAACAAGATGAGATATATCCTGCTCATACAGACCCTGCCGGGAGAGCGGGGCATACCCGCAGCGCAAGGGGGAAATTATCGGCAATCGGCTGATCTCCCTCATGTAGCGCTCGGGCGCAACGTCAAAAACGCACTGGTCATCAAGGGGGAGTCATGACAGCAACATCATCCCGGATCCTCCGTCTGCGCCGCTGGAGCAAGGAAGCCCTCTGGCTGCTGCTGTTGGCGGTGATTATCTCGACAGCGCTGGACCTCTGGCGCAGTCCGGCGCTGCCAGAGGAAAGCCCGCTGCCTCAACTGCTGCTGCAAGATGGCACTCTGGCCGACCTGCAGACAATGAGTCGGGACAGACCACTGCTGATCTATTACTGGGCCAGCTGGTGCGCAGTCTGCCGTGTTACCACACCGACAGTGGAGCAGCTATGGCGAGACGGCGAAAACGTGCTGACAGTGGCGCTGCGCTCCGGCGACCAAGCCAGGTTGCAGCAGGGGATGGCCAGGAAGGGGCTGACCTTCCCGACCCACAATGATGAGCATGGCGACCTTGCCGCCCGCTGGCAGGTGAGCGTCACCCCCAGCTTCCTCATCATCAAGCAGGGTAAAGTGGTGAGCTCCACCACTGGCTGGAGCTCGGGCCCGGGACTGAAACTGCGGTTGGCCTGGGCCAGCCTCGGCTAACTCGGCCCGCCTGGGAACACTATTGCGGCCCCTCTTCCCGCTGAAGAGGGGCTGCGATCGTATCGTTCTGACCTCGATTCAGAAAAAGGCCGGAGCCCGCAGCTACGCTGTTTAGCTTTTCCTCGCCGGTGATGGCATCTTGCCAAACCAGTGCTCTGAAAGTTTCTGCGCCTGTTTGACTTCCGGCCTGGTCATCGCTGCTTCCAGCTCGTCACGAGCCTGCACCGCCTCCGGCATCCCTTCTGTTGCCGCCAATGACAGCCAGGCATAGGCATGTACCCGGTTGCGCGGAGCCCCCAGTCCCTCTTCACGCATGGTTCCCATCCGGTATTGTGCCATACGATCACCCTGTTGGGCCGCCAGCCGATACTGCTTGAGTGCCAACGCGTAATCTTCTTTGCCCCCTTGCCCCAAACGCAGCATTTCACCGTAGGCATAGAGTGCAGCCCTATTCCCTTGCCGGGCGGCCTTGGCATAGCTGGCTCTGGCCTGCTCCAGTTCACCTTGCTCCTGCTGCAGTGCTGCCAGATCTAACCATGCCCTGGTCACACCACCGTCAGCAGCACGCATTAACCAGTGGATCTGCTGCTCCCGGTCTACCTGCTGCAAACTCAATTGATATTCGGCCTCATGGGAACCGTGTGCAGCGGCCAGCCCCAGCCAGTAACGGCCCAAAGCAGGGTCTGCTGATACCAGCTCCCCGGCCAGATAAGCCTGGCCAAGCCAGAGCTCGGCTTCAGCAGAACCGGCATTGGCCGCCCGTTGATAGGCAGCGAACCCATGGATGGGGGCGGCCTGTCTGGCTTGCTTTAGCAAAGCGTCCGGTTGCTGCTGGGCTGCTGCCTTGTCGTTCCAGCGCTGCGCAAGATCCGGCCGTTTGGCGACCCCTTTACCTTGCGCATAGCGCTCGCCCAGCAGGTACTGGGCATCACGGTTGCCAAGCTCTGCAGAACGCTCAAGCCACTTGACGGCGTCCCTATCTGCCCCCGGTTGTGTGCTGTACCACCGTGCCAACACCAACTGAGCGTCGGCATGATCCCGTCTGGCGGCTTTCTCGAACCAGTCGAGGCATTCACTGACCAACTTGCCCTGATGCTGCTCCTGACACATCAGGCCCAGCTGATAGCTGGCATTGCTGTTGCCAAGGCGAGCAGAGCGCTGCCACCACTGGGTAGCGAGCGTCGGGTTTTTGGGCTCCCCGAGCCCGGCCTGATACCAGTCACCCACTTGCCAAGCAGCATTGGCGCGGATCTGTTTATCGGCGGCCAAGGAGGGGCCAGACTGCTCGGCCGCTTGCTGCATCCAGTGCATGGCATTGGGGTAATCGGGTTGGGTTGCAAGCCGTCTGGCCAGTTCATACTGGGCGCGGCCATCCCCCTGCTTTGCGGCTTGGGATAGCTCGGTATCAGTGCGTGGCGCAGTGGCAGAGCAGGCGGTTAAGATGCTGGCGGTCAGTGCCAGCCATAGGACTCGATGGGTCATGAGAAATTCTTCGCAGAGTGAAAAAGGGGCGAATAAAACAGGGCCGGTTACAGGTAGTGCCATTATTGGTCAATCAAGGGGCAGAAAAGCTGAATTGCAGCCTCTCTGCCCCATGGCTTAATGTTTATTGACCAGCAGCTCGAAGCGGGCCAGCTTGTCCTCCGCCATTCAATATCTAAATAACAAGCCCAGATTAATTTACATATCGACTCTATGCTTGTTATTAGTGAATAACTTTACGTGACAGGATGGCCCTTTATAAACTTTATCTCGACGCATCTAATCTGCGCTTTAATCAGTTCAACGACCCATTCAAAATCCTCAGGTTTACAATATATGTTATCGCTATGTGCTGATTTAAAGGGGGTGGATTCAAATCTCAGAGCTTTTTTCCTATTGGAAATAGACAGCGTGTAGGGCCACTCTTTTTTAAACATGGTTTCATGCTCTGTCACTTCACTTTTAAAGTCAGTAAAAAATACAGCCAAGAGCGCCATACCACCTGCACCCACCAGGGCCAATGGCCCCAGCAGGGCGGCCGCGAGCACACATACCACCACACCAAGCCATGCCAAGCCACGGACTATGGTATAGGCCACTTCGGGAATCGCATCCTGATAAGTGACGATGACACCCTCAGTGGTTACCCGGTAGTGGTAATCCTTATCTGCCATAACCAAATAGCGAAAATACGGTGTCATTGCCATAGCGACACAGAATGCTAGATAAGCAAACCCCCAATCACCATCACCAGCAAGCAATACGCAACCCACAGCGAACAACGTCATAATTGTTGTAACTGTTAGAATCATTAGCCAAGCGAATGGTGTAGGAACCCAGATATCCCATTCATGGAGAGTCGGGGCTTCGCGCACCCTTTTTTGGTTGGCATCGATAATGCGCTGTTGCTCCTCCTGCGGTAGCAGATGAAAAGGGGTCTCCTGCTCATTAGCCCCAATGACTTCGTTTGCATTGTCCATTATCTGTTCCCTTGCTTGCCGACCATCAACGCGGGCATGGTACCCAAGCCGCCGGAGCTTGTCGCCAATGTGATTGGGCCGCTACTGCTACTGCTGCCCTTGAAGATAAATTCTTGCTGCACCATGCCCCCGAGATAACCCAGCTCCAGCTTGATGGCGGTATTGATATCGCCCCCCAGCGGCAGGGTATAGACCAGATCATCCCAACGTCCGCGCTGTGTCTCCAGGGTTTTGGGCTGCTTATTTGATGAACCATCTCTGTTTTTTTGGCTCGACATTAGCCTGAAAAACGTTCGATATCTCGCCCTGCCAATACAGCTCATTATTTATCAAAATTTCTTTTAAGGCCGACATCAAGGACGCCTAAAGGGGATCTGCGAAGGGAAAATTCGGTATTGAACTCCCTATACTCTTTACAATCAAGTTCTGACATAAGCAGCTTAAGGATGAAGATGAAATCCTTATGTTCACAGTGTAAATCTGAAAATGCACCATCTTCGAAAGGAACCGTTTCAAATCTAATCAAAGATTTTTTTTTCACAACCTTACACACATAAGTACAGTTTTTATTGAAACCAAGATATAGAGTCGTTACCTCTTTCTGGAAACCAGTGAAAAATATAGCGAAAAGCGCCATGCCACCGGCACCCACCAGGGCCAATGGCCCCAGTAGGGCGACCGCGAGCACACATACCACCACGCCAAACCACGCCAAGCCACGGACTATGGTATAGGCTGCTTCGGGTATCGCATCCTGATAAGTAACGATGACACCTTCAGTGGTTAACCGGTAGTGGTAATCCTTATCTGCCATAACCAAATAGCGAAAATAAGGTGTCATTACAGCAGAGACGCTCAACATAATATATACCCCGCTCCAATCCTCACCCGCGGTCAATAACAGCCCTCCCCCCCCGAGAAATAGTGTCGAGAAGAGGCACATTATTATGATGATAATCCAGGCTAATGGCGTGGGAACCCTGATATCCCATTCATGGAGGGTTGGCGCTTCACGCACCCTTTTTTGATTGGCATCGAGAATGCGCTGTTGCTCCTCCTGCGGTAGCAGATGAAAAGGGGTCTCCTGCTCGCTCACCTCAATGACTTCGTTTGCGTTGTCCATTATCTGTTCCCTTGCTTGCCAACCAACAGCGCGGGCATGGTACCCAAGCCGCCGGAGCTTGTCGCCAATGTGATTGGGCCGCTACTGCTACTGCTGCCCTTGAAGATAAATTCTTGCTGCACCATGCCCCCGAGATAACCCAGCTCCAGCTTGATGGCGCTATTGATATCGACCCCCAGCGGCAAGGTATAGACCAGCTCATCCCAACGTCCGCGCTGTGTCTCCAGGGTTTTGGGCTGCATGGCGACCTGATAGCGTGCCACATCCTCTTTAGTGCGGGCAGGTATCATCTGGCCAGCCTTGGCGAGCGGTTGGCTAATGACCTTCAGCCCGATGGTCTGCCCGCGCAAATGCGCAGGCAGCGAGAGCTGCAATTGCCATTGGGCGCGGCCGCTGTCCATCCACCCCTGGGGGGGCGTGCGTACCACACTCAGGCTGGCCCCCGGTTTATTGACTAGCAGCTCGAAGCGGGCCAGCTCCTCTTCGGCAGACCAGCCAGCAGGGTTATTGCCCCAAGTGGATTGCAATAACCACTTTTCCAGATCCGAAGTTTTAAAGATATTGAGCAGTACAGTCACGACCAGATAGGCGGCTCCCAGCACAAAGAAGCCAATGCCCATCCAGCTTGCACAGATGGCTGCGATGGATGAATAGCCCAGCAAGCCATTGATGCCTAATTGCGCAAACTGTGCCAAAAAAATTAAGAATTGTCCGCCCAATACGCCCACTTTCATCTGCAAGAGCGTCTTCTCCATGCCGCTTATCAAGGGGTCCTTACTAGCCTGCAAAGTATCCCAAAACTCAGCCCCGGCCGCCGCCATGCCCAGGCCAGAGAAGGCCAGCATACGCAGCGAGAAGGTTTTCACCAGCGCGGCATGCTCACCGACACCAGCTTCTTTCAAGGACATCCTAAGTAATGGCTCGCCATTTCTTGACAATGGCTTCAACTGCTCCCAAACCACCCCCTGATAGAGCGCGGCGATGGCATTGCCGGTCCAAGCGAAGGCCGAGCCCAGCTGTATATTGGCGCGCAACCGGCCAACCGACTGGGCATTTTGCGCCGTAGCCGCCATGACCACCGTCAGATTCCAGAGGTTAAGCAGGGCCACCAAGCCGCCAAAGGTCGTCAGATTGGGGACTCTCTCGTTCATGGCGCTGATGCGCTGATTTACGCCACTGCGCACACTTGCCAGATAGTCGCCGATATATTGTCTGGCCTGCTGCTGGTAGAGTTCACCCTTGAGTTTGACCAGCATGGGCATCTCACGGGCGATCAAGGCATCCAGCTTTTGCTGCAGACTGTGCAGATTGCCGTTGATGGCCTGCACTGTGGTGTTGTGTCCCGGTGGTGGCGAGCTGATGGCCACCATCTGTTTGGCAATGAGCCAGACCTTCTGCTGGAAGCTGTTGGAGAGCATGCGATAGCCGCTGTTGACCTGCAGCGGCTGGTCACCGAGCAGTGATTCCAGCAGCACCAGCCTCAGATTACCTGCCAGGTTGTTCTTCCAGGCGTGGGGCAAGATGGCCGCCATGATCTGGGCGTGAGCGCCCTTGGCCAATGACGTTGCTGCCGCTTTCATGGCGTCAATCACGGCCTCGACAGTCTGAAACCAGGGTTTTTGCTTGAGCCCGTCGTCACCCAGTAGCGCCTCCAGGTCGGCCGTTCTACCGAAAAGGGCCGTCATATCGCCAGAGGAGGTGCTGAGCCAGACATTGTCGACCGTCTGTTCACTCAGCCCTTTGTGCAGCGCCGCATCAAAACCATAGGGGGCCAGCGCCAGCAAGTTGTCATTGACCTTCTCGCCGAGCAGTTTTTCCAGCGCTTTTTTGTTGTCCTCTGTGCTGCAACTGAGAGAGAGGGCCTGCCCTGCCTCGGCAAACAGGGTTTGCAGGTAGGCTTGCCCTTCGGCCGTGCAGTTGTCGAGCCCCAGGGGCAGCGGATCGGCCTTGAGGCGGGTCAGGCCATTGCGCAGGTCCTCATGGGCCCGCACCAACGCCAGATCCAGTTCATTGAGTGGCACCTGATACTGCTTGATAAAGGCATTGAGGCTACTCCATTTGACCTCGTCCTGGAACGCTGCGCGCTCTTTCCATTGACTGACCTGCTTGTGGGATGGATTGAAACCATATTGTTCCCGCAGGATCTTTAGCTTGGCATCTGCTCGTTTCGTCATGGGGGAGTCGAACCTCACCATACCCGGCTCTGCCGTCATGTTCTCCATATCGGCGAGATAGCGATCCCCAAGATAATCATCCAGCGCCTCTTCAAAGGCATGGGTCCTGGCCACATTCCCCCTGACGGAGGCGGGCAACTCTTTCTCATCGAGGCGCACCCGGGCCAGATTGCGCGTCACCTCGGCCATCATCAACTTGTGCGTGTTTGCCTTGCGCAGTTTCTCATCCTTGCCCATCAAAGCTTCGCGCTTGGCCAACAGTTGATTGACCTTCATGGAAAGGTCTGCCAGATCGGCCAGCGGATCCTCCAGAGCCACTACCATGGCACTTTGGGGATCCGGCATTCCCGCCTTGTAGGCGGCTGGTGAAGCCGCAGGCTTGTGTGCCAACAGTTTGATCCCTTGCTTATCCTCTTCGGCTGGCTTAACCAGTGGAGTGCAAGAGAGCACAAAGCCGTTATTTGGCATACCGAGATCCGCAACCTTATCTAGAGCATCAGGCAAACCACAATGTGCGGCCTTCATGGTGCTTGCAAAACTGCCCAGCTTGACCTGCCGCATCCAGGCACTGCGCAAGCCGTTGTTCTTCTCCATCTCTTTCTTGATACGCCCGGTCCAACGCTGGGGAGAGTAAATGAGGGACAACGAATGAGTCGCCGGGTAGAGCAGATGGCCCTTGCTCCCCTTGCTCTGACTGATGAACATGGCATCTTTCACTTCATATTCATCCAACACCTTGGCTTTTTCGTCATAGACATAGAGCCAGCCATCGCGCAGCTGGCGCAGGGCATAACAACTCTCCTTGAACTTGAGCGGTGAAACAAAACCCGCTCCGGCGGGCAATGGATGCTGCTGCTTCTGAGGAGGTGCGAAAGGCTCATCAAGGGCATAGCGCACCGGTACCAGGGCAATCTCTTTATTTTTAAAGGGGCAGGTGCCAACCGGGCTCTTGCAATCCTTGTTGCCGGCAGCTCCAGCTGCTTGGTTCGGGGTGCTCATGACGTTATTTCCTGTGCAATGGCGTGTTGCTCTGCCCAGTTGGCTGCCTGTTCAACACGCTGTGACGGGGTCTGTGCCGAGGGGGTAGTCAACAACCTGCTCACGATCGGGTAGGCATCACCCTGCCACCATGACTCGCCCAGGAAGCCCAGCACATTGAAAAACAGCAGCAAGTCGCGTTCGGTCTGAAATCCCAGTTGATAAGCCTGTTGGGCCCAGCGGGCAATCCAACACTTTGGATCGGTCTGCTGCGCCAACCGGGCGGGAAACCACGCCTGCATGTGGCGATAAACCGCATCCAGCTGGTTTTGCCAACTCACTTCGCCCAAGCGGGCCCATTGCACATCGGTGAGTCTGCATGTGTCGCCCATCGGCTCGGCAAGCGTCTCTTTGACCTGCCAATGGCGCCAACCGGTGCGGGTTGGCAGCCAGACTTGTGCAATTTTCCGCCACAGCCAGGGGTCTGCATCCACCATCAGACATGCCATGGTTTCCGGGGCGGCCAGTTTGAGCAAGATGCGGCTGCCGTAAGGGCTTTCGACCTCGATAAGCTGGCGCAACTGATCCGCCAGCGGCAAGAGAGGCAAAGCGGAGGCGAGCAACCATCCGGTATTGGCTGACAGGCTCTTGAACCAGCCGAGCAAGGGCTCGCTGGCCTCCACCAGACAGGGAGAGACCTCCCGCAGGCTATCCCAGGGGGCGTAGAGATAGAGCGGCTGGTAAGCCGGGCAGTCGCTGACCTCAAATAGTTGGCGTTCGAGCTCAGGGATCTGCCCGCCATCGAGCAACAGATAAAGACGTTCACCTTCTGCCAAGGTGAGCGCTGGCAATACCATTAGTTGCCCTCCTTGGCCAGCTGTTCACATATCTCGCAGACCGGCTCGGCCGATTTCAGAGTCGCAATCTGGCGAACCGTGTCGACCGGGGGCGGCGGGGGCACCGCCTCGACATCATCAGGCAGGATAGGCATCTGCCCAGCCCAACCGGAGCCAGAACCGGGACTACCGCCAGAGTTCATCTTGATGGAGCCACCACTTATCGTCACGCCATCAGCATCGACCTTGACGAAGCTGCCACCCACTTTAAGTGTCAGCTCGACACCGGCCTCCAACACGATCTTCATGCCTGCCTTGTAGTGTACCTCCTGGCCGGCATCAATCAGCAGCGATTGCCCCAGCTTCTGATGCATGGAGGCATCCACCGTCAGCGAGTAGTCCGCCTTGATCTGGTCGCGCTTTTCGCCTTCGACTGTCAGGTTGTCGTTGGCCTTGATGCGAGTGACCCGCTCGTTGTCGATATCCCGATGCTCGTCGTGTTTGATATGCCAGACGACATCGTTCTGGATGAGCACGTTCAGATCTTTCTGACCGTGGAGATAGATCTCTTCCTGACCAGCCTGGTCTTCAAAGCGCAGCTCGTTGAAGCCCTCGCCCTTGTGGGTTTCGGTGCGCAGCACGGTGCGGGTCTTGTTGGCGGGCAGATCGTAAGGCGGCCGGTTGGTGGCGTGGTAGGTACGGCCCGTCACGATAGGCTGGTCGGGGTCTCCTTCCAGAAACGAGACGATAACTTCGTGGCCGATGCGCGGGATGGCCATCATGCCGTACTGACCGCCAGCCCAGCCCTGACTCACCCGCACCCAGCAGGAGCTCTGGTCGTTGGAGTTCCCGTAGCGGTCCCACGGGAACTGCAGCTTCACCCGGCCATGCTCGTCGCAGTAAATCTCCTCCCCATCGGGACCGACCACCATGGCGATTTGCGGGCCATCCACCATCGGCTTGTGAGGTGCTTCCGGGCTGCCGATACGGGCGCGCCAGGTGGTGCTCGCTTTCACCACACCAAATTCGTTGTGGTAGACGGTCGGGCCGCTGCCCCCCTCTTCCTCCAGCGCCTGCGGTTGTTCACCGGTATGGCGGATATGAACGATTTGCCAGTCGGTGTTGAGGCTGCCGTTCGGATGTTCGGTCAATGAAAAGTGCTGGCCCGGCAGCAGAGCTGCGCTGTTGGACTTGCCACTGCCCGCTACCGCGTCGTTGCGCAACGCATCGAGCCGGTGTTGGGCAAACGCCTTACCACTCGGGTCCTGCTTGTAGCGGCCCGGGTAGTCGAAGTGCTGATAGGTGTCCCGTTGATGCTCAAGTTCGCTACCCTGCTTTTTATGGGAGAGGCCATAAGCCGGCGTCTTGAAGCTGTAGTCTTTGAGCTCCACATCCGAGGGGCACACCGCCTCGCGGTAGTGGAACTGGCGCACGTAAGGGCCTTGTTCCAGCGAACGGTTGCCGAGGTTGAAGAAGAGCTCGGGGCCGGCAGTCAGGGCTGCCGCATCGTCAGCAAATACGATGCGGTGCTTGCCTGCTTCAAACTCGTGGAAGTAGAACAGCCCCTCTTCGGCAGCAAGGCGGTTCACAAAGTCGAGGTCGGTCTCGCGATACTGCACGCAGTATTCGCGCTGGGCGTGCTCGTTTTTCAGGGCAAAGGCGTAATCGGTGATGCCATGCTCTTGCAGCAGGATGCTGAGGATTTCATCGGGCTTCTGCGCCTGAAAAATGCGGGAGTTCTGGCGCAACCCCAGCCGCCACAGGGCGGGTTTCACCTCAAGGCTGTAACGGGTGCGGCGAAAGCCGCTGTCCCCTTGGGCAAACTCGCTCACTACCCCGCAGACCCGGCGTTGCAGCTCGCCGTTGTACCACACCATCAGCTCGCATGGCTGGTCCAACACGGCGCCAAAGTCGACATCAGGCTGGCTACTCGCCAACTCCAACTGCAGGTTGAACGGCCGGTTCAACCCCTCATCAAGCTGAAAACTGGCCACCACGAAGGTGCTCTCGGGCAATGCCCCCACCTTGACCGTAAATTGTAATCCTGTGCTTTGCGCCATGACTCTGTTCCTTATCCTGCCTGTCCGCTACCGGAACCAATCACCACGCCACCACAATCCACTGCCGTGCCGGTGACGGCGATGGGTTTGCCATTCACCAGCACAGAGCCAACACCACCGGCAATGGCCCGTGGGTGCGGCGGGTTGTTGGGCTTGTCATGGGGCGCCAGTGGATCACCTTGACGAGCCACAGGCTTGCCATCTAGGAACACGTCGGGACTGGCAGCTATCACCGGGGTCGGTGGGAAGCCATCGTGGTCGGTGCCGATGTCACCGAGCAGTGCGATAGCGGGGCACATAGTCATTCTCCATATGAGCGGGGAGACGCACAGACATCATCCCTCTGCCCCTGTGCCCGATGGAACGCACCAGGCACAGGCGATTTTGATAAACAGCGGATAAACAGAACAGGCCACAGCACAGGCTATGCCATTCAGCACTGGCGAAATTAGCCAAATAAAATCAAATGGTTAACCTCTTTCGATAGATGACAGGGTTATCCATTCGCAAGGAATTGCGCAAACTGGGCAATCCCCCTGCCAAACATTGCATCTGAAGTGCAACTCTCTGGAATATGCGCAACTGGTTGCGCATAACAGAGCAATTAGCTACCGGATAGCCCTTGTTGCAGTTGGTAAAGCCGGATGTTGAGTGCTTTCAAGTCACTCTCTATCCCTTTCAGCTCGGCAGCCGTAATAGGCTCCTGCGACGCTTTTCGCGCCTCCAGTTCGCTCAGGCGCAAGCTGAACGGTATCTCCTGCATCAGGTTCTTCTGTACCTCGTAGAGCTGAGACTTGAGGTAGGAAATCGTGACCGTCTTGCGCTGACGCTCCAGCTCCAGCAGCTGATCGATCAGGGCATCGACCCCGGCGCGCGCCTCCAGATAGGTCGGCACCCGGTTGAGATCCCCCTGCTGGCCGGCCAGCGCGGTCTGCCACTGTTTGTCGAGGGCCTTGACCGCCAGCGAGTCGGGATAGAGCATCTGCAGCGAATTGCGCAGCCCCTCGCCATAACGGTACCAGTAGAGGGGCGAGGTCTGCTCCAGCCGATCCAGTTGGGCCTGATAACGCGACACCAGCTCGCTCTCCATCCCCTGCAGGGTCTGCTCCCCCAACACGATGCGCGCTTGGCGAATGTCGTCATAACTCAGGGCCTGCGGCAATGCTGCAGCGGGTTGTTGCAACCGTTGCGCCGCGATGACCTTCTCCTGCTGCTGATGTTGCCAGCCAAGCCATCCCATCATGGGCAGGGCGCAGGTGAGCAGGCCACAGCCAAACCAGAACCAGGCCGGCCGCTGTTTGCGGTGCTGCTCAATCTTGAGCACGGTCGGCTTCATCTGCCCCTTCTCACGCCCCACCAGGATACTGCCCTGAGGCAGGTGCGGGGTTGCCCCGGCAGAGGCGCCGTGGTCGCTCTCCATGTCGGATTTGAAGAAGACCATCGGCGGGATCTGCAGCTCGTCCTTGAGGCTCGGCTCATCGGAGACGATGACGATCTCGGTCTCGTCAAACAGATGGGTGTACCCCTCGATAAAGTGCACCAGATTCTCGACCCGGGGGATGCGGCTCAAACCGGCGTTGTGCAGCTTCTCGCTGATGAGTTGCAGCGCCCGCTCGCAGCGGTAGATCAACCGCTTGTCCTCGTGGCTGATCTGGTACTGGCGGATCACGTCGCTGATGCGGGCAATAAACCAGTCGAGCATCTCGATGCGGGCCCGCTCCTGATGCACCGGTGGCCAGAAACTCTCCCACTGGGTGACGATCAGGTTGGCGAGAAACTCGCCCCCTTCGGTAAAGCCGCTCAGCCCCTGAATGCGGGAGCGCGCCAGAGTGAAGTAGATGGCGGTTTGCAGATCCACCCCGTGCTTTTCAAAGATTTGACTGGCGAGCTGATGGATCCGGGCCCAATCCACCTCGGGGCGGGAGGCGTGGCTGAGCTTGTTGATCTCGGCGCGCAGCGCCTCGTACTCAGGCAACATTCTGGGGTCTCGCCCCACCTTCAATGCCTGCTGGCCTTGTTGATTCTGTGACATATCGGCTTCCAAGATGAGAGGGGCTCGTATGCTCCCCCTGCATGATCAATAGAGGGATTCAGGCAATCTGAACTGGCTGAACAGGCCGCCGGTGAAGGGGTTCTGGGCACTGTCGGTATAGACCCGATAGGTCATGGCACCCTGATCCACCGGGAAGCGCACATCAAAGGTGGCGTCGTTGACCCGGGTCAGCTCTCCCTTGCCCATCAGGCGGAACATGGCCCAGGGTCCGACAAAGCCTTCGCTGCGCGGCGAACGTTCACGAGCAGCCGGTACCAGGGTGATCTTGCTCTCGGCCCCGTCGCGCATGGTGTTTGGCCACACCAGCGGGATCTTGTTGCGACGGCCGTGGGCATACTCCAGCAACTGGCCATCAAGGTTGAGCACACTACGCCGCTTGTTGGCGGTAAGTTCGATGGGCTCGAGGGCAAATTGCACCTCCAGATTGCCCTGCTGGCTGAAGAAGATCTGGCGGATCCGCGCAGCGCGATCCAGCTGTTTGATCAGCTCGGCCTGAATGGGTGAACTCAGTTCTCCCTCCATCAAGCCCCCCTCCACCATGGGTTTCAGGTTGACCTGATAGAAGCTGTCCAGGGTGCCACCGGGGGCAAAGAAGCGCTCCATCTCGGAGAGCGGCACATCCTTGGCAGAGCCCGGGTTGAACGGATAGCGATCCGCCAGCTGGCTGTTGAACGGTGCCAGCACCTTTGCCTGCCACTCCTGATTGAGGGATGACATAGCCAGATCAATCACCAGTTGCGAACTCTGATCCGCCAGTTGACCCACCCAGCGATTGAGTGGCTCGGGCAGACCACGAGCATATTGCTGCAATGCAAAGACCGGATCGGCGTACTTGTTGGTCAAACGCAGTTGCACCGCCTTGAGGGCTGACTGTCCCGGCTCGGTGGCATTGACGATCAGCTCCATATAGTGCTGCAGCTCAATCAGCTTCTGATTCACTTCCGAAATGAGCGGCCCCTGTTCCCCACGGCCAGTCAAGACGCCATTGGTGACCATAAAGGGGCGACCGATCCGGGCAGTGATCGCCTGCGCCGGATCTCCTTCCGCATCGGAGATCTTGCGAATACGGGTGTTGTCATCCAACGCGGCGAGCACCCGCTGGAATGGCTGGTCGTTGCCGGTGATGGCCGAGAGCACATCAAGCGCCTGCTCGGGACTGACAAGGGTCTGCACATCCAGATTGGTCAGCAATTTTTGCCACTGGTTGACGTAATCGGTGACATAGCGATCGTTGACCTGACGGGTGATCTCCTTGCGATCCGCCTCGCTCAACTGGCTCAGCTTGCGCTGGCCCAGCACCCAGGCATCCATGGCGGTGAGATCGATCAGCGCCTTGTCCTGCTTGAGGAAGAAGTCACTGAACCCGGGCCAGGTCAGCAAACGCGGCACCTGACCAGCGCTCTCGTTGCGCAGGGCAAACACGGTGTCGAAGGTGGGACCCACCTCGTCACGGACATTGAGATCCGGCGGCAACACATCACCCGCCTTCACCACCAGATTCTGATAGACCCGCTGATACATGGGCAATTTGCCCAGTTCACGCTGGGCGCCATACACCGACTCCTTGAACGGCACAAATGCCGTGATGGCAGCCTGATCCCGAGCGGCGCGAGCAGCGTGCCAGTCGGTGTGATCAAGGGCATAGTCAAGATGCCCCATCAACTGCTCCTGCACCGCCCCCTGCCCCGGAAACGCTTTCTGCCAGCGGCTGGCCATGTACTGCTCCACTAGCTCCTTGTTGCGACCGGAGGCATCATCGAGCATCCGCATCACCCGCAGGATGGAGAGCTTCTCCTCGCTGCCAGCCGGTGCCCGGTTCAGATCCTCCAGCAGTCCCTGCATCTGGGCAGGCAGGAAACGCAGCCCTAGCAGTTGCAGATAGGAGCCTTCCACATAGGGGCCAATCTCATCCCCCTGATAGAGACCAAGGTCTGCCACCAGCGGCATCCGTTCGCGGTAGTTGCCAAAAGAGAGGGTTGCCTCGCGAATAAGGTTGAGACGTGGCAACTGGCTGACACCGAAGGCATGTTCATCAGCGACCTCGTTGGTCTCGGTGAACGCTTGCGCCTTGGTCAGTACATTGCGCCCCGCCTCCTCGTTGACCCGGTAGAAGTAGTGCCAGCCACCGATCAGGGCCGCCGAGAAGAGCGACAGGCAACTCAGGCCAATGGCCATCCGGCGACGACGATAGAGGGTATGCAGCCGGTTTTCTCCGGCCAGATGGGCCTCGGGGAAGATGATCGAAGAGAACAACTTGCGCACAAAATAGGTGTTGGACTCCCCGCGCAGGGCGGAGTGAATCGGCTCGGGCAAGCTGTAACGCCGGGAAGCGGCCTGAGCAAAGGCATCGAACGGGACACCTTGCTGATAAACGGAGCTGATATAGACGCCGCGCACCAGCAGTGGTTTGCTCTCTTCAATGGTCAGGGTTTCATCGAGCAGGCTGGTCACATAATCCTTGAGACCCGCCAATTGACGGACAAACGAGAAGAGGGCGTTGCGCTGGGCGGCATCGAGCCGGGCCAGCATCATCTCGGGCAGATTGCGGTTGAGATTGTCGACCCACTGATCCCAGAACAGCGCCAGATCCTGCTGCCAGGATTTGCCCTGACTGCTGCCGGGGTTGAAGGTCACCCCCAGCACGGCGTCACGGGCCTCTTTATCCAGCTGTTCATAGACCACATCAAAGCCGCGCAGCATGTCGAGTTTGGTGAAGGTGACATAGAGCGGCAGCCGGGTATTCATGGTGGCCGATACCTCTTGCAACCGGGCACGCATCAGCTGGGCATACGCCTTGCGCTCGGCCACGCTGGCCGCAGACAACCACGCCAAATCAACGGTCAGTACCAGACCATTAAGGGGCTGACGACGACGGTGCTCGTTGAGCCAGTTCAGCAGATGCAACCAGAGCCGCTCATGCTTGCGAGCTTGCGGATCCAGCTCGGGCTCGGCTTGTGACAACAGCGCGCCGGCCGGATCCAGCATCACGGCTTGCTCCCCCAGCCAGCAATCGACCAGCTGGCCTTGCGCCACGTCCCGCAGTTCGGTATCGAGTCTGGGATTGAGCTTGTTGGCCGGATTGGCACGGTGGATCAGGCTGCTCTTGCCGCTGCCGGGCAGACCCAGCACCAGATACCAGGGCATGGCGTAGAGCGCCCCCTTGCCAAGGTGTTCATTCAAGGCTTGCAACCAACGATTGAGGAACTGCGCCTGTTTGTCGATGAGCCCTTTGACCGGATCTTGTTCCAGCAGCACCTCATGCTGGCGCTCGGCCTTGAGCTGCTTCATTTTTCGCCATACCCGCCAGGAGAGTACCCCCAGCAGCAACCAGAGCCAGAGCAGGGTAAACACCACCCGCCCCCACAAGGGCTCGAATGGCTTGGCATCACGGATCTCGATGTGAGGCCCCAGCCACCACACCAGGATCAGGGCGACAACCCACAGCACCACACCGAGCAGGGGCCAGGAGGGTTTCAGTTTCGGCAGCTGTTGCCGCAGAAAGGTAAAGATGGTTTTGAACATAAAATGTGATCCAACTCCGACTCAATGACTCATTTCGGCACTTATTTCGGCAAATGGGTGACATAGGGGGCCAGGCGGCTGACCAACCCGGGCTCCCACTGCGACAACCCGAGGCGATCTGCCTCTTGCCACAAGTGTTGATATTGCTGGCGCGCAAGCGCCTCCATGCCTTCCTGCTCCAACAACTCCGCTTGCACCAGCAAGGCATGGAAGCGGGCTCTTGGCTCTTTCATCTGTGCCATCCGCTCATCAAGCAGGGCGAGCGCGGCGGCAATCCCCTGCTCCCCATGACGCAAGGCAACCTCCTCGGCCAGCTCGGCCTGTCCGCTGCCGCCCCCACTGCTCTTGGCAGGCTGCAACCAGCGGCTGCACTCGGGGGAGAGAAACGGGGAACCATCGCTGAAGGTGAGATCCCGCAGCGCTGGCAGGCGCTGCAAAAACGCATCCAGCTCCGCCATGATCGCCTGCGCCACCGCGCCATATCCCAGCTTCTGGGCCACCTCGGCCGAGAGCCTGTGCCCCTCGAACCAGTAAGGGGCCAGCGTCAGGCTCTGCTCGATGCGCTGCCAGAGCGCCAGATCTGGCGTGCCCATGGCTGCACGATACTCATCCACCATATCAGCCGACATGGGCGCAAGCTGGGTCTTGTTGCCCTGCGCAGTCATGGGAGGTGTCGTGATACCGGCCCAGATGGCGTGACGACGCAGCCGATAGCCGATAGCCACCTCTGGCTGGCGCTCAATCAGCAGCTCCGCCACCTTGAGCTGGGTCTGTCGCCATGCCCGATCGTTGGAGCTATCAATCTCGACCCCGGAGCCCTTGCTGCTGCCACTGAGCACCATAGCGCTCGCCATGCTGCTTGCGCTGGCGGAGGCCGAGACAGAGCTGTTCGACGGTTGGCCAGCGGAATCAGCCTGGGCCTGGGCAACCTGCTGTCGCTGAGCCCGCTTCAACCCCATCACCAGAGGATCCAGAAGTACCCCCTTGTCAGGGCACTCGGCCAGCCAGACGGCCTCCAGCTGTTCTGCCTGCGCCAGCAACTGCGCCAGTTCCGCCGCCGAGGCGCTTTCGCTCACCCTCGGCAGGGCCCCCTCGAAGCGCTTGATGATCTGCACCATCAATCGCTGCTTCTGGGTCGCATTCCCGGGCCAGGCCAACAGCCAGTAAGCCTTGATCCAGGCTTCCAGCAAGCTCAGCGCAGCCCCCATCGGGGTCGCCTTGGCGGGGTGCTGCAGGCAGCGCAACAGCTGTGCCAGCACCCGCATATCCTTGGTGCGGCTCTCCAGCAAGCCGAGGCAGGCCTCGGCCACCGCATTGAGATCGACCTGGCTGTGAGCGAGGGAGCCCAGCTTGACCAGCTCGGTCTCCACATAGTCCCAGCGCGGCTCGTCGGCCAGCACGGCGCCTCTGATCTGTTCATCCGGCAGGCTGGTGAGCAGGCGTGCACACCAAGGGTGTTGATAGCTCATCTTCCCCCCTACCATCGGCACTGCTGACGCAGCGGTGCCAGCGCCTCTTTCAGGCCGCTCAAATCGACCCGCAGAAGGGAGCCGTTGTCGGCCCGCACCTGCAGCTCGCGATGGCCCTGCCAGCGCTTGAGCTCCTCGATGGCGGGCAGACCGCGGCCATATTCGAGCAGCCATCCCTGATCCCGGATAAACCAGCTCTGACTGCTGCGAGTTGCTTGTCCATCCAGCGCGACTTCGACACTCTCCCCGCGCCACGGCGCATCCAGCCGCAAGCGAATATGGGTGATGCTGTTGACACAACCGATCGCCAGGGTGGCACCGCGCAGGGCCGGACGGGTCAATACCGCCGTGCCACTCTCCTCATCCTGTCGCAACAGGAAGGGTGAGCTATCCGGCACTCGGGCCAACTCCTGCTCCGCTATCGCCAGCCAGGCCGGAGACTTGGTGCTCTCCTTGTTGCCTGATTGCGTCGCCTCATTGCCAAGGGCGTCATAGCAGGCGAGCCGGATCAGAGGGGATGGCTCGCGACGACACGCTTGCCACGCCGCCATATCAAGGGGAGGCACCGCATTGCCGGTCGCCAGCAGCAGGGGCAACAAACCCATGATGCTCATCAGTTCACCTCCAGTTTCTGGCACTTGTGATCCAGGGTACGCTTGGGAATATTGAGGCTCTCGGCCACCAGCATGCGATTGCCCTGAAAGTAGCGCAGGCGCGCTTCAATCACCGATGCCTCGTACTGCTGCATGGCCCGGCGCAGATCGCGGATATGGTTGTAATCATCCAGCACATCGGGCAACTCGGCACAGACCCGATCCCGCAGCTCCGGCGGCAAGGCGCCAAGCCCCACCTCTTCACCATGACGGGTGTGAGCACAGGCCACCTCCAGCAGATTGCGCAGCTCGCGCACATTGCCGGGGAAGTCGTAACTTTGCAGTTGTTTGAGGAACTTACGCTGCAAACCAGCCAGTCCCTTGTCATCCTGCGCGGCAAACTGGGCCATGAAGTGTTGGCAGAGCAGCGGCACATCCTCGATATGTTCGCGCAAGGGGGCGATCAGCAGCAGACACTGGCAGAGACGGTGGTAGAGGTCGGCACGGAACCGCCCCTCCTCCACATGGCGGGTCAGCGGCTGATGAGTGGCCGCGATGAGGCGAAAATCGGAGTGATACTCCTGCTCTGCCCCAAGCGGCCGGTAGCTGCGGGTTTCCAGCACCCGTAGCAGCTTGGCCTGCATGGCGGCGGGCATATCGCCCACTTCGTCGAGAAACAGGGTGCCACCATTGGCCTGCGCCACCAGCCCGGTTTTGTTGGAGAGGGCGCCGGAGAAGGCCCCTTTCTGATAACCGAACAGCTCGCTCTCAATGAGATTCTCTGGGATGGCGGCGCAGTTGATGGCGACGAACGGCTTGGCGGCACGCTCGGAGCACTGATGCACCAAGCGGGCGACCACCTCCTTGCCACTGCCGGTCTCCCCCTGAATGAGCACGGTCAGCTTGTGCTGGCCCGCCTGGGCGATCTGCTCGCGCAGGCCGCGGATCACCGCCGACTGGCCAACCAGCTGATCCCCCAGCAACTTCTCGTGCTGGCGCTGACGTTCCCCCTCCCCCTTGATCTGACGCAGGGAGTCGCGCAGCACGCTCTGATCCCGGCGGCTACGTCCCAGATCGCGGATCAGGGTGAGCTGGTTGCAAAAGACCTGGGCCAGACTGGCCAGCTCGGGGCGAACCGCCCACTCCTGCAACACATCGCCACTGTCCATCATCGCCAGCACGGCAAACGGCTTGCCGTTGCCATCATTGAGCGGAAAGGCGTGCAGGCCGCACTGCTGGCCAAGGTTGGCCAGCAGTGAGCGAAAACCGGCGTGCTCAATGCGGGCACCGCCATGGAGGGAATCCCAGGTGCGGGATTGCGCTTTGTGCAGCACATAGGCGAGTGGATGAGAGAAATCATCCACCGCCAGCGCCAGCGCAACCTCCTGCCCCTTGACCCACCCTTTGCACTCCAGCTGGCGGCCGCTCACATCCAGCATGCCAAGCAGCAGTCCTTTGGGCTGGAAGCTGGCATGGAGGGTCGAGCTCCACCAGTGGCAGAGATGTTGTTCATCCCGTTGCGAGGTGAGCGCGAGGGCGAATGCGAGGGCTTGCTCCATGGTCAGCCCTCCACCTCGGCCACAAAATGGTGATCGGCCACCGAGAAGCGCACCCGGTTGATGGGCTCACCGGCCGAGAGGCGCTGCAACAGTTGCAGGGAAACCGGCGGCAACAGGGCCCCATCAATGACGGACTCCAGCATCCGCGCGCCGTTCTCGCTGCGGTTCGCTCGCAACAGGATCTCCTCGGCCACCTCGCTCTCCAGCACCACCTCGGCACCGAAACGCTCCTTGAGCAGCTTGACCAGCCGGTTGAGTTTGCCACCGACGATCTGCACCAGGGTGTCGTGACCCAGCGGCAGGTAGGGGATCACCTCCATCCGCGCCAGCAGGGCCGGTTTGAAGAAGGCAGCCAGCTCCGGATAGAGTGCATCCAGCAGGTCATCAGTCTGCTCGGCATGATCGACGATGGTCTGGAAACCGAGGTTGGAGGTGAGGAAGAAGACCACGTTTTTGCAGTCGATGATCCGCCCTTCCCCATCGGCCAGCTCGCCCTTGTCGAACGCCTGATAGAAGAGGTTGAGCACGTCAGGATGGGCTTTTTCCACCTCATCCAGCAGCACCACCGAGTAGGGTTTCTGGCGAATGGCTTCGGTCAGCACGCCACCCTCACCAAAGCCGACATAGCCGGGAGGCGAACCGATCAGACGGGAGACGGTGTGCTTCTCCTGATACTCGGACATGTTGATGGTGGTGAGATACTGGCGACCACCAAACATCAGTTCGGCAATCTGCAACACGGTTTCGGTCTTGCCGACCCCGCTTGGCCCCACCAGCAGGAAGGCCCCCAGCGGACGGCCTGGACGACGCAAATCGGCGCGGGCGGTCAGCAGGTGCTTGTGCAGATGGGCTACCGCCACATCCTGCCCCTTGATGAGCTCGCCAAGGTACTCCGGCAGACGAGTCACCACATCGAGCTCCCCTTGGGAGATGCAATTAAGCGGCACCCCGGTCCACTCGGCGATCACCGCTGCGATCTGGGTCTTGTCGACATGGGCAGAGACCAGTACCTCACCCTGTTGCAACTCGGCCAGCTCGCGCTCGAGCCCTGCCAGCTGCTCGGCAGCCGCTTGCGGATCGAGCGGCGCATCGGCGAGATCCAGCGCTTCTCTGGCCAGCATCTCATCCTGCTGATCGGCCAGCAGGGCGGCACGCAGCTCGACAATCTGATGCACCAATCCCTGCTGTTGCTGCCACTGTGCTTCCTGCTCACGCAGAGTGTCACGGCAGGTCTGCTGGGCTGCTTTCAGTTCTGTGAGTCGCTCATCGTTGTCACCCAGACCGATCAGACTCTGGCGCTCCAGCTGACGGATCTCCAGCTCGCGCTGGCGCAGTTCGTTTTGCAGGTGACTGACCGCGCGTGGCGGCGTGGTCAGGTTGATGGCCACCCGGGCACAGGCGGTATCGAGTACGTCGATCGCCTTGTCCGGCAGCTGACGGCCGGAGATGTAGCGGGCGGAGAGCTGAGCGGCAGCTTGCAGCGCCTCCTCGTCAATCAGCACCCCATGGGCCTTCTCGTAGATGCTGCGCAGGCCGCGCAGGATCACGGTGGCTTCACCTGCATTGGGTTCACCCACTTTCACCAGCTGGAAGCGGCGCGACAGGGCGGCATCTTTTTCAACGTACTTCTTGTATTCGCTCCAGGTGGTGGCAGCGATGGTGCGCAGCTCGCCCCGGGCCAGCGCGGGCTTGATGAGGTTGGAGACATCCATGCCGCCCGCCTGGTTGCCGGCACCAATCAGGGTGTGAGCCTCATCGATAAAGAGGATGACAGGTCGCACGGCATCCTTGACCTCCTGCATCACCCCCTTGAAACGCTTCTCGAACTCCCCCTTGACCGAGGCGCCCGCCTGCATGGCGCCGAGATCCAGGGTCATCAGTTCGACCCCGCGCAGCTTTTCGGGTACCTGACCCGCCACGATGCGCAGCGCCAGCCCCTCGATCAGGGCGCTTTTACCGACGCCGGCCTCCCCCACCACGATGGGGTTGTTTTTGCGGCGACGGGAGAGAATGTCGATCATCAGATCGATCTCGTGATCCCGGCAGAGCACCGGATCCAGGGTTCCCTGACGGGCCTGTTCGGTGACGTTGACAGTAAAGCGGGCCAGCAGGCTGGCATCGGCGGGCAGCGCGGCCTGAGTCGAAGTGCCGTTGGCAGAAACGGTCACTTGGGTCTCGGCAGACTCTTTCACCCACTCGTCGAACTGCTGGCGCAGCAGCTCGCGATTGATGTTGGCAAGCAAACGGGTCACCGAGCCCGGCAGGTAACGCAGGGGAGTCATCAGCAGCACCAGCAGCATGACGCCGCTGCGCAGTTGGCCATGTTGCAGCTCGGCAGAGGCGAGCAGCCAGCTGTCTTGCAGCCACTCCACCAATAGCGGCGAGAAGGAGGGATAACCCTGACCATAACCGTTATCGGCCGCCGAGGGTTGCAGCAGGCTCTTTAACTCTTCAACCTCAACTTCGGCCCGCTTGAGGATCTGGCGCACATCGCTGAGGGGGGTCTCCAGCATCTTCAGCAGCAGGTGCTCGATGCGGATCTCGGCGCCCTGATGATTGACACAGAGGGCCGCTGCCTCCTCCAGCATGTGACGGCAGATGGGGTTGAGTCTTTCCACCAGTACCGGTAGCTCTATACGAATCAAGGCGTGCTCTCCTTAAGTATTTATTTTAATAATTCGCCCAGTTGACGCAGTACGTCCTGGGTCTGGTTATTGAGTTGGTGGTGATAGAGGCCAAAGATGATGGCCAGGATCAGCGCGCCGCCCATAAACAGGGTGCGCAGGGAGACTTGCTTGCGCAGCTGGTAGCGGGACGCCTGCTGACCGAGGTCGAGATGAAACACGCTGGGTGCCTCACCGCCACGTTCGAGTGACAGCTGCTTGTGCAGTTGCTTGACGATCCGTTCAAACTCGTCACGGCCCTGGCTCATCACCTTGTAGCGCCCCTCAAAACCGAGGCAGAGGCAGAGATAGATGAACTCCAGGATGTCGCGATAGCGCACCGGATCTTCCTGCAGACGCGACAACAGCACGAATACCTTCTCGCCCCCCCAGGTCTCGTTGTGAAACCGGGCCAGCAGTGAGTGTTGGGACCATTCGCTCTGGCTGCCCCAGTCGCGCCCCATCACCGCCTCATCGATGAAAGTACAGAGGATGTAGCGAAACGAGAGGACGACGCCATTCTCGTAACCCTGCGCCATCAACTCCTGCTCGATGGCCTGGATCTCGGTCACCACCCGCTGATAAAGCTCGGGCACCCGGTCGTAGCGCGACAACAGACGCACCCGCTGTACCAGCCCCAATAGCGGGGTCACCGCATCGATCATCGGGTTGATGCTCTGGCCACGCAGGCGGAACCAGTAGTCCGAATCCATGTCCAGCTGCTCGGCGTGATCGAACAGCAGGTCGCTCAGTTGCTCGTTGTTGATAATGTCCGTGGTCATCTCTGCTTGTTTCCTTGATGCGATCACTGGCTACGGATGGCCCAGAGCTGCATGTCGAGCTCGGGGAAATCGCCTGCAATGTGGAAGGCGAGCGTATTGCTGACCGCCAGCATCTGCCAGGCAGGGCTCTGACGGTCGAGCTGGAAGTAGCTGTAACCGGCGTGATAGGGCAACTGGCGCGGCGCCACCGGCAGCGGCAACAGCGGGATACCTGGCAGCTGCAGGCTGATGAGTTCGCGGATCTTGTCGCTCGACGCCACCTTGGTCTGCTGCAGCAACTGTTTGCGCAGCTGCTCCTGCGGCATGCGGGCACGCACCGCCAGCACGAAGTCGGCGCTGGCAATCAGCTCGCTCTCGTTGACCATGGCCACCATGACGCCGTACTGGTGCTTGCGCAGCTGGATGGAGACGGCACGTGGCGACAGCACGGTACTGAGCGCCTGACGCAGGGCCAACATCACCGGCTCGAAGCTCACCTGCTGATCGTCATGACGATAGGCGGGGAACTCGGGGGGCAGACGGGACTCGTCGGTAAAGGTCATCAACTCGCCACAGAGCTGCACCAGCGCTTCGTGCAACCGCTCGGGGTGCAGGGTGCCAAGACGCGCCAGATGGGAGAGCTGGGGCTGAGCCCGGTTGAGCAGTTGCAGCATCATGAACTCGGCCACATCGGCCACCCCCTGCTGTCCTGGCGCAGCGATGCGCTGGGAGAGGCTGCGAGCCCGCTCGGCCACGAGGCCAGCCGATTCGCCGAGGAAGCGCTTGAGGGTCGGAATGGCAGAGACACTGATGCTGCAAGGCATGAAGTTGGGATCCAGCACCAGACCGCCATCCGGGCGCTTGTCCAGAATGCGGGCGATGGCGAGCGAGGCATAGGCGCTACGATCTTCCCGCTCCAGCATCAGGCGCAGGCTGACCCGCCCCACTTCGAGGGAGACCACGTCGCCCCCTTCGCTGTGCAGATCCCGCACATCGTGGCGATGAGCCTGCAGCCGGGTTGCTACCTGACCGCCCTGATTGACCTCGTTGACCCCGCTCACCGAGAGCGGCAGCGCCAGATAGACCTTCTGGTTGGCCACCGAGGCCTCGGTGATCTCCAGCGGGGTCGGCAGCACATCATCGTTCGGGATGTTGAAGACGGTGCCGTCCGGCAGGATACCGGTGGCCCCCACCAACGCGATGCGGCCAAAGCCGAGGTAATCCTCGTTGATGGCAAGCGACTGCAACCCGTAGAAATAGTCGGACAGCGCGCTCAAACGCGCGTGCAGCGCGTAATCTGAATGTCTCTGTTGTTGCTGGAAGTGCTGGGGCTTGATAAAGAGCCCTTCACGCCAGATAACCCGATTTCGACTCGACATGATTATTCTTCTTCTTTTTGTAGTTCCACTTCATCCAGGCGCAGGTGCACCAGGATTTGATAGGCCGTTCCCTTGCTCTTGACCTTGATGACCTTGCGCCACTCGGCGCTGTCCGGATCGGCGTACCGTGCAATCACGCCGATGTAACGGGTCTTCTCGTCAAGCTTGACGGGGGGCAGGTATTTGAACTGGCCGGGCAGCAGGGTGTAGTCCTGATGATCCAGGTAGTTCTTGCCAAGGGCCTTCTCTACATCTGCCGTCACCTGGTCGTAGTCGGTGGCGAGCAGCCTGGAATCTTCCGCCAGCAGCACCACCTGAAACTCGATGGGTGCCGCCTCCCCGCTCTCGTTGGGGTTGACGTCAGGCTCCGCCAGCAGGCTGAGCCCCAGGGTGGAGGGCTGGTCATCGTTGCTCCCCACCTGGACATCCGGGTTCATGACCACATCGGCCATCTTGCCCATGGTGGTACAACCGGCCAGGGCCAGCAGACAGGCCCCAAACCACAGTGCACGTATCATCAAATCAGTCCCTGTTGCTGACGCACGGCCTGGTCATAGGCCTGGGCGTAGACCTGATGGAACAGCTTGTCGAACCCCTGCTGACGGGCAGAGGTGAGCTCACGGTAGTAGTGCTGATACATGTTCCAGGCCCACCCCTCATCAGCCATACCCGGCGCGCCGCTGCGGCGGTATTGCTCGAAACGGCCGAGCAAGGCTTCCGGTGAGAAGGCCTGCAGGATGCTGTCGAGCGCCGCACTGATGGCCTGCTGGTTTGCCACGTGGTGGATGCGCACGTTGTGCAGGCTCTCGGCCACCGCGGCCGGTGCGCTCAGGTGCACCGGGCTCTTCTGCTCGGCAAACAGCACCGCCAGGGTCTCGTCATAATCGAGGCCAAGGCGCAGAGGGTTGTCCTCGATGGGGCGCAGGTGCTTGTCTGCCAGCGCCGCCTGATCGCTTTGCAGTTGCAGCAACCCCTCCACCATGGCCCGCACTGTCTTGCCCATCTCTTCGAGCATGTCGTGGGCCTGTCGGGTGTCCTGCAACTGCAACGGCTGACCCAGCCCGCGCATCAGCGGGGTCAGGGCGACGTGATCAACGCCCTCCAGCGGCTGGAAGTCGGGGTGGTTCTCGATGGCGGGCATATCCAGAAATTCTTGGTTCATGGTGTTCTCGACGGCAGAAAATGGAGCGAGGGATACGGTGTCCATATCCGGTTGAAAATGCGGTTGAGCCTGCGGCTGGGTATCCATCAGCGGGCCAGGAGCCGCACGCTCCTGCTGCAATGCCAGCAGGGGATCGACTGCCAGGGCCCGAGGATCATCCAGGGTCTGGGTGTGGTGGGGATCGCTGGCCAGCCACTCGTCAAGCTGTTCGGTTGGACGGTTGCCCAGCACCTGCTGCAGGCTCTGCTCGGGGGAAATGGCACCGAGATAGGCGCGCAGCCGGAACGGGCCGACCACCAGCTCGTCTCCCTGCTCCAGATGCACCTTGCGAGCCCGCCCGATGGGCGAGGTAGCACCATTGATGTAGGTCTGGCCGCTGAGATCGCACAGGCAGAAACGACCGTCATTGAGCTCGACCCGGGCATGGGCCGGCATCACCGCCCCCAACCTGTCTCGCAGTTGCCAGTCATCCTGTTCGGAGGAGCCCAGGGTGCCTCCCATCTCGTCGAAGCGATATTGCACCTGCTGGCTGCCGTCGAGCTGCTCGCTGTTAAGCACCACCAGAGATAGTTGCTGGTTAAAGTCGTCCACATTCACTCCTGCACGTATTCCTACACTGAATTTCTGTGCTTATTCCTGTACACAGATCGTCACGAACGGGTCACTCGGCGGTTGGCCGAGAAAGGTACTCCACCCCAGACGGGCACTCTGCTCCTCCCCCAATCTCAGCCCCTTGGCCTGCTCCTGACCGAAGCCAAGCCGCAGATCCCAGGCCAGCTGATCGCGCAAGATGAAGGAGACAAAGGTCACCAAGGCGTGGAAATGCTCCCCGTTCGGGAGAAATCCGAGAAACTGGCTAAAACTCAGATCATTGATTTTCAATAAAAACTTGCCGGCACAATCATTGACCTTGTCACCGATGACGAAGTCATTCCCCAGAGTGGCGCAAGCACCGCCCAGGCGGTTTTGCTGCTCCGGATGGATCGGCACATTGCGCCACTGCCAGGCGCTCACCTCTACATCCGCCAGATCGAAGCAGTGGGCCACCAGACCGGCGACCACCTCGGGCGAGCGGCTGGGGCTGGCCAGCATGCCCGCATAGGAGAGCATCTTGGCGCGGTTGACCGGCAGGCTCTGGCAGACGGCGTCGTTGCCAAGCCCCACCAGCGCAAACATCAGGCGGGAGAACCCATCCTCACCGTCGTCCTGAAAACGGACGTGGTAGCGATACTTGCGCCAGATCCGGTGCAGCAGGGTCAGCAGACGGTGGTGGAAGAAATCCAGAAACAGGCCGAGCTTCTGCTCACCCTGGGCGTACTCCCACGCCAATGAGTCGAGGTAATACCCCGGCATCGGCGACTGGCTGCCGTGCAGACCCAGAAAGGCCACTTCCAGCTCGTGGCGCCCCTTCTCGTCGCGGCCAATCTGCAGCACGTCACTGGTGGGAAACCCCAGCGATGCGGTCGCCTTGAAACGAATATTCTCGTCACTTGGCAGGTGGTCGAGACCACGCTCCTGATCGGCGCCATCGAGCCGGTTGAGCAGCTCGACCAGCTGGAAGAAATTAAAACGGGGCGCCTCGTTGGCGGCGCTCACATCAGGGAGTGCTGACCGATCTGGACTGGCCACTGATAGCGCTCCTTGTTATCGAGATTGACCACCTCAAGCAGGTGGAAAGCGTTGACGCTGGCATAGAGCGAGAAGAAGTGGGCCAGCACGGTGCTGAAGAGATAGAGCTCCCCTTCGCTGCCAAAGGCGGACTGGCGGATGGAGAGCACCGACTTGAGCCCCCGCACCGGCATGCCGCGCACCAGTCTGTCCACCGGCTTGGTCTCGATCTCCTCGATCCCCGCCAGCCGCTTGCGCGACGCCTGCTCTGCTTGCTTGTCGTGCAAAGCGGGAAAGTCGTAGGTACGCAGCACCTGCACCAGGGCATCGCGGCGCAGCAGAGAGACATAGTTGAGCGACAGGTTGGAAATCAGGGTCCAGTGCAGGCTGCCATCCAGTGCCGGGCGCAGCGGCCGGGTCGGCCGGATCAGGTTGCGGAAGGTGGCAAACGACGGCGAGCTGCCGGTCGGCACGCAGATGCTGCCGACCTTGAGGCGGGCGGCGCGGGAGCGGTTGGTACAGGTAAGCGTCACCGAGATGGATTCATCGAGGTCGACCGTGGTGGTTTCATCGCCCCGCACAAACGAGAGGCTGTGCTCGAAACCATCACCACTCACCGACTCCCTGACCCGCACCCGGTAGTAGAGTGCCAGCCGCTGCTTGGCCCGCTCTATCTGGTGCTGAAAACTTTCGAATGGCTGATAGATGCGCGGCGTGCCCCGAGAGCGCCCCAGATTGCCCTCGACCCAACCTTCAACCTGATCCACCGAGAAAATTTCGAAACTGTCGGCATAGCGATAGCTCGCCTTGAGCGGGTATTCCGCCTGACGGCCGTTGAGATTGACCGGCTCGCTGTCGTGCTGGAACAGGTTGATGGCCGGCACGCAGTTGAGCATGAAGGAGTCGGGACGGATCTTGAGTTCCGCCGGCAAGGGCCGGTCGAAACAGAAATGAATTTTGAATTCACTCACCGGCAGCGGCTGTTTGGGCCACTCGCCACCGGAGAGTTCGAAGAAGAGGAAGCTCTCCGGAAAGCAGAAATACTCCTGCAGGATCCGGTAGCCGGAATAGACGTTGTTCGGATAGGGCAACAGCGCATCGTCGCGCTCGAAGCCGACCGGTTTGAGGGCCTTGGCCTCCTGACGAAAGCGCTTGCCGTCGATCTCGAGCTCGATATGGGAGAGCTGGTTGGAGAGCCAGAAGTAGAGCTCATAGGCGGTGTAGCTGTCGCCACCGAGGAAGAAGCGCAGCTTGTCCAGCTGCAACTCACTGAGCAGCAAGGGGGCATGCAGGGCAATATCGAGCGAGATGGTTGAGAGATCGTTGCCACTTTGCGCCGTCACCTCGCGCATCTCGGCCGGATAGACCCAGGCATCGTGGCAGGTTTGAAAATGACAGGTCACATCGTCAATAGGCAGACTGTCGAGTTGGCAGCCCTGCTTCACCAGCGCGGGCTGGGCGATGGCCCCCGGAATAACCGAAAACTGCATGATAGTCATGCTGGGGACGGGACGCAGGTAGTTTGGCCAGAGCATATTGAGCAGACCGTGGGTCAGCTCGGGAAACTCGTCTTCAATTTTTGCGCGCAGGTTGCCCGTGAGAAACGCAAAGCCTTCCAGCAGGCGTTCCACATCCGGGTCGGTATTCTGCTCCGACAAAAAACGGGTGAGTTCGGGATAGCTATCGGCAAATTCGCGCCCTTGCAGGCGCAAAAATGCCAACTCATCCCTGAAGTAATGTTCCAGCGACATTGATCAGACCATGCGGTAGTGGCGGTGACTGTCCATTTGGACGTTGAACGAGGTAACTTGCTCGATATGCTCCAGCCTCACGTGGGCCGTCACCTGAAACGACATCTCGAGCGGACTCGCCTGATAGTCGGGTGAACGGACATCCACATGCACAATCCGCGGTTCATAACGACGGATGCATTGCCGGATCGCTTCGCGGATCCGCCCCTTGATATCCGCACTGCCCTGAGTGGCGTCATTGAGATCGATGACACCAAGCTCGGGAGCACTGCGGCAATTGCCGGGACGGGTGTTGAGGATCTGTTCGAGCTGCCGCTTGACAGAATCAACCAACTCCTCAACCTCCGAACGGGGAGAAGGGCTCAGCCCCTCCCCCCGTATGCGATCGAACAGGCTGGCCGCATTTCCTCTATCCCAGGAAGAGAGATACGGCATCGGGCCTTATTCCTTGTCCAGTCGACCTACCAGAGAGAGCTCGAAGCTCGCCCCCATGTACTTGAAGTGCGGGCGCACTGACATGGCGACCTGATACCAGCCCGGCTCCCCTTCCACATCTAGCACCTTGATCTGGGCGGCGCGCAGCGGACGACGGCTGCGGACCTCTGCCGGCGGATTCTCCTGATCGGCCACAAACTGCCGGATCCAGCTGTTCAACTCCCGTTCCAGATCCTGACGCTCCTTCCAGGAGCCGATCTGCTCGCGCTGCAGCACTTTGATGTAGTGCGCCAGTCGGTTGATGATGAACATGTAGGGCAGCTGGGTGCCCAGCTTGTAGTTGGTTTCGGCCTCGCGTCCTTCCTTGGTGTTCGGGAACACCTTGGGCTTTTGCACCGAGTTGGCGGAGAAGAAGGCGGCGTTGTCGCTGTCTTTACGCATGGTCAGGGTGATGAAACCCTCTTCCGACAGCTCGTATTCACGACGGTCAGTGATCAGCACCTCGGTCGGGATCTTCGCCTGCAGCTGACCCATGGCTTCATAGACATGCACCGGCAGATCATGGATCGCACCACCGCTCTGCGGACCTATGATGTTCGGGCACCAGCGGTACTTGGCGAAACTGTCAGTCAGGGAGGTGCCCATCAGATAGGCGGTGTTGCCCCACAGATAGTGATTGTGATCCGAGCTGATATCTTCCTGATAGTTGAAGCCCTTGATGGGGTTTTCGGTCGGGTCATACGGCAGACGGGCCAGGAAGCGCGGTGCGGTCAGTCCCAGATAACGGGCATCTTCCGATTCACGCAAGGCGCGCCACTTGGTGTAGGCCGGCCCTTCGAATACCGATTTCAGATCCTTGATGGAGGGCAGCTCGGTAAAGCTGTCTACACCAAAAAAGGTCGGTGCAACGGAAGAGATGAAGGGGGCATGAGCCATGGCGCCGACGGCGCTGACATACTGCATCAGCTTGATATCGGGTCCGCTGTGGGTGAAGGCGTAATCACCGATCACGGCCCCCACCGGCTGACCACCAAACTGACCATAACCGCTGGAGTAGACATGCTTGTAGAGACCGGACTGGGTGATTTCGGGTGAGAATTCGAAATCTTCCAGCAGCTCTTCCTTGGTAGCGTGCAGCACCTGGATCTTGATGTTTTCGCGAAAATCGGTGCGATCCACCAGCAACTTCAGGGAGCGCCAGGAGGACTCCATCTCCTGCAACGGCTTGGCATGGAGGATGACGTCCATCTGCTTGCCGAGCTTCTTGTCGAGCTCGACAATCATGCTGTCCACCAGTGCCTTGTTGACCGGACTGCTGGCAGTACCGCTATCCAGAATGTTGGCGATCAGGGCTGCGACCCCCTGCTTGGCGACGCTGTAACCCTCATCAACCGGCGTGATGCGTGCTTGTGCCATGATTTCGTCCAGCAAAGAGGACGAGGAGGCGGCATTCGCCCCCGCTTGAACCTGTTCTTCGACCAAAGACATGTTTGTTCCTTCTCGTTCAGTCAATACAACCCGCCGATCACTCGACTGGCTTGATCAAATCCAGCTCTTTGAGCAGTTGCTCACGAGCCTCATCACTGGACAGCAGATCCTGCAAACGATTACGGAAGGCAGGGATATTGCCGAGCGGCCCCTTCAGGGCAACCAGCGCCTCACGCAGCTCCAGCAGCTTGCGCAGTTCGGGCACTTGCTGGGCCACGTTGTCAGGGGTGAAATCTTCCAGAGACTGGATTTTGATTGACACCGGCAGCTCGTCCTGGCTGTTCTCTTCCAGACGATTTGGAACGGTGAAGTTCAGTTCCAATGCCGATTCTTTCATGACAGATGAGAAATTATTCTTGTCGATGGAGACAGTCTGACGCTCCTCGATGGGGGTATCTTCGGTGCGTCCTTTCATGTTGCCGACCACCATCATGGTCAGGGGAAGTTCTACTTCTCCCTGTTGACCACCAGTCGACGGTACATACTTGATATTTATACGCTCTTTGGGCGCGACAGTAGCGCCATCAATTCCTTTTCCCATGCTCTAGTACCCGATTTTGAGGTTTTATCAAGAAGGGCAGAGCTTATAGCCAATAGTACTAGCAACAACTGTAATAAATTACAGTTGAAGCAAATCCGATATTAAAAAGGGATAATCCAGAGTAATAACTTTAATATTTGACGACATATCAATAAGCCGCCACAGCACGACCCGCACGGCCCCCCCCCTCTCAAGGCTATATTTATTTATTTTGAGACAGGTAAAGCACACGCGTTACTCCGCATCATCAAAAACAAAACAAAAAACAAATAAAATCAATGACATATCGATTTTCAATAAAGATTTTCAGCGCCATAAGCTTTAGTGATGCCTTGTCAGGTACATTATCGTTCTCGGCACATTCATATACGACAAATTCTGACATATATGAATCAAGAGTATGTGACCCTGGTAGATGGCATGGTCTTGAACAAAATTGTAACCGGAAATTACAGCCTCATAATCAGAATAATCTAACATGAAACAAGAGGCCAAAAATGGCAGAGACAGATAAGTAAAAATTACGCTATTAACAAACAGTAATTAGCGTTACATCCCTTATTTAATATATCTGAGAGCAAGCCACAACACCGTCACCACAGATGACATCAGTCAATGTGAGCACTCCCTGCTAACGCTGGAGTCAAGCTGGATTGGCTGTGAAAATCAGCCCAAGCACCCTCGTCTGTTTTGACGCTGCCCCCGGTGAGCAAAGGCAGAGGAATGTCACCATCATTCACCAAGCGCATGGTATGGCACCGGGAATAAATATGAGCCTTGACCAGAGAACCGATCCGTTCGCTCAAGCCACCAGAGCAGGGCTCCCTCACCGGGGAGATGGGCGTAATGAGAGGCACAACCAGATCCCGTTCTTTGCTACATAGAGAAGTGCACATAACTCCACAAGAGGCGTCGTTCAGTGCGCCAAAAAGCACGGGGGCCTGATGGCCCCCGCAAACACACCGGATGAGAAAATGCCTTACTTGGCAGCGCTATCCTTCACGCACTTCTGGACAAAGCTGTTCTTGGCCGCGCCAGCCAGCTTCTTGTCGGCCGCCGCCTTCTCGCATTTGGCTGCCGGATCCACTGCCGCCCCCGTCTTCACGCACTTCTGGATAAAGCTGTTCTTGGCCGCTCCGGCCAGCTTCTTGTCGGCGGCCGCCTTCTCGCATTCGCCGGTCGCAGCGCCAGCGGCATCTTTCACGCACTTGCCGACAAAGCTGGTCTTGGCGGCGCCGTTAAGCTTTTTGGCCGCGGCCTGCGCCTCACACTGCAACTGGGCAGTGTCGTTGGCAAAGACCGGATTGGCCAGCAGCACGCTGCCGCAGAGCAGGCCGAACAGGATGGTACGCTTCATGGGTGATCTCCTCTCTATCTGGTGATGTGTTTGCATGGTCATATTTGCATGACGATGTGTTGCAAATGGCTGTGATTGCAACAGCTGATTGTTGCCGCAGATCCCCCGCCTCGCCAGCTTGGGAGACGGGCACAGGGCAACCATCGCCCGCACTATAGCGCCGATTACCGGAGCGGGATTGTCCCCAGCCAATCCTTCCTCAGCGGCAAGCCTACCTCCTACTTTCCCGCCACGCCCGCCAACCCCAATAAAATCAAGGGCCATGGGAATCCTGTATCGTGCCGCTGCTATTTTTTGAGCTGGCGCATAAAACATGAATTTTCCGATAGTTACGTCATCTTCTGACTGGCACATCCAGATCGACGAGGCTTATGATAGCCATCCGGTGCCTATTGCTATGATGGGCCGCAACTCTCGTTGGTCATGGAGCATATTGGAAGCTGTAATCCACGGGCGGTAGCGTATGTTCATCAGCAGCAAATAGATTCACAAATGCAGTTTTAATTTAACGATAAGTTGTGAGTAATAATTTGGCCTTAAACTTAGTGAGTTTTGCATCCAAATAATACCCCATCAAATACGAGAAATTTTTATATTGTCATCAAATAGGACACATGACATGTCAGCCTCAACCTCAGCGGAAATACTCAAAGCATACCAGACACTATCTCTAAGTGATGCAAATGAGTCAGCGACTAGGCTCAAAGTTATAGATAGAGTTCTTCGCGAAATTCTTGGTTGGCTTGATGAGGATATTTCTCCCGAGGAGCATGTAACAGAGGATGGAAATACAAGCTACTCCGATTACATATTAAGGACAGCAAATACAGCTATTGTTGTAGAGGCCAAAAAAGTTGGTGCATCATTTACAGCCACTGCAGGGCAGAGGCGAGTGAAACTATCAAACCAATTTCTGCAAAGTGAACTTGGTCACGCGATTATTCAAGCAAGAGATTATGCTAGAAAGTTTGGAATAGATTATGCGGTCGCAACAAACGGCGCTATTTGGGCAATTTTCCCAGCGCAGCGACATGACCAAGTCAAATTTAACGACTCTACAGCTCAAGTATTTTGGTCATTACAAGATGCGCTACATGAAAGTTATCAAGAGTTCTATGACTTATTAAGCCGCAGCTCTGTTATATCAGGGAGTTTGGAGGCAATACTTCTTGGGAGAGTAGGAAATCAAATTGAAAATAGGAAGCTGGGGAATTTTTTCTCTACTAATGCCAGAGGCACTCGTCACAACCCCATGTTTCCATTAATTGAGAATGAAGTAAAAGCTGCTTTTTCAGACTCTATAACATCATTAGATAGTAACTCCTTTGAGAGGTGCTATGTAGCCACACCAGAAACACTTAAGTTTGATAGAAAAATAAGAATGAATGTTACTCGCAGAGAGCCTGTAGTTGGTGGTGCGGTTCTTCGTGCAATGAAAAAAACTGATACACAAATAATCATTGACAAATTTAAAAAACATGGAAAAAAACAAAGCGCGCCAAACATAACAAAACCACTCGCGATTCTACTATTAGGTACAGTTGGAGCAGGAAAGACTACTTTTCTGCACTACATGAGAAAAGTCAGAATAAACGAAATATTTGACAATCCGAATGATAAAAGCCCACCTCATTGGTTACACTTAGATTTTTTAAGCAGTCCCAGTAATATTTCCGCTAGCGAATTTATATATAACTCTCTATTGGAATATATAAACTCCAACAGCATGCTTAAGAATAGAAATTTTGTTCGCGATGCATATGCAACAGAGATTGAAGCTTTAAGAGCTGGCCCCTTAGCATTTGCATCTGATGATAAAGCGAATGATCTCATATCAGAAGCCCTAATGAGTGATTACCAAAAAGTCACTCCATATGTAGATAAGATTCTAAAGTATGCAACTAAATTATCACCTTTTTTTCTAATCATAGATAACGTTGACCAAATAGAAAATGACGATGCTCAATCTAAACTTTTCACTGAATCACTTGCTATTGCAAGACATTTAGCATTGAACCTAGTTTTATGTCTACGTCAGTCAACATTTGCAAGACACAGAAACTCCCCTGCAATTGATGCTTTTGACTTCGAAACAGTGCAGATTGACCCACCGAGAATAAGCACTGTTCTTTCTAAAAGGTTTGCTTTAGTTAAGCACTTATCACAAGGAAAAAGAGGGGAGTTCATTGCTGAAAATGGTGCAAAAGTAAAGTTAGATGACATATCACAAATTGTCGATTTACTACAAGGTTCTGTTCTTGGCACTGAAATCGGAAATAGAATAGAAGTGCTTGCAACAGAAGATGTGCGGCTGGCCTTGAGAATGACCCGAGAGTTTTTAGAGCGTGGTTATACAAATCCGGGAAGGGCTCTAGACCTTTACCAGAGAACTGGAAAATATTTACTTCCGAAGCATGAGGCCTTTAGAGCTATTATGCTTGGCACCCACATGGTATATAATGAAGATTCATCATCCATAGCAAACCCTTTTGACGCCCGCCTTTCAGTTAATCAAATGCAATTATTAAGATTGTATCTATTATCTGCCATAGTTGCTTACGCTAGTGAGAGTAACTTCAGACAAATAGATGGCTCTATAATATCTGAATGCATGAAAAAAATTGGTATTGGGGATGGTTTTACCAAACAAGTGTTGTTTGATCTATGCAAGAAAAGATTTATATTTACTGCTAATCATGGAGAACCTACGATTGCTTCTAGCTTTGTTCCATCACGATTGGGTGGATATATAGTTAGGGAGTTAATATGCAATTTTACATTTATTGAAAACGTAATGTTTGACACTTATATATCTGACACTAAAACATGGCAAAACTTACGAAACTTAAGTAATGACATAGATGCTGAACGAGATATTTTAAGAAAAATTAGACTCAGAGTTCAACGAGGTAGAGTTTTTTATGAGCATATGCATGAGTCGTTAAAACTTCTTGTAAATGAAGCGAGAAAACGTGGTCTGCCAGTGCAATGGTGTAATGACGTAATGCAAGAGAGAAAGAAAGATTTCAGGAAAGAATTAAATCGAGTCAGATCATCAGCCAAGCGAAATTACAATCCAGCAGCTTTATTAGAGGCGAATAGAAATAATATCTCATTTGATGATGATGATTTTGATAGCGAGTGATAATTCACTTTAATATTTAAATCGGCCTATGTTATAAACCTCATAATAAAAATCCCCCGTTACCGGGGGATTTTTTATTTCTATCGGTTATCTCAGCTCAGCTACTTACCCCACCAAAAACGCCCTTAACCGGGCAAACTCCGCTGGCAAATTAACGGAGAGCAGCGGCAGCTCGGCGTGTTTGGCCAGCGGGCCGGGCAGCGGTACATCAAGATTGAGGATCTCGTCCACCGACTCCTTGAACTTGGCAGGATGGGCGGTGCAGAGGAACACACCCACTTCGTCCTCGTCCAGCTGTTCCCCCAGCAGATCCCAGGCAATGGCACCGTGGGGTTCGCACAGGTAATCCAGCTGGTGCAGGCGTTTCAACGCAGCGCGAGTCTGGGCGTCGTCACGCATACCGGAGCCCAAAGTCTCCAGCGCCCAGCCTTTGCGGCGGCAGAGCTCTTCTACCCGCGGCCAGTTGTTGGGGCGGCTGACATCCATGGCGTTCGACAGGGTAGCCACTGTCTGGTGCGGCTCCCATTGACCGGTTTTCAGATAGCGCGGCACGGTGTCGTTGGCGTTGGTGGCGGCGATAAAGCGCTTCACCGGCAGCCCCAGCGCCTTGGCAATCAAGCCTGCGGTGAGGTTGCCAAAGTTGCCGGACGGCACGCTGATCACCGCCTTGGCGCGGTCAGCTATGGGCAGCTGGGCTACCGCTTCGAAGTAGTAGCAAACCTGCGCCAGCAGACGGCTGATATTGATGGAGTTGGCGGAGTTGAGGCCAATGGCCTTTTTCAGCGCCTCGTCGTCAAAGGCCTGTTTTACCAGCGCCTGACAGGCATCGAAGTCACCGTCGATGGCGATGGTGCGGATATTGCCGCCGAGGGTGCAGAAGAGCTTCTCCTGCAAGGGGCTGATCTTGCCCTTGGGATAGAGGATCACCACCTCGATCCCCTCCAGCCCGTAGAAGGCGTGGGCCACGGCGGCGCCGGTGTCGCCGGAGGTGGCGGTGAGGATAGTGATTTTGTCGTTGGTTCTAAAGGCGGCGAGGCACTGGGCCATAAAGCGGCCGCCGAAATCCTTGAACGCCAGAGTCGGGCCGTGGAACAGTTCGAGGGCATAAGTGCCATCCTTGAGTTTCACCAGCGGCGCCGGGAAGGTGAAGGCAGCGTTGACAAGCTCGCTGACCTTGGCAGCAGGCACTTCGTCCCCCAGCAGGTGGCTCAGGATGCGGGCAGAGCGTTCGGCCAGCGGCAGATCGAGCAGGGCATCCACATCGGCGAGCGGTTCGAGTTGTTCGGGGAAGAAGAGCCCCTGTTCGCGACCCAAGCCCTGACGCACCGCCTGCGCGAAGCTCACCTGTTCGCTGTTGTCCTTGATGTTGTAGAGATTCATAGCTCGCTTCCTGTTACCCGTGCCCCGGCCATGTCCAGTTTGCAGACCCGGGCAAATCCATCTTCGTTCTGCACAAAATGTGCTTCCATCCAATCCTTCATCCGTTCGGCCTGCGCCAGCTCCTTCATCACCACAAACACGGTGGGGCCGGAGCCGGAGATGCCGGTAGCCAGCGCCCCGTTCTGGGCCGCCTGCGCCCGCACCTCGGCGAAGCCTTCGATCAACGCCGCGCGGTAGGGTTCGGCAATCACGTCTTTCAAGACGCTGGCGGCCAAGCCCTCCTGTCCGGTGTAGCTGGCGTGGACAAAGGCAGCCAGGCGGCGGCCATAGGTGAGGCAATCCTGACGGCGATATTGGGCCGGCAAAATGGCGCGGGCCGCGGCGGTGGAGACCACAGTGCCCGGGTAACAGACCACCCAGTACCACTGATCGAACACCGGAATACCCTGGCTGATAACGCCGTGCTCTTCCAGCACCAGCTGCATGCCGCCCAGATAACAGGGCGCCACGTTGTCGTAGTGAACGGAGCCGGAGATCTTGCCCTCCATCTCACCCATCAGCAGCAGCATGTCGTGCTCATTGAGCGGCGCGCCGTGAAAGGCGTTGAGCCCTTCAAGGGCCGCCACCACGCTACATGCGCTGGAACCCAGACCCGAGCCCACCGGCAGGTTCTTTTCCAGCACCATTTCGAGGGGCTTGAGTTTCAGGCCGCGCTTCTCCAGCGCCTCGCCATAGGCGACCCAGCAGTCATGGAGGATATTCTTTTTCGGATCGTCCGGCAGCTTGTGGGCGTAGCGGCCCACGGATGAGAGGGCAAACGGCACGTCAGCCGCTTTTACCTGCACCCGATCGCCGAGCAGAGAGCCATCCACGGGGGCAAGCGCCGCCCCCAGTACATCGAATCCCACGCTCAGGTTGGCGCTGGAGGCGGGCGCATAGGCGACCACGCTACTGCTCTGGTACATGTCTGAACTCATGCTTACAACTCCTGCTTCCAGTTCTGGGTGCGCAGCACGTCGGCAAAGACGCCAGCGGCAGTCACTTCGGTACCGGCGCCATAGCCACGCAGCACCAGCGGGATTGGCTGGTAGTAGGTAGAGAAGAAGGCGAGCGCGTTCTCCCCGTCTTTGACCTTGAACAGCGGCTCGTCGCCACCGACCGCCTTGATGGCCACCTTGCACTTGCCACCCTCGATAGAGCCCACATAGCGCAGCACCTTGCCTTCACGCTGGGCCGCGGCGAACTGGTCGCGGAACCAGCCGTCCGCTTCGGGCAGACGGGCCATAAAGGCTTCTACATCGCCGCTCACATCAAAGCCGGGTGGCAGCGCCTGCTCGACTTCCACATCGGAGAGCTCCAGCGCCATGCCAGCCTCACGAGCCAGAATGAGCAGCTTGCGCGCCACATCCATGCCGTTGAGATCGTCGCGGGGATCCGGCTCGGTAAAGCCGTTGCTGCGAGCAATCTTGGTGGCTTCAGAGAAGGCCATCCCCTCGTCCAGCTTGCCGAAGATAAAGGAGAGGGAGCCGGAGAGAATGCCGTCGAAGGCACGCAGCTTGTCACCGGCCTTGATAAGGTTCTGCAGGTTCTCGATAACCGGCAGACCGGCGCCGACGTTGGTCTCGTACAGGAACTTGCGGCGAGTCTGGCGGGCAGTGCGGCGCAGCGCCTTGTAGTAATCGAGCGAACCGGTGTTGGCCTTCTTGTTCGGGGTAACCACATGGAAACCGGCGGCGAGGAAGTCGGCATACTGGACGGCCACCGCCTCGGAGGAGGTGCAGTCGACGATCACCGGGTTGATGATGTGGCTATCTTCCACCAGCTTTTTCACCCCTTCCAGCGAGAAGCTGTCACGGGCTTCCGCCAACTGTTCACGCCAGTTGGCAAGATTCAGGCCATCCTTGTTGACCGCCATCTGGCGGCTGTTGGCGATGCCGACCACGCGAAGGCCAGTGCCCTGCTCGGCCAGTACCGGTTGCTGGCGGGCAATCTGATCCACCAGCGCGGCACCGACGCCACCGACCCCGACCACAAAGAGATCGATAAACTGCTGGCTGCCAAAGAAGTTCTGGTGGCACGCCTTGATCGCTTCCGCCACCTTGCGATCCCGCACCACCGCCGAGATGGAGCGCTCGCTGGAGCCCTGCGCGATAGCGACGATATTGATGGAGGCTTGTGCCAGCGAAGTAAAGAAGCGGGCCGCCATCCCCTTGCTGGTGCGCATGCCGTCACCGATCAGGGAGATGATCGCCAGATCGCTGATGATATCCAGCGGTTCCAGCAGCTGGTTTTTGAACTCCAGCTCGAACTCGCGCTCCAGCACCTTGCGAGTCTTCTCGCTGTCGTAGCTGTGGATACAGAAGCTGACGCTGTACTCGGAAGATGACTGGGTGATCAGCACGATACTGACCCCGGCGCGGGAGACGGCGGAGAAGATGCGACCGGCCATGCCGACCATCCCCTTCATGCCGGGGCCGGAGACGTTGAACATGCACATGCCGGAGAGATCCGAGATGGCCTTCACTTTCAGGTCATCGTCGCCACTCTCGGGGCCGATCAGGGTGCCCGGCCCTTGCGGGTTGAAGCTGTTCTTGATGAGGCAGGGAATATGGAACTGGGCCACCGGCGCGATGGTTTTCGGGTGCAGCACCTTGGCACCGAAGTAGGAGAGCTCCATCGCCTCCTTGTAGGAGAGGGTTTTCAGCAGATAGGCATCCGGCACCAGACGGGGGTCGCAGCTGTAGCAGCCTTCGACGTCAGTCCAGATCTCGCAGCACTCGGCATCGACACAGGCAGCCAGCACGGCGGCGGAGTAGTCGGAGCCGTTGCGACCCAGCAGCACGGTCTCGCCCTTGTCGCTGCCACCGGTAAAGCCCGGCATCAGGTAGAGGCAGTCGCTACGCAGCCCCTTGGCGGCAAAGCGCAGGCGGGAGGCTTCGATATCGACATGGGCTTCCAGATAGCCGCCGTCGGTGACCAGCAGCTCTTCCGGTACGATCAGCTCCAGATCCAGACCACGCACCCGCAGCAATTCGTGCATAAAGGCGATGGAGAGGTTCTCGCCACGGCTCAGAATGCGCGCCTGCACGTTATCCGGGCAGAGGCCCAGCAGGCGGATGCCCTGCATCAGCCGCTCCACCTGATCCAGCTCGGCGGTGAGACGGGCCAACAGCGCCTTGTCATCGAGCGCCGGATAGGCCGCCTTCAACCCGGCCAGCAGTCGGGAGAAGATACCGTTGACTTCAAACAGGGTGGAACTGGCATCCATGCCGCGACTGGTCTGTTCCACCAGCGCCACCAGATGATTGGTCACCTTGGCAGGTGCAGAGAGCACCAGGGCTACCTGAGATTGGCCGTGGGTGTTGACCGCGATATCGGCCACCCGTAAAAAACGCTCTGCATCGGCCAGTGAAGACCCGCCAAATTTCAACACTCTCATCGCTTTCTCTCCCTGTAAATCTATGAAATTCAATCTAAAAACCAGTCCAACAAAAAGGCCCGTACTGGGTGGGTACGGGCCTTTTCTGATTTCTGTGCTTGTTCGTCAGCGCATCAACCGGCCCCAGTGCCACCTGTGGTGGTACCGGTAATAATGGTGGTGGTGATGACGTTGGTGAATAACTGCATGACGAACACTCGTTGACGAAGCTGGCTTTTAGCAATACCGCGGCGGGCGCTGGGCTGTCAACTTAAACCTCTTTGCCAAGTTTGCGCGCAAGGTCTTTGCAGAGCAGGTGGAGCATGTTCAAATCCCGCTGCGGCAGCATGGGCACCCGGTCCATCACCCATTGATACAGTTTTTCATCCTGCAAAACTCCGAGTTCACCCAGCAATTCTGCTGTTTTGCTTTTCAGCACCCGAACCTGCCCAGCGTTATCAAAATTTTCTGCTACCGCAGTGGCGCCGTCGGCGTTCAGCTCATCCATCAGCTGACTCATCTCGTAGGCGTAGAGCATGATCGCCTGCCCCAGATTGAGAGACGGGTAGCTCACCTTGAGGGGCAGATAGCTGATGAGATCGACCTCGGCCAGCTGCTCGTTGGAGAGCCCCGACTCCTCGCAGCCAAAGACGATGGCGACCTTGCCGAGTGATGGCTTGGCGCGGATCTGCTCGCGGATCTCCCCCGGCGTGAGGTAGTGCTGGTAGCGACCGCGCTCACGGGCAGTGGTGGCGATCACCAGATCCATATCCGCCAGCGCCTCGGGCAGGGTATCGAACGCCTCGGCCTGGGTCAGGATCTCCTGGGCGCCGTGGGCTACCCAGCTCGCCTCCTCCTCTTCGTGTACCCGGCTCGCCACCAGTCGCATGGCATCGAATCCCATGGTTTTCATGGCGCGGGCAGCCGCCCCCACATTCGCAGGTCGGGCAGGTGCCACCAGGACAAAATAGAGCTTCATCGGGTTTCCTCACAGGCCGAACGGCCTCTCAAACAGACAGCAAACAGTCGCTAAACCATCACCAAAACAGGGGCGCAATCTACCGTTTATCCCCGAAAATTGCCACTTGAACAGACGTTTGAATGTTGCGATAGTGGCCAGACGTGTGAACAAATTACACCCAATCCTTCGCGCTATCGGCCCGACAGATCACAAGGAAGAGAGAGATGCAGCAGCCATTGGAACAGGCCGTCGCCGAGACTATCTTGCAACGCTTCGAGTCGTTTTACAGCCGGTTTCTCGAGATAACCCAGGGCAGCAAGAGCCGCTTCGAGAACAGTGACTGGCTGGGGGTACAGCTCGCCGGGCGCGAGCGTATTCGCCTCTATGACCACCATGTGGGGGCCACCGCCAGCTCCATCCGCCAGATGATGGGGGAGCACCACGCCACCCAGGAGCTGCTCAAGCGGGTCAAGAGCGCCTTCAGCGATCTGCTACCCCGTTGTGACAACTTCGAGGTGGCGGAGTCCTTCTTCAACTCCGTCTATCGCCGGATCTTTCGCCATCGCAACATCCGTGACGAGAACCTCTATATCCACCCCTTTGTCAGCCGTGGCGAAAAACCTGACTTGAGCGCCCTGCTGCGGATCTATCGCACCGATCTGGCCCATTTGCCGCAGACCCTGAGCCAGCTTTTGGGGGATTACAGCTTCACCCTCCCCTACGAGGACAAGCAGCGGGATATTGTCGACATCCACCGCCATCTTGCGGAGAACGGCCCGCAAATACTCCATGACGAGCACTTTGCCATCGAGCTATTGAAAGAGGTGTTCTACCGCAACAAAGGGGCCTATCTGGTGGGGCTGATCCGGGCCCGGGATCAGGTCTTCCCCTTTATCCTGCCCCTGCTCAGCACCGGCCACAGCATCTATGTGGATACCGTCATCTTCGAGCCAGATCTCGCCTCCATCGTCTTTGGCTTCGCCCGCGCCTACTTTATGGTCTATGCCCGTGAACCGGCGCTGTTTGTCGCCTTCCTGCGCCAGATCATGCCCCACAAGCCCGATTACGAGATCTACAACGCCATCGGCTGCCAGAAGCACGGCAAGACCGAACTCTATCGCCACTACCGCCACCATCTGGCCCAGAGCCGGGATCAGTTCATCATCGCGCCGGGCATCAAGGGGATGGTGATGAGCGTGTTTACCCTCCCCTCCTACGATGTGGTGTTCAAGGTGATAAAAGACGAGTTCACCCCCCCCAAGGATGTGAGCCACGAGCAGGTGAAGGCGAAATACCGGCTGGTAAAACAGCACGATCGGGTTGGCCGCATGGCCGATACCCAGGAGTTCACCAACTTCGAGTTTCCGCTGGACCGCATCTCGCCCGAACTCCTTGCCGAACTCAAGACGGTGGCACCCTCGGCCCTCACCATCACCGACGACAAACTGGTGATCAAGCACCTCTATACCGAGCGCAAGATGATCCCCCTCAACCTCTATCTGGACAAGGCGGACGAGCAGCAGACCCGGCTCGCGCTGGAGGAGTACGGCAACGCCATCAAGCAGCTGGCGGCGGCCAACATCTTCCCGGGAGACATGCTGTTCAAGAACTTCGGCGTCACCCGTCACGGCCGGGTGGTCTTCTACGACTACGACGAGATCTGCTACATGACGGAGTGCAACTTCCGCCAGATCCCGCCGCCCCGCTACCCCGAGGATGAGTGGAGCGCCGAACCCTGGTACTCGGTGGCCCCCAACGACATCTTCCCCGAGGAGTTCGCCACCTTCCTGCTGCAAAAACCGCAGGTGCGGGAGATCATGTTGCAGCTGCACAAGGAGATGTTCGACGCCAACTACTGGAAGATGCTGCAGAGCAACATCAAGGTAGGGGTGTTCGAGGATGTCTATCCCTACCGGCGCAAGAAGCGCTTCAAATACCAGCGCGGCGGCTGACACGTCATATCGCAGCATGTAACAGAAACAACAACGGGGTGGCACAAGCCACCCCGTTTTGCTATCCGCTTTGCGCCTTAACTACCGCGACGGCGGATCACCCCCTCCTGCATGGTGCTCGCCACCAGCACCCCGTCACGGGTAAAGAACTGACCGCGCACCAGACCGCGACCGCTGCTGGCGCTCGGACTGTCTACCACGTAGAGCAGCCAGTCGTCGAAGCGGAAATCCCGGTGGAACCACATGGAGTGGTCGATGGTGGCCACCTGCATATCCGGCTCCCAGTAGGACACCCCGTGCGGCTGCAGCGAGGTGAGCAGGAAGTTGAAGTCGGAGGCGTAGGCCAGCAGGTATTTGTGCACCCGCAGATCGTCCGGCATCTGGCCGTTGGCCTTGAACCAGACGTGGCGTACCGGATCCTGCACCGTCGGCCGAATAGGGTCGACCAGGGTCACCGGACGCATCTCGATGGGCTGTTCGCAGAGGATCTTGTCCCGCAGGGAGGTCGGGATCAGGTTCTCGTAGGGGCGCACCAGCTCCAGCTCGCTCTTGAGCTCCTCCGGCGGGGTGATGCCGGTGGGCATCTGAGCCTGATGCTCGAAGCCGTCGGCCGGCACCTGAAACGAGGCGTTGAGATAGAAGATGGGCTTGCCGCCCTGAATCGCCTTGACCCGGCGGGTGGAGACGGTCTGGCCGTCACGGATATTCTCAACATCATAGACGATGGGACGGGTCACATCCCCCGGACGCAGGAAGTAGGAGTGAAAACTGTGAACCTGACGGCCGGTCTCGACCGTCTGCTTGGCGGCTGACAAGGCCTGCCCCATTACCTGTCCGCCAAACACGGCCCGCAGACCGAGATCCTGGCTCTGGCCCCGAAACAGGCCCTCCTCGATTTTTTCCAGCGCCAGCAACGCCAGCAGCTCATCAAGTACCTTGCTCATTGTTCACTCCTCTATCAGAGCCGCACAGGCTAACAAGCTCACCGGAGCAGAGCAACCGCCACAACCCCTTCCGCCCGCCAAAGGGAACGCCAAGGGCCATACGCCGCGACCAACAGCATTTATCGAGTCTGTTTTTTCCCTGCCAGAACCGCTACGCTGTCAGCAATCGATAGAGGTGAGGTCACCCGCCATGCACATCCGTTATCCGGTCACGCCCTCTGCCACTTATCGCCCCCGCTCGTCCCTTCGCTTTCTTGCCACCCTGTTTGCTCTTTCGCTGCTCCCGGCCGCCACGGTGCAGAGTGCGGTAATTATCACCGGCGAATTGCCCCCCTACTCTTCAGCGACGCTGGCCAATGGCGGCGAGCTGGCAAGCAAGGTGCTCACCACTCTCAAAGCGGCGGGCCACCCGGATCTGAGGGTCTCCTACCAGCCCTGGCCGAGAGGACTTAAAAACATCGAGCTGGGCAACGCTATCGCCGCCTTCCCCTTTACCTGGACCAACGAGCGCAGCAACACCCTGTTGTTCAGTACCCCCATCGCCTTCGATATCCAGTCCTGGTACACCACGCCCGACAAGAAGGGACTGGAATCCCCGCCCTGGCAGCAGAAAACCGCCTGCGTGCCCAAGGGGTGGTTCTCCGATGCCATCGAGCGAGTGACCATCGAGCAGAATCTGATCGTCAGAACCACCAACCGCCTCAACCAGTGTGTCGAACTACTGAAAAAGGGCAAAGTCGATCTGGTGCCCATCAACGACACCTCGAAAAAGAACCTCTCGGAGGAGGACAACGCCGCCCTCTACCGCCTCTCGCTGTTTCGCCAGAACGTCACCTTCTATCTGGTCACCGCCCGCAATGAAGAGGGAGAGATGTTTATCCGCGACTTCAACAAAGAGTGGATGACACCGACCAACTGAGGAGTGTGAGAGCAATCATTGCCATATGACCGGAGCCAGCCGGCAGCTGGAGGTCACCCGCTAGAGATGAAAAAGGCCCGCACCATCTGGTGCGGGCCTTTACTTGGCCGACTGCGCGCTATTTGACGGCGCGCAGTTCGCAACGGGTTGTCGGCTTACTTGCTGCCGGTACCGGAGTTACGGGTAGAGGCTTGCGGCTTGCGACGGGCGGTGGTGGCGCGAGCGCGCGGCTCTTTGCCCTGCATCTCTTTGTGACGCTGCACGGCGCGACGGATCTGGGCGGCCTGCTTGTGACGGCTGGTTTTGCCATCCTGCTGCAGATCGACCTTGGATTCGGTCTCCGGCGGCAGGTTGACCAGACCGCGCAGGTAGTTCACTTCCGGCAATTTCAGCTCTTGCCAGCCGCCGCGCGGGATGCCGCGGTCCAGCTTGACGTCGCCGTAGCGGATCCGCATCAGGCGGCTTACCTGCACTTCCTGGGATTCCCACAGGCGGCGCACTTCACGGTTGCGACCTTCGGTCAGGGTGACGTTGAACCACTGGTTCAGACCCTCACCGCCAGCCGGTTTGATCTTGTTGAACTTGGCGGTGCCATCTTCCAGCTGCACGCCCTTGCGCAGACGCTGCAGCATGGCTTCGGTGATTTCGCCAAACACGCGCACCGCATATTCCCGCTCCACTTCGTGGCTCGGGTGCATCAGGCGGTTGGCCAGCTCACCGTCGGTGGTGAACAGCAACAGACCGGAGGTGTTGACGTCGAGGCGGCCGACCGCGATCCAGCGGGCACCTTCCATCTTGGGCAGACGATCAAACACGGTGGGACGACCTTCCGGATCGTGACGGGTACACATCTCCCCTTCCGGCTTGTGGTAAGCCAGTACGCGGCAGATCACTTCCTCTGCGGCACGGGTCTTGACCTGGTGACCATCCACCCGGATCACGGCGTTCACTTCGACGCGATCCCCCAGTGTGGCGACCTTGCCATCCACACTGACCCGACCTGCGGTGATCAGGGCCTCCATCTCACGACGGGAGCCGTGACCCGCGCGGGCCAACACTTTTTGCAGTTTTTCACTCATCGGGGTTACCTGATTGTTGATCGCTGCCCACTGGTAAAAGGGGCAACGGGGTTAACTGTAACAAACGCCGGTTGGAGCGATCGCCACAGTTGAAAAATGTATATCTCGGTGACATCGGCACGCTTGGGCGCCATTCACCGGGCATCGCTCTCCCCGTCCACCGCAGAGGGCAACAGGGGTTGCAGCTCCGGATCCAGCTCGGGGAGCTGCTCCAGACTCTGCAGATTAAAATAATCCAGAAACTCTCTGGTGGTGGCGAGCAGTTCGGGGCGACCGGCCACCTCTTTGTGGCCTATGCTGCGCACCCAGCCACGCTCTTTCAGGGTATTCACTATCTGGCTCGACACCGCCACCCCGCGGATCGCTTCGATCTCGGCCCGGGTGATGGGTTGGCGATAGGCGATCAGGGTCAGCGTCTCCATCACGGCGCGCGAATAGCGCGGAGCCCGCTCGCTCCAGAGCCGCGAGAGCTCTTCGGCATACTCCTGACGCGCCTGAAAGCGCCAGCCGGAGGCGACCTCCTTGAGCTCGACGCCTCGTGAGCTGTAATCTTGCCTGATCTCGGCCAACAGCAGCTGAACATAGCGACTGGTCACCGGATAATCCGCCAGCACGCTGCTTTTCAGCTCGCTGACATTGAGCGGACGACCGGCCACAAACAGCGCCGCTTCGATCAGGGTCTTGAGTCGTTCAGTGGGCAGCGCCACGGTTGCCCTCCTCGCTCTGCTCGGCCAATGCGAAATGGATTGGGCCAAGGGGTTCTGCCTGCAGGATCCAGATCAGTTGCTCCTTGCACAGCTCCAGCAGGGCCAGAAACGTCACCAGTACCCCCATCCGCCCCTCTTCGGCACGCAGCACCTGCTCAAGGCGCAGGGTCTGCCCCAGCGTGAGCATGGCAAGGATCTCCGCCATGCGCACCCGGGTCGGGATCTGTTCGCGGCGGATCTGGTGATGTTCGAAATGAGTCGCGCGTTTTACCACACTTTGCATGTAAAGGGCGAGCTCAACCAGCGAAACATCGGGCGCCAGTGGCTTGAGGGCGCCAAAATCGGGGGGCAAGGCGGTGGCGATATAAATCTCCCGCTCCACCCGAGGCAGCTCATTGACCTTCTCCGCCCCTACCTTGTAGCGCTCGTACTCCTGCAGGCGGCGGATCAGGGTCACCCGCGGGTCTTCTCCCTCATCTTCATCCTCCAGCTCCGGCGCCTTGGGCAGCAGCAGGCGGGATTTTATCTCCGCCAGCCAGGCTGCCATCAGCAGATACTCAGCCGCCAGCTCAAGGTTGAGCCCCTGCATCAGCTCCACGTACTCCATGTACTGGGCGGTGATCTGCAGGATCGGCAGGTTGAGAATATCGAGCTGCTGGCGCCGGATCAGATAGAGCAGCAGATCGAGCGGCCCCTCGAAGGTATCGAGGAACACCTCCAGCGCATCGGGCGGGATGAACAGATCCTGGGGCAGCTCGTGATAGGGCTGCCCCAGGACTTTCGCGATGGGTAGTGCGGTGCCAGCCCCCGTCACGGCGGAAGGGACTGTCACCGGTTCAGCGACATCACTCAAATGGAGTCGGATCCCCGGCGCCGCGACGACGCAATACCGGCTCGTCGTCAGAGAAATCGACCACAGTGGTGGGCTGCTCACCCAGATAACCGCCGTTGACCACCAGATCGATCTGCTTGCCCAGCTTGTCGAAGATCTCTTCCGGGTCGAACTCGGCCATCTCTGACTCCGGCAGGATCAATGTGGTGGAGAGCAGCGGCTCGCCGAGGGCTTCCAAGAGCGCTTGGGCAATCTTGTTGTCCGGCACCCGGATACCGATGCTCTTCTTCTTCTCGTTCATCAGGCGGCGAGGCACCTCTTTGGTCGCCTTGAAGATGAAGGTGTAGGCGCCCGGGGTGTTGTTCTTGATCAGGCGAAACGCGCTGTTGTCGACCTTGGCGTAGGTGGAGATCTCGGAGAGATCGCGGCACACCAGGGTGAAGTCGTGGTTGGCATCGAGGCGACGGATGCGGCAGATGCGCTCCAGCGCGCCCTTGTCACCCATTTGGCAACCCAGCGCATAACCGGAGTCGGTCGGATAGACGATGACGCCGCCGTTCTGGATGATCTGTACCGCCTGACCGATCAGACGGGCCTGGGGGTTTTCAGGATGTACGTAAAAATGCTGACTCATAGCTTGTTCTCGCAATGGGGGCAGCAATACCTGCCCGCTCGTATGGTCACGGGTCAAAGACCCATGACACTACCTTAACCTGTTTGTGGCCGCTTCGCTGGCGCCGTTACCGGCTCGCCAGCAGCTCGGCATGCTGTTCGGTGGTGAGCCCAAAGTGACCGGGATAGGCCAACCAGACGGGCATTCCCTCTTTGGGCAGCCAGAGGTGGCGGCCCAGCTCGGTCCAGTTGGAGGGGAAGTGAAAATCCGATCCCACCGAGATATAGAGGTCGTGCTCCTTGGCCCACTGGCCCAGATTGGCCCGCTCCTGCGGGCTCTGCTGGGGCAATGAGACCTCCATGGCATCGCCACCGGCCGCCTTGAAGGCCACCAGCAGCCGCTTGATCCACTTGGCGGTGAGATCGTAACGGCTGGGGTGGGCCAGCACAGCCAGCCCACCAGCGGCGTGAATGGCGGTGATGGCTTCACTCATCTCGGGCCACTCGGCCGGGGCATACCCTTTATTGCCACGGCTCAGGTACTTTTTGAATACCTTCTGCATGTTGTCGGCCACCCCGCGTGCCACCAGCACCCGGGCAAAGTGGGCACGGGTCACGGCGGCGTCACCGGCGAGCGCCTTGGCCTCTTCATAGGTGCTGGGGATGAGGCACTTCTCCAGACGACGCCCGATTTCCAGCGCACGCGCCTCACGACGTGCCAGCTGACCGGCCAGAAAGTCGGTCAGCTGCGGATTTTTTTCATCCACCCCCAGCGCCACTATATGGATCTCGTGATGCTCCCAGCCGGTGGAGATCTCGACCCCGCTCACCAGTCGCAGCGGCAGTTGCTCGGCGTCAATGGTGCGGCGCACCTCATCAAGTCCGGCAAGGGTATCGTGGTCAGTAACTGCTAACACCTCGACCTGTTTCTCGGCAGCGCGGCGCACCAGTTCGGCTGGGCTCAGCACCCCGTCGGAGGCAGTGGTATGGCAGTGAAGATCGAATCTCATCAGGTTATTCCGCTCTCGTGGTCAGGTCACCATTCATGGCAAATCGGTGAAAGAAGGCTAAAAAGCGACTTGACTTGGCCGCGGCTTTATCGTTTGCTGTAGGCACTTCATTGCAAACATCTTTTTACAGGACTTTATCATGCAAACGACTTCCATCCTGACCATCTGGTGGTGGCACACTCCCTGACATGCGGGCGTGTGGTCGTTGCTGTACCTGTAATCTGACAGCAAATTAAGAACCCAAAGAAAAAGCCCGCTGACCCCAGCGGGCTTTTTTATTATCCGGCAAATGGACCTGTGATGAAACCGAGAATTCAGACAAGCAAGCTGACCTGGCGATGGCGCCCCTGAACCAGCCACCCCGGACCAATTAAATTTTCAAGGAATTCAACGTCATGAACATCGGTAACACGCATCACACGCAAGGGAACGCACTATGACAGCCACACATCGCCTTCCTCTGGGTGAATTCGATACCCTCAAACTCAACGCCCCCTATGTGGCCGACCCGCTGGCGCTCTATACCCGCCTCTGTCAGGGCCGCCCCAACAACCTGCTGCTGGAATCGGTGGAGATCGACTCCAAGGCAGGCAAACAGAGCCTGCTGCTGGTCGATGCCTGCCTGCGCATCGAGTGCCGTGGTCGCACCGTGCGGGTGCGCAGCCTGAACGACAACGGCGCCCAGTTGCAAAGCCTGCTGGCCGAGCGGCTGCCTGCGGTGGTTGCCCGCTCGCTGGTCGATGGCGAGCTGCAACTCGACTTCCCTGCCTCCGATCGGGAGCAAGACGAAGATTCCCGCCTCAAGGGGAGCAGCGTGCTGGACGTGCTGCGCACCCTGCAGCGGGAGCTCGATTGCCAATTGGGTAAAGAAGCCCTGTTTATGGCGGGCAGCTTTGCCTACGACCTCATCGCCTCATTTGAAGATCTGCCTGAAGTGCCTGAGGGGAGCAACAACTGCCCCGACTACTGCTTCTATGTGGCCGAAACCCTGATCACCATCGACCATATCGAACGCACCACTCAACTGCTTGCCTGCATCTTTGGCGGCGACAGCGACGAGAGCCAGGTGGAAGACAGATACACCCGCCTGACCGAACGGCTCACCGACTTCAAACAGATTTGCCAGCAACCTCTAAGCGCCGAGCTGACCACCCAGCCCCTGACCGGTGGCATGAGCGTGGACAAGAGCGACAAGCAGTTCTGCGCCGAGGTGGAGAAGCTCAAGGGCTTTATCCGCCGTGGCGACATCTTCCAGGTGGTGCCGTCGCGCTGCTTCTCCCTGCCCTGCCCGAGCCCCCTGGCCGCCTATCGCCGCCTCAAGCAGACCAATCCCAGCCCCTACATGTTCTACGTGCAGGATGAGGGCTTCACCCTGTTTGGCGCCTCGCCGGAGAGCGCGGTGAAATTCTGCGCCGCCAGCCGCGACGTGGAGATGTACCCCATCGCCGGTACCCGCCGCCGCGGCTTCAACCCCGATGGCAGCATCAACCGGGATCTCGATGGCCGTATCGAGCTGGAGCTGCGTCAGGACGAAAAAGAGGTGGCCGAGCACCTGATGCTGGTGGATCTGGGCCGCAACGACATCGCCCGCATCTCGGAGCCCGGCACCCGCTACGTCAAGGAGCTGCTGAAAGTGGATCGCTACAGCCACGTGATGCATCTGGTCTCCAAGGTGGTCGGCACCTTGCGCTCTGACCTTGACGCCCTGCACGCCTATCAGGCCTGCATGAACATGGGCACCCTCACCGGCGCCCCCAAGATCCGCGCCAGCGAGCTTATTCGCATGGTGGAAGGCAAGCGCCGCGGCAGCTACGGCGGCGCCGTCGGCTACATCAACGGCGCCGGCGAGATGGATACCTGCATCGTCATTCGCTCGGCGTTTGTCAAAGATGGCGTGGCCCATGTGCAAGCCGGTGCCGGGGTGGTCTATGACTCCAAGCCCCAGGCCGAAGCGGACGAAACCCGCGCCAAGGCGGCCGCCGTGCTGGCCGCCATCGCTGCCAGCCATGGCACCTCCCTTCAAGCCCTGAGCGCCCAGCAGGAGCAACATAAGGACGTGAGCCATGACTAACATCTTTTTGCTCGATAACTTCGATTCATTTACCTACAACCTCGTCGACCAGTTCCGCTCCCTCGGCTATCCGGTGCGGATCTACCGCAACAGCCTGCCGGCCAGCCGCATCATGAGCGAAATCGCCGCCTGTGAAGGGGACGCCGTACTGGTGCTCTCCCCGGGGCCGGGCGCCCCCCACGAGGCGGGTTGCCTCATCGACCTTATCAAGCTGGCTCGTGGTCAGGTGCCCATCCTCGGTATCTGCCTCGGCCATCAGGCCCTGTGCGAAGCCTACGGTGGCACAGTCGGTGCGGCAGGCGAAATTGTCCACGGCAAGCGTTCGCTGATTGAGCACAACGGCCACGGCGCCTTCGCCGGTCTGCCGAGCCCGCTGCCGGTGGCCCGCTACCACTCGCTGGTCGCCACCTATGTACCGGAAGAGCTGACGGTGATTGCCCACTATCAGGGGATGCCCATGGCCATCGAGCAGCAGGATGAGCGGGTGCTGGGTTTCCAGTTCCACCCGGAATCCATCATGACCTCGGAAGGGGCCCGTCTGCTGACTCAGGCGCTCGCCCATATCACCCGTCCAGAAAGCAGCGTGCGTTAAGGTAAGGAGACCAACATGCATCAACATCTCAACACCCTCTATCAGGGTCAGTCTCTAAGCCGTGAAAGTACCCGCGACGCCTTCGGTCAGGTGGTACGTGGCGAAGTGGACCCCATCGTGCTCGCAAGCCTGCTGACTGCCCTCAAGATCAAGGGGGAGACCCCGGAGGAGATCGCCGGCGCCGCCGAGGCTCTCTTGGCAGAAGCGCGCGACTTCCCGCGTCCGGACTATGAATTTTGCGACATCGTCGGCACCGGTGGCGATGGCCTCAACACCATCAACGTCTCCACCACCTCGGCACTGGTCGCCGCCGCCTGCGGCCTGAAAGTGGCCAAGCATGGCAACCGCTCTGTCTCGAGCAAGTCGGGCTCAAGCGATCTGCTGGACAAAATGGGCATCAAGCTCGACATGAGCCCGGCGCAGGCGCGCCGCTGCCTGGATGAGCTCGGCATCTGCTTCCTGTTCGCCCCCCAGTACCACGCCGGGGTGCGCCACGCCATGCCGGTGCGTCAGGCCCTCAAGACCCGCACCCTGTTCAACGTGCTGGGGCCGCTCATCAACCCCGCTCGCCCCACCTATCAGCTGATGGGAGTCTATGCCCCCGAACTGGTGCGCCCCATCGCCGAAACCCTGCTGGCACTGGGGCTGAAAACCGGTATGGTGGTGCACGGCGCCGGGCTGGATGAGATTGCCATCCACGGCCCGACCCAGGTGGCCCAGATCCGTGACGGCGAGATCCGCGAGTTTCTGCTCACCCCGGCTGATTTTGGCCTCGAGACCTATCCGGTCAGCGCCATTCAGGGTGGTGAGCCTGAAGAGAACTGCGCCATCACCGCCGCCATTCTGGAAGGGCGTGGCACTCCGGCCCACAACGCCGCCATCGCCGCCAATGTGGCGCCGCTGCTGCTGATGGCGGGCAAGGCGACAGACCTCAAGAGCGCAGCAGCCGAGGTGCTGGCGGTGCTGGCGAGCGGCAAGGCAGCGGAACTCGCTGCCAAGTTGGCCACCCTGAGCCATCAGGAAGCGGGTCATCAGGAGGCATGATGTCAGCCACCATGTCGCACAGCAGTCATTCAGAACGCCCGCAGGGCAAGAGCCAGTTTCGCAAGGATAACGAGATGTCAGACCTTATTGCCCCCCATGCATTTCTGAACATGGCCTCCATCAGCCAGACCATCCTCGGCAAGATCGTGGCGGCCAAGCAGGAGTGGGTCGCCGCCCGCAAGCTGGTCCAGCCGCTGGAGAGCTTCCAGAGCACGCTGACCCCCAGCGATCGGGATTTCGTCGGGGCGCTCAAGGCGGGCTCCACCCGCTTTATTCTGGAGTGCAAGAAGGCCTCCCCCTCCAAGGGGTTGATCCGCGATGACTTCAGCCCGGAGGCCATCGCCGACATCTATGGCAAATACGCCACCGCCATCTCGGTGCTGACCGACGAGAAATTCTTTCAGGGGGATTTTGCTTATCTAAGCCGGGTGCGCAGCCGCGTCAGCCAGCCGGTGCTCTGCAAGGATTTCATGATTGACCCCTATCAGGTCTATCTGGCCCGCCACTATCAGGCGGACGCCATCCTGCTGATGCTCTCCGTGCTCACCGACGAGGGCTATCGCGCCCTGTTCGCGGTGGCCAAAGAGCTGGGCCTTGGCGTGCTCACCGAGGTGAGCAACGAGGAGGAGCTGACCCGCGCCATCGCGTTAGGGGCGCCGGTCATTGGCATCAATAACCGGGATCTGCGCGACTTGAGCGTCGATCTCAACCGCACCAAACAGCTGGCCAAAGATATTCCGAGCGATCGGGTGGTGATCAGCGAGTCCGGCATCAACCACCGCGCTCAGGTGGCGGATCTGCGCCACCACGCCAAGGGCTTTCTGGTGGGCTCGTCATTGATGGCCGAGCCGGATCTGGAAGCCGCAGTGCGCAAGCTGGTAATGGGCCAGAACAAGGTGTGCGGCCTGACCCGCGCCGAAGATGCCGCCGCCGCCCATCAGGCGGGCGCGGTGTTCGGGGGTCTTATATTTGTGGCGAAAAGCCCGCGCTATGTGGACATCCCCGCCGCCCGCGCCGTGATGGCGGGCGCACCGCTCTCCTACGTCGGGGTATTTCGCAACGCCCAGCCCGCCACCATCGCCAAGACGGTGGAGGCGCTGGGGCTCGCCGCTGTCCAGCTGCACGGGGATGAGGATGCCGCCTATATCGAGACCCTGCGCCCACTGCTGCCGACCGGCTGCCAGATCTGGAAAGCGGTGGGCGTCTCTCTTGGCAAGGAAAGCGACGAGCCGCTGCCCGCCCTCGACTACCCGGCGGATCGCCTGCTGCTGGATACCAAAGTAGGTAGCCAGAGCGGCGGCACCGGTCAGGCGTTCGACTGGGCCCTGTTGGCCACCCTCGACAAGAACAAGCTGATGCTGGCGGGCGGCCTTAATCCCGACAACGCCCTGCAAGCGGCACAAGTGGGCTGCCTCGGCCTTGATTTCAACTCCGGGGTAGAGAGTGCCCCAGGCCAGAAGGATGCGCACAAGATAGCAGCCGCCTTCGACGCACTGCGCAACCTGTAACGCAACCCTTTTTGATGTTTCGATTTAGCTAATACAAGGAAGAAGCCATGACCCTGCTCAACCCGTTTTTCGGTGAATTTGGCGGTATGTATGTACCCCAAATCCTTATCCCGGCCCTGCTCCAGCTGGAAAAAGCCTTTGTCGATGCCAAGGATGATCCGGCCTTTATCGCCGAGTTTCAGTCCCTGCTGACCGAGTATGCCGGTCGCCCGACCCCGCTCACCCTGACCCGCAATCTGACCAAGGGCACCAAGACCCGACTCTATCTGAAGCGTGAAGATCTGCTGCACGGCGGCGCCCACAAGACCAACCAGGTGCTGGGTCAGGCGCTGCTGGCCAAGCGGATGGGCAAGAACGAGATCATCGCCGAGACCGGCGCCGGTCAGCACGGCGTGGCCACTGCGCTGGCTTGCGCCCTGCTCGGCCTCAAGTGCCGGGTCTATATGGGCGCCAAGGATTGCGAGCGCCAGAAACCCAACGTATTTCGCATGAAGCTGATGGGCGCCACCGTGATTCCGGTGCACTCAGGCTCCAGCACCCTCAAAGATGCTTGCAATGAGGCGCTGCGCGACTGGGCTGCCAACTACGAGTCGGCCCACTACCTGCTCGGCACCGCCGCCGGCCCGCACCCCTTCCCCACTATCGTGCGGGAGTTCCAGAAGATGATCGGCGAAGAGGCCAAGGCCCAGTGCTTCGAGAAGGAGGAGCGGCTGCCCGATGCGGTGATCGCCTGCGTCGGCGGCGGCTCGAATGCCATCGGCATGTTTGCCGACTTTATCGATGAGCCGTCGGTGCGTCTGATCGGCGTCGAACCGGGTGGCCACGGCATCGAGAGCGGCGAGCACGGCGCACCGCTGGGTCACGGCAGCAAGGGGGTCTTCTTTGGTATGCACTCCTACCTGATGCAGGACACTCAGGGCCAGATCCAGGAGTCCTACTCCGTTTCTGCGGGGCTGGATTTCCCCTCCGTCGGCCCGCAGCACGCCCACCTGGCCGCCATCGGCCGCGCCGAGTACCCCTCGGTGACCGACAAGGAGGCGCTGGACGCCTTCCAGGAGCTGGCCAAATCCGAAGGCATCATACCGGCGCTGGAGTCCTCCCACGCGCTGGCCCACGCCCTCAAGATGGCCCGCAGTGAACCGGAAAAAGAGCAGGTGCTCATCGTCAACCTCTCCGGCCGTGGCGACAAAGATATCTTCACCGTGGCAGACATTTTTGAAAAAGAAGGAACCTTGTCATGAACCGTTACGCACAACTCTTCTCCCGTCTGGACGCGGCCAATCAGGGCGCCTTTGTGCCGTTCGTGATGCTGGGTGACCCTACCCCAGAATTGTCGCTGGCCATCGTCGATGCACTGGTCGAAGGGGGCGCCGATGCCCTCGAACTCGGCATTCCCTTCTCCGATCCGGTGGCTGACGGCCCCACCATTCAGGGCGCCGCTCTGCGCGCCTTTGCCAGCCACACCACCCCGGACGACTGCTTCGAGCTGCTCGGCCGCATCCGCGCCAAGTACCCGCAGCTGCCCATTGGCCTGCTGGTCTACGCCAATCTGGTCTATGTGCGCAAAATCGATGGCTTCTACGAGAAGTGCCAGCAGGCGGGCGTGGATTCGGTGCTGGTCGCCGACGTGCCGGTGCAGATGTGCGCCCCCTACAAGGCGGCTGCCGACAAGTTTGGTATCGACAGCATCTTTATCGCCCCGCCCAATGGCGACGCCGAGACCCTGAAACAGGTGGCGGAGCTCGGCAATGGTTACACCTATCTGGTGAGCCGCGCCGGCGTCACCGGTGCCGAGACCAAGGCAGGCATGCCGGTGGAAGGGCTGATCAATACCCTGCGCGAGTTCAACGCTCCCCCCGCCCTGCTCGGCTTTGGCATCAGCGAACCGGCTCAGGTGCGTGAAGCCATCGCCGCTGGCGCCGCCGGTGCCATCTCCGGCTCCGCCGTGGTGAAGATCATCGAGACTCACCACCAGAACCCGGAACATATGCTCACTCGTCTGAAAGAGTTTGTGGAAGGGATGAAGGCCGCGACCAATCGTTAAGGCGGCATGGGTCAAATGCCATTGACCGTGAGCGCGGAAAGGGAGCCTGATAGGCTCCCTTTCTATTTCCTGCTTGTTGCCGCTCCCAGCGTCTTTATCCCCTCTCCCCTTGGGAGAGGGTTGAGGTGAGGGGAATTCCAGCTCTTCCGCTCACCCAATAGCTCACTTAATCAACAGATTTCACTAATTGGTTGAGCCAGCTCAGGTTTTTATCAACCTCTTCTTCCCATGTCTCAATCCGGCCCCTTATGATAACAATCGACACTCCGTCTCTAGGGAGAACGTCATGACAGCGATGGTCGCTATCTCGCGGGTTAACAGCAGCAAACTGGGGGCTGTCACTCAGGGGCGGTAGCGTGGTTTTTGTAGGTTGGCGCAGAACGGAGGAAAGCCCAATAGGCGAACATTATTTCGCCAATCTGAACGGGATAAATATGGATGTGGCAGAACCTTAGAACAGATCACGAAACGTAGAAATTTGGGATCCCCGTCTTTCTAAGCAAGGCGTAGCATACGCAAATATTAAAAAAGATAAGTATCCCAGTACTGCTCATAAGTGTATATTTTGTGATAAACGTTGGGCCTCACTTCGCTCAGCGCCAACCTACTATTTTTAGCCCAACACACGCAATGTAGGTATTTACATAAAACTGTTCAAAGGAATGGCAGCATATGGCATGTCCACCATGGATTTTTAGTGATTAAAGTGAACTGTGGCGGAATAGGTATTGTGTCGCTATACCTCTAACAGAACGTTAATTTACTTGGAGTTGAATTGAAATTATGGATGGATTATCAAATGTATTTTTAGGGGTTCTATCTGGAGTCATAACATCAGTAATACTCTTCTTAGCTGGTAAGCTTATGGTGAAAGTGTTTATTCCTTGGTATCAGGAAGTCATATATAAGGGTGTCGACTTACAAGGCCGTTGGACTAATAAACTTAAACTCGATAATGCCGTAATTTACACTTACCAAATAGATATAAAGCAGAGCGCACACAAGTTAATTGGAAATGCAGTTATAACAAAGAGCGGTTCTAATAATGATTACATTCAAGACTTTACTCTTGAAGGAGAGACTTGGGAAGGATACGTAACTATAAACCTTCGAAGCAAAAATAGAGAGAGTTTATCTTTTATTTCTGGATTATTTAAGGTTGAGGGGAGAGGTCAAATTTTAGATGGGAGTTGGGCTTATCGCGGGGCCGCAACGGATAAAGTAGACTCCGAGTCACTTAAATTACAAAGATCGTAAGTCAATACGTCACAAAAAAGGATAAAAACGCTTAGCTTGTGCCTCCTGGTTACCAACTTTAGCCATATTTTTATGCGCCCATTAGAAATTGCCTTAAATTACTTTAGATATACATGGAGCAAGAATGTATTATAAATATGTATCACTAGAAACCTCAAAATTAATATTGAAAAATAAAACTTTAAAAATAACAAACCCAACAACATTTAATGACCCTTTTGATTGTAACTTCCCTGGTTTTACGAAAAACAAGAAATTCATAACTGATAAAATTGACGTTATTTTGAAAAAATGCATTAAGTCTATGGGCATCCATCCACCAAAAGAAGAATATAAAAGACTTAGAGATGATTTGATTTCTGATGCTCCACATTTTATCCATCTGATGGAAGAACTTATAGAAGGCATTAGAGATGATTGGGATGAAATTATTTCTCACTACAGGATTCTTTGCCTTACTGAATCACAGGATAATATTTTAATGTGGAGTCATTATGCGGATCAACATAATGGCGTGGTTCTTGGCTTTGACTTTAGTCACGATAAAGCATTCAATAAAATACAACCCGTAAAATATGATAAGGATGATCAATCAATTAACCAATATATGGATGTTTTTGTAAGCTCCATGATTAATCATGCTTTCAAAAATGAGATTGAAGGCCGTGAAAACGATCTAGATGAAGACCTAATAACACAAAGATTTGTTGATGGATTGTCTAGATTCTTTTTTATTAAGAAATATATTTGGTCGTATGAAAAAGAACATAGACTTGTAGTTAAGGATGTTCCTGCCGATATAAACTACATGACCTTCAAGTCAAGTTCATTGAAAAGTGTTACCTTTGGCGTAAAAATAGATGTAAAAGATAGAGAGAATTATAAAAAATTAGCATTAGAAATGTATCCAAATCTTAGTTTCAATCAAGCATCGAAATTAAAAGGGCAACTTACAATAGAGTGCTTATAACTTAATAACGCAAAATAATTAACATGAACTTGCATTGTTCTTGTTGGTAGTTTTCTATTCTTAGCAACATAAAATAGGACCCCATTTTTTTAAGTATGGCGTAGAATAGCCGGCACACAGGAAGGTGGGTGTCCTTCGAAAAAATCAGCCCCCTTTTTTTTCTGAGCAAGACGCTACATAGCCAGAAAAAAAGGGATGGGTGTCCAATTTTTTATTATTTTCTCAACCATATATATCTAATAACGCTTTCCCATCCCACCACTACCTCTCCCTTCCCCAACCCATCAATCCCATCAATCCCATCAATCCCATCAATCCCATCAATATCAGCATCAATACAACCCCCGGCAGCCAAACCCAGTAGAGCTCGGAGAGGATCACCGCTTCGCCTCGGGCGGTGAGATAAGCCTCCAACTTGAAGGGGGCGACACGGATCACCTGCCAGGGGGCAAAGAAACGCTCGTCACGCCACGGCCAGAGCCAGCCAACCCCCTTGCCGCCGGTGGTGAGGGAATCTAGCAGGCTGTGGGAGAGCAGAGAGACCAGCAGAAACGACCAGATGGTGGCGGCGCTGGCCCGAAATTGGCGGTGAAACAGCATGGCCAGTGTGGGCAAGGCAAAGGCAAACAGCAGTGAGTGGGTAAAGCCGCGGTGGCCAAAGACATGGCCGTAGGCGACCCCCAGTTTGAAGGCGAGCACATCGGCATCGGGCAGCATGGCGATGGCAACCCCTGCCAGCAGCAGGCGCGGCGGAATAATCCGGCTGCCAAGCCCGAGTCCAAGACAGAGAGGTACGGCGGCGTGGGTGACTATGGTGGGCATAGAATAAAGCTCCAACTGAAAACGTGGGCCTACCTTATCCCCGCTCGGTGAAGTGAAAGTGAAGTGCGCCCACTGTATTGGCTCGCTGTTAGCTAAATGCAGCGCCAATGAGCGTTGGCGCATTAACCTGAAATGTTCATTTAACAGCGGCTGACATGCAGAACGGGATCGTGATAAGTAGTCTCTTCGGTTCACATCACAGGGACAGTGGCAGCGATGAATGTATCAAAAAACGTCATGCGGATTGCGAGCGTTATCAGCCTTTGGTTAATGACAGGATGCATGGCAGAGGCCGCCTCTGCGCAGCCGCAGCAAGAGCCGTACGCGCTGATCTATAACGGGCCGGTTTCTGATGGGGATAGTACCAAAGCGATTGCAGATGTGGTCACACAGGTGGGCTTGCCGGTCAGGTATCTCTCCAATATCGGGGAACTGCCTGCAGAGCTCGATCATGCCAGGGTGTTTATCGTTGGCGGCACTGAGGACGATGTTGAGCCGCTCCTCAATGGGTTTACCCCGCAAGCGCGTTCGGCGTTAAAAACCTATTTGCTAAGCGGTGGCCGCTACCTCGGGATCTGTGGGGGCGCATTTGTGGCATCCACCGGCTGGTCTGAAGAAGAGGGCTTTGTACCGGCGCTGGGCCTTGTCCCTGCGACATCCGATGATTATGACGGCGACTTTAGCGCCAGGATCTTCCCGATCAGCTGGCTTGGTGAAGAGCGCCAGATGTATTACCAGGCCGGCCCGCAATTTACGCCGGTGCCAAGCCCCGAGCAGGTGAAGGTCATCGCCCATTTTCAAAACCATCATATTGCCGCGCTGATCAGCTCATACGACAAAGGCAAGGTGGCCGTTTCCGGGCCACACCCCGAAGCCCCCGAATCGTGGAAAGCGAACGCGGTGAACGGCGACAAGATGGAGTCGAATATTCATCTAGCCGTTGGACTCGTCAACGAGTTGCTCTCCAAAGAGCCCGTCACCCATTCGAATTAGTAGCGTCCCTATGCCCCTGGATTTGATCCCATTGATCGGCCCGGAAGTAAGGGCAGCCAATCAGCCGCTATCCATAAAAAACCACCGACCTGCAAAAGGTCGGTGGTTTTTTATCGGTGGCAGATCACGGGTCGCCAATACGAAGCGTTCGCTACCTCCACCTTCGCCTAGGGGCGATCGCTCCTCTGCCTGAGCCTGCGGTTATCTTCTTGTGTGCCTACGTAAAGCGCGGCTGACGGCGCGTTGGCCAATCTGGTATTGGACGTGGTGGCCAACCTTTACAGGGAAATGCTGCGCCGTTGCCAAGTGAGGCATACGGGCAGATTTCCGGCGCGTTGCTGTGCCCATGATCACACAGTCAGAACTCTCACCCTCCTCTCACCGCGCCCCCGCTTTTTATCATCTAGAGTTACCGGGCAGTCCAAAAGCTGCTGATTTATATACATTCGCCGCCAAGAGGGATCTTTTTTCATGACCGAGCATATCGATCTGCTACCTATCAGCACGGATGATGAGCAGGACGCAGGCAACCGTTACCTCTACTACACCGAAGGGGATCTGGCCCGCATTCTCGCCAATCTGGAACAGCTGCGCCATGCGGTGTTTCCCGCCGCCATCGGAGAGAGCGAAACGGGCGCCGCCGTGCCCCACAACTTTCCGTCCGTCTGTCTGGTGGGGCTGGGGCGCTGCGGCTCCAACATCGCGCAGGATGTGGCCTCGCTGGTCTACAACGCCCGCAGCTTTTATCTCAATGAGTTCAACAGCGAGGAGCAGCGCAAGCGGGAGAAGGAGTTTGGCCCGGTGAGCTGGATCCGGCGCAACCTGCGGCTGCCAAACAACGGGGCCCGGCCGGTCTTTCTGATCGAGCCCATGGTAATGCTGGGGGATCTGGACAAGGACATCGATGGCCGCATCCGCCACTCCAATCGCAGTGGCGAAGGTGGCTCCTTGCGTGATTACGCCAAGATGCGAGTGATGGACTTGTCGGAGATCCATGCGGGAGGCGCGGGTAACGCCCCCATCCTGGGCCAGTATCTGGCCAAGATCATCCTCAACAAGAGCCCCCACTACTTCGCCAACTCCGAGTGGCAGGCCATTCATACCTATCTGGTGGACTCCTGCGGCATCAAGGCCAACCAGTCCCGCCTCTATTTCTACATCTTCAGTGCCGGGGGCGGCACCGGCTCCGGCATGGCCTCCGAGTTCGGGCTGGCCCAGCAGTACTCCTACATGAGCAAGACCTTTTCACCCCCGTCAGAAGAGGAGGAGCACCTCTCCCTCGGGGAGCACTTCATGTTCGATCCCATCTTCACCAGCGGCATCTGCATCCTGCCCAATATCTGTGATCGGGGCATCGAGATCTCGGAAGCACTGCACATCAACGCCGGGCGCCTGCTGTGCAAGTATCTGGCCGAGGAGTGGGACTTCTCCTATCACTTCGACAACGAGCAGGCGTGCGATGCCAGCATGCTCAAGCGGATCAGGCCCTGGAATGCCATGATGCTGATCTCCAACGACATCATGCGCTACGCCGAAGAGAGTGACGATGGCGAAATCCAGCATGTTGACGTCAACACCATGGAGAAGTACGCCAACCAGTACATCTCCCAGCAGATCTTCAACATTCTCACCGCCCAGGCCGTCACCACCGACTACGACGAGAACTACTTTCGCCGGGCGGGCATCGATATCAGCGAGACCATTCGGCTCGATGCCAACGACCTCTTTATGAGTCTGGCGGGGCCGGTAGCAGTGGCGTATGCCGAGTCCATCTCGCCCCCCGGCGGCCTGTTTGACAAGGAGGACGGGCTCAATGTGGATGATCTCTTCACCCGTTCCATCGAGCTACCCCACTTCAACAAGATGACCCAGGCCATTGAGGGGATCAGTCTGCTGCCCATCGAGGCGGGCAACTATCGGGAGTATCTGGACGACTATGTGAAAAGTGGCCATGACCCGGCCCACCTCAACGAGCTGCACTTCTTCAAGAACTGCTCCTCTGTGGTGTCGATCATCTCCCTGCCCAAGGAGTACAAGCTCTCCTATATGGATCTCAACCGGCTCAAGTCTCACCTCAACGGGCTCTTCCCCAATACCACTCTCAAGCGCTATGCGCTGGTCATCGGGGCGTCGGCCAACATCTCCCTCACCACCCTGATCGTCAAGAGCCCCTGCCTGAGCGATGACTTCCTGACCCTGATCGTGGCCTTTATCAAGCGCTGCTTTGCCAAGGATCACTATCGCTTCGATGAGCATCTGGACAAGGCGGTGATCGAGATGATCAGCAATGAGGAGTGGAACGACACACTGCTCGACAGCATGCTCAACGAGTTCGAGAACCCGGCCAAGATCCTCGACACCAACTGGTACGCCATCAAGCCCATGTATGAGAAGAAATATCGGGAGCTTATCCGCGAGAAGGAGAAGTTCGTCTCCATCAACGATATTCGCCTCAGTCGCGAATCGGTGAAAAAGGCGCTGCTCTATCTGCGGGAGATCTATCGCCACCGGGTCAGCAAGACCCGGATCCTCTCCCTCAACCCACGGCTGGGGGAAGCGAACGCTCGCTAGCACCCGGCCCATAAAGCAAAGCGCCCGCCCCAGATGGGGCGGGCGCTTTTTTACTGGCGCAGCCACGTTTTATCTCATCAGAGGGAGACAAAGATCCCGGCCAGGGTGGCACTCATCAGGTTGGCCAGGGTCGCCGCCAGCACCGCCTTGAAGCCCATATTGGCCACATCGTGACGGCGCTCCGGCGCCATGGTGCCGATGGAGCCGAGCTGCACCGCAATGGAGCCCAGATTGGCGAAACCGCACAATGCGAAGGTGATGATGATCTGGGTGTGGGCGCTCAGATCTGCCTTGATATTGGCAAAGTCCAGATAGGCGACGAACTCGTTCATGATCACCTTCTGACCGATCAGGGACCCTGCCGCCATCATCTCGCTGGCAGGTACGCCAATCAGCCAGGCCACCGGAGCAAACAGATAACCCAGCAGCTGTTGCAGGGAGAGATCAGCCCAGCCGAACCACTCACCGACGGTGGTGAGGCCAGCGTTGATCATGGTGATGACGCTGACAAAGGCGAGCAGGATGGTGCCGATGGCTACGGCGATCTTCATGCCGCCCATGGCGCCGCCCGCCAGAGCGTCGATGGCGTTGCTGTAGTCGCTCTTGTCGAGGGTGATCTCGGTCTGATCGCTCACCTGCTGCTGCTCCGGCACCAGCAGTTTGGCCATCAGCAGGCCACCCGGCGCCGCCATAAAGGAGGCGGCAATCAGGTATTTAAGATCCACACCCAGACCGGCGTAACCGCCCAGTACCGAGCCCGCTACCGAGGCCATGCCGCAGGTCATCACCGCGAAGAGTTCGGAGCGAGTCATACCGGCGAGGAAGGGGCGAATAAGCAGCGGCGACTCCCCTTGCGACAGGAAGATATTGCCGGTGGCCACCAGTGACTCGGCGCGGCTGGTGCCGAGCAGGCGATGGATTGCGCCGCCCAATACCCGGATCACCCACTGCATGATGCCGAAGTGGTAGAGCACGGCGATCAGCGCGCTGATAAAGATCACCAGCGGCAGCACCCGCACGGCGAAGATAAAGCCGTTGCTGGCCAGATCGCCAAACACGAAACGGATGCCGCTGTCGGCAAAGCCGAGCAGGGCGGAGACGCCATTGCTCATGGCACCGAGCATGATTTGTCCGGGGGGGCAATAGAGCACCAGGGCAGCAAAACCGGTTTGCAGGGCGAGCGCACCCAGCACGGTTCGCCAGCGGATGGCTCGGCGGTTTTCACTCGCCAGCCAGGCGATAAACATCAGGGCCAGCATACCGACCAGACTCAATAACAGTGTCATCTTGCACCTATGAAGAGAGGAGTTTCATATGGCAAGTCTGCAGACAGGCGTCGCGGGAGATCCGGCGGGAGAGGTGCCGACCCACGCGACACGCAGACCACAAACCTACAGGTTAGTGGCGGGTCCCATCCTGGGGTCATTCACGTTCCGGGTGACAGCATGTATCGGGTGACGCCAGCGCCGTCGCAGGGGGAGATGCGGCCGGGTGGCAGGTCGGGCGGCGATGGTACAGTGATCATCGTCGCAGAAAAAGCGGTAAAACGATTGGCCGGAATAACTTTTTCAACTTGTTCACACAACGAAACAGGGCCAGCGTGACGCTGGCCCTGTTTCAATCCGTACTTGAGTACTCAGATGATTACTTGAGGCGCTTGCCGCTCGCATCCACCACCTGCTCGCCATCCTCCTTGGCGAAGGCCCCTTTTTGCTGATCGAGCAATATATCGAGCACCACTTCCGACGGACGGCACAGTTTGGTGCCAAGCGGCGTAACGACGATGGGGCGGTTGATGAGGATGGGGTGAGCCAGCATGGCATCGATCAGTTCATCATCGCTGAAACGATCTTCCGCCAGACCGAGCGCCTCGTAGGGTGGAACGTTCTTGCGCAGCAGATCGCGCACCGGCATGTCCATGGCGGCGATCAGCGCCACCAGCTGGTCACGGGAGGGGGGCGTCTCCAGATAGTGGATGACAGTGGGCTCGACGCCGCTGTTGCGGATCAGCTCCAGGGTGTTACGGGAGGTACCACATTCCGGGTTGTGATAGATGGTGATTGCACTCATTTGCGTGTCTCTCATTAATCAAGTGAATAGAAAATGGATAGCATCTAGTTCGCGGCCAGCTGTTAGCGGCCATCAGTTAACGGCTCAGCCCCGCTTCGTACCAGGGTTTGCTGGCGTTGACGATGCGCACTACCAGCAGCATGACCGGCACCTCGATCAACACGCCAACTACGGTGGCAAGCGCCGCGCCGGAGTGAAAGCCGAACAGGCTGATGGCGGCGGCCACCGCCAGCTCAAAGAAGTTGGAGGCACCGATCAGGGCAGAAGGACAGGCGACCGAGTGCTTCTCCCCCACCTTGCGGTTGAGCCAGTAAGCCAGCCCTGAGTTGAACAGCACCTGGATCAGGATCGGCACCGCCAACAGGGCGATAACCAGCGGCTGCTCGATGATGGCGTTGCCCTGAAAGGCAAACAGCAGCACCAGAGTGAGCAGCAGGGCTGCCACCGACCAGGGCTGGATGCGGGTCATGACGCCGTCAAAATGGGCCTCTCCCTTTTTCAGCAAGGCCTTGCGCAGCAGCTGGGCGATGATGACCGGAATGACGATATAGAGCACCACAGAAGTGAGCAGGGTATCCCAGGGCACTATGATGCTGGAGACCCCGAGCAGCAGCGCCACCAGCGGCGCGAAGGCAAACACCATGATGAGGTCGTTCACCGCCACCTGCGACAGAGTGAAGTAGGGATCGCCGTTGGTGAGGCGACTCCAGACAAACACCATAGCGGTGCAGGGGGCCGCCGCCAGCAGGATCAGGCCCGCTACGTAACTGTCGAGTTGATCCGCCGGCAGCCAGTCGGCAAACAGCACGCGGATAAAGAGCCAGCCGAGGAAGGCCATGGAGAAGGGTTTGACCAGCCAGTTGATAAAGAGGGTGACGCCTATTCCCTTCATGTGGCCCTTCACCTGATGCAGGGCGCCAAAATCGATCTTGAGCAGCATGGGGATGATCATCACCCAGATCAGCAGCCCCACCGGCAGGTTGACCTTGGCTACCTCCATGGCACCGATCGCCTTGAAGAGATCCGGCAACCCCTGCCCGAGACCAATCCCCACCAGAATGCAGAGGGCGACCCAGGCGGTCAGATAACGTTCAAAAAAGCCGATGGCAGGCACGGCCTTGGCATCACATGTTGCAGACATCACAGCTCCCGATGCGGCGCAATCCCGCATCTTCTAAAGATTCAAAAAAGGCTCAATTCAAACCACCCCGGCAGCAGGCCGGGGCGGCGACTCAATGGTGCTGGCAGAGACGGCGCAGGGCATCGGGCCCCACCGGCTCCTCGGCGAGCAGCGGCACCACGGCGTAGCGGCTGGCGTGTTGCTGCTCGACCGCCTCGACATAGGGCTGCTGGCGTTCAGCCCGCAGTTGCAGCAGCGGCGAGCTGACCGCGGCTTGCTGCAAGCTGTGGTTGATGAGCCAGCCCCAGGGCTCGATGCCGGCCCGGCGCAGATCGGCTTGCAGATTGGCCGCCTCCTGCACTGGCGTCGGCTCGGGCAGCGTCACAATCAACACCTTGGTCTGTTTGGGATCCTGCAACTGCATCATGGGGGTGGTGAAGTGCAGCCCCTTGTTTCCCATCTGGCGAGCGATCTCCCTGTGGTAAGCGCCGGTGGCGTCGAGCAGCAGCAGGGTGTGGCCGGTAGGGGCGGTATCCATCACCACGAAGCGCTTGCCCGCCTCGCGAATGATGCGCGAGAAGGCCTGAAACACGGCGATCTCCTCGGTACAGGGGGAGCGCAAGTCCTCCTCCAGCAACGCCCGCCCCTGCTCGTCCAGCGCCGCCCCCTTGGTGGCCAGCACCTGAGCGCGGTAACGCTCGGTCTCGGCGTGGGGGTCGATGCGGCTCACCTCCAGATGGGGCAAACTACCGGCCAGGGTCTCGCTCAGGTGCGCGGCGGGGTCCGAGGTAGTGAGGTGCACCGGCAAGCCTCGGCTAGCCAGCTCCACCGCCACGGCGGCCGCCAGCGTGGTTTTGCCCACCCCGCCCTTGCCCATCAGCATGATGAGGCCGTGACCGTCGGCGGCCAGCTCGTCCACCAGCGAACTCAACTCGGGCTGGGCTTGTTTGACAGTGGACTGTACTGTCGGGGATTGAGCGGCAGCTCCCTCTGATTGCAGCAACAGCCGCAAACTGTCGACCCCTACCAGATTGGTGGCCAGCAGCGGGATATGATCCTGCGCCAGCCCCTTGATCCCCTGCGGTATCTGGGCGAGAGCCCGTTGCTCACGCAGCCAGAGCGCCATTGCCAGCGGATCTCCGGCAATGGCGCCTTCGGGGAAGAGGCCATTGATCACCAGTTGCTGATTCAGCAAGCCGATGGCGGCCAGCTCCTCATGGGTGCGAGCCACTTCTCTCAAAGTGGATTGCTGGGCGCGCGCCACCAGCACCAACCGGGTGCGAGCAGCATCGGCCAGCGCGGCGACCGCCTCGCCATACTGGCTGCGCTGTTTCTCCAGCCCCGCCAGCGGGCCGAGGCAGGAGGCATCCCCTCTGCCCTGCTCCAGAAATTCGCTCCAAGCTCCCGGCAGTTGCAGCAGCCGGATGGTGTGACCGGTTGGCGCCGTATCAAAGACGATATGGTCATACTCGGCCAGCAACGTTTGATCGGTCAGCAGCGCGGTGAACTCGTCAAAGGCGGCGATCTCGGTGGTGCAGGCGCCGGAGAGCTGCTCCTCGATGCTGCGCACCACGCTCTCGGGCAACTTGCCGCGCACCGGCCCGACGATCCGCTCCCGATAGGCTTTGGCCGCAGCGGGGGGATCTATCTCCAGCGCCAACAAACCGGGCACTGTGGCGATAGCGGTGACCCGATTGCCGATCTCGGTGGCAAACACCTGCCCCACGTTGGAGGCAGGGTCGGTGCTCACCAGCAGCACCCGCTTGCCGGCATCACAGAGGGCCACCGCACTGGCGCAGGCCAGCGAGGTCTTGCCTACCCCGCCTTTGCCGGTGAAAAAGAGAAACGGCGGTGGATTGGTCAGAAAATGGTACATAGCCTCTCCCGAATGGTACGTCGCGCCTTAGCAGCAACCGCTGCCAGAGCAGCAGCCGCCCTTGACGATCCCCTTGATGGCCACTTGCGGCGCAGGCAGCCCGGCATAACGGGCCAGCTCGCTGCGGCTCGGATAACGGCCGGTCAACACCACCTGCCCCTCCACCAGCACCAGTGGCAACCCCTCCTCCCCGGCGTGGGTCAGAAAAGCGCTGACGGCAGGTGTCTCGGCAAACTGCATCGGCTGCTGAGCCAGATTGAAACGCTCGATGGCAACCCCCTGCTCCTTGGCCCAGGCAAGGTCAGCAGCAAAGGTGACCAGCACCTGATCAACCTCGGTACCGCAGACACCGCTGGAGCAGCAGAGGGCGGGATCAAAAATCTGAATGGCAGACATGGCATTACTCCTTGGTGCAGCAGGGCTGCGCAGGCAGAACATGGGGGGAGCAGGCTGACTCGGCACGCATCACGCCGCACGCCTCGGGATAACCGGCACAGCACTCCTCGGTGAGATAGGCGATCACATCCAGCATCAGGGGGATATTGGCGCGGTAGCGCAGAAAGCGCCCCTCCTGCTCCACCGACAGCAGACCGGTGTTGAGCATCGCCTTAAGGTGAAACGAGAGGGTATTGGGGGCAATATCGAGCTCGCTGGCCAGTTCGCCCGCGACCCGCCCCTCCAGCCCCGCCTTCACCAGCAGCCGCCACACATCGAGCCGGATGCCGGATGCCAGCGATTCAAAGACCTTGGTGGCCATCTCTTTGTTCATCTTCACTCCCCTTGGTGCGACCTGTCACTTCAACTATACAAGAATCATTGAAATGATCAAGATGCGTACCGAAACGAAGATTCGAGGTGCTGGTATCAAACCGGGCAGAAAGGAGGCGACGAGTGAACAACCGTTGCGGACGACCACACAGGGCTCGTCGCAGATAAACAGACGCCCTCCAGAGGGAGGGCGCGTCAGAGCGTTTGACCCGCCAGCACAGTCAGCGCTGTCGGGGCAATCAGACGAACGCGTGCCTTATTTGGCAGCGGGCACCGCGTTGAAGGTGAGCAGGGCCGCCTTGTTGGCATCACTCAGAGTCAGCTGGTTGCCGTTGATGGAGTAGGTTGCCACCTTCTCCAGCTTTTGCAGGAATTCGGTCTCTTTGTTCATGGCATCGCCGATGCACATCATGCGAGTGGAGCCCATGGCTCCCAGCGTCAAGACTCCGTCACCCTGCTTGGTGATACCGCCAAAATAGCGGTTGCAGCCACCCTTGCCCGCCACCTTGCCGTCGACCACTTGCAGGGTGAAGGTATCGCCGGTGGCGCCTTGCAGCTGCCAGCTGGATGCTTGCAGTTGAGCCATGCTGGAACCTGTTGCCATTGCGCAGCCTCCCAGTACCAGCGCGGCCAGCAGAGTCAGTTTCTTGTTCATGGATTCACCTCTTAATGATTAGAGCCATCAATACGGCAGCCTGTTTATCATGGCTGGCGCCCATGCCAAAGGATTTTATTGTGATCTCCCTTCACTTTACTACCAGCTGGCATGTGCCATGCTTAGGCTCAGTTCCGGACCCAGGGAGGGGAAACGAATGGTCAAATCACTCATCATCACACTGCTTGCAACCTGCGCCAGCATGGCCGCACAGGCCGCTGACTGGGCAGTGGTTCAGCCGCAATCCAACCCGTCTCTCTATGTCAAAAGTTACTCGGGTGTGCTGCTCAATGGCCATAGCCATCACAGCGACAGTTTTGATCTCTGGCTGGTCAATAGCGGCTATCAATATCCGGTGGTGGATGATGTTACCCTCTTTATGGAAGCGGGCCCGGCGGTGGCGGATCAGAATCGCACATCCGGTTTCAATATGAGTTCGGGGGTACGCTACCAGCTCTCTCCGGCATTCAATATCGGCAGCCAGATCAAGCATCTCGATCTCAACAAGGCCAGCACCCTGCTGGAGCTCAACTCCAGCCTGCTGCTGACCCCCAGACTCTCCCTCACCGCCAACTACGGCGTCAGCGCCATCACTGCCGATCAGGCGCTGAGTCTGGGGGTCGGCTTCAACTTCTGATGATCACAACAGCGGCGTGGCGCTCACCACCACGCCGTTGCGATCCGCATAGACGTAATCCCCCTCGTGGATGGTCACCCCGGCAAAGCTGACCACAGCCCCCAGCTCTCCCAATCCCCGCTTCTCGGTCTTGACCGGACAGGCCGCCAGCGCCTTGACCCCGAGCGCCAATGTCGCCAGGGTGCCCACATCCCGCGCCGCGCCGTGGATCAGGATCCCCTCCCACCCCTGTTCCACCGCCTTGACCGCCAGTTGATCGCCCAGCAGCGCACGGCGCAGCGAGCCGCCGCCGTCGATCACCATCACCTTGCCGTGACCGGGGCGGGTCACCAGATCCCGCACCAGACTGTTGTCTTCATAACAGGAGAGCGTTACGGCGCGACCATAAAAGAGGGCCTTGCCGCCAAAATCCTGGAACACCGGGTCGGCCACTTGCAGCAAGTCGCCGTGTTGATCGCAGAGGTCGGGCAGGAGATCCAGCATGATTTGATTCCTTTCAGATGCATGAAAGTGTTCATTCTTTCATCAGGCAAGGTTTCTGGCAATCCAGAAGGATTCAATATTGCCCAGACAAACTGCTGATTTATCCGTCAATACCGGTGTCAGCCAGAGCTGGCCATCCTCCACCCAGTAGAGAGCATTCTGGCCAAAACTCGCTGCCAGCTGACGGACTTGTGGCAGGGATAGCGCCACCGCCAGCGATGATTCCTGCCAGCGTTCTTCCGGGTCAGCCCCCCAAAACGGCCCCACCACGGGCACCTGCAAATCCACTGTCAGATGGCGCCACATCGCCCGTTCCCGCCGCATATTGCGTCGTTCTGTGACCCACTGGCTGGCCGGATTCCAGGCTGTGATGATGGCAAAAGCAGACCACTCTGGTGGCTCAAATGGCGCGATAAAGCAGATTTTCTTGTAGTTTTCCCACAAATTCATGTCAATCACATGTTACATTCCATTACATTTTGTAGGGGCGAAAACCCGGTTCAGGCCAAGTATGATGCAGCTGTCCCAGGGTTTGACCTATATCAAATCAGAGTTAAAAAGTTGCTATCTGACGGCAAAGAGTGTTGTTATGCTCCTGTTAACTGATAAAATGCGGCCACTTTCGTAATGGACGACCTTTCCAGGCTCTGCTCGACCAGACTTGTCGGGAACCTATAAGTGGCACAGGGATACTTGCCGGTACTGATGCCTAATTCGCGATATTCCGACCTGACTCTCATACCCAGGATGACGTAATAAATTTTCAGGATCAGTCAGGAAATCGGTTTGAAACGCCAAAGAGTGTTAAATTTAAGATAATTAACTGATAAGAATCTGGGAATACTCATGCAAACACCACACATTCTGATCGTCGAAGACGAGCTGGTCACACGCAATACCCTGAAAAGCATTTTTGAAGCCGAAGGCTACATCGTGCTCGAAGCCAACAACGGCGACGAAATGCACCAGGCCCTCACTTCCCACACCATCAATCTGGTGATCATGGACATCAACCTGCCGGGCAAGAACGGCCTGCTGCTGGCCCGTGAGCTGCGTGAGAACGACAACATCGCCCTGATGTTCCTGACCGGTCGTGACAACGAGGTTGACAAGATCCTGGGTCTGGAGATCGGCGCCGATGATTACATCACCAAGCCGTTCAACCCGCGCGAACTGACCATCCGTGCCCGCAACCTGCTGAGCCGCACCATGAACGTGGCTGCCGGTGGCGAAGAGAAGAAACTGGTTGAGCGCTACCTGTTCAACGGCTGGGCGCTGGATATCAACAGCCGCGCACTGGTCAGCCCGACTGGCGACATGTTCAAGCTGCCGCGCTCCGAGTTCCGCGCCATGCTGCACTTCTGCGAAAACCCGGGCCAGATCCAGACCCGTGCCGAGCTGCTGAAGAAGATGACCGGCCGTGAGCTCAAGCCCCACGACCGTACCGTTGACGTGACCATCCGTCGCATTCGCAAGCACTTCGAAAGCGTCAACGATACTCCGGAGATCATCGCCACCATCCACGGCGAAGGCTACCGTTTCTGTGGTGAGCTGGAGCAGGAATAAGCTCCCGCCACGCTGTTGATCTGAAAAGGCGCCTCGGGCGCCTTTTTGTCTCTGCAATTTGCCTTAAAAGCTGAGAAACCGTGAGCGTGACGTAGAACAGCGCACAAGACAGATGAAAAACAAAAAGCCCACTCGCAGGAGTGGGCTTTTCGCTTTGAAGCTGGAGCGGGCAGCGGGAATCGAACCCGCATCATCAGCTTGGAAGGCTGAGGTAATAGCCATTATACGATGCCCGCCTGGCATCTGAAATTTGGAGCGGGTGATGGGAATCGAACCCACGTATGCAGCTTGGGAAGCTACCGTTCTACCATTGAACTACACCCGCGTCAGGGCTCCTACTATATGCATTTTGCCGCTGAGCGCAATGGCGCCTTTGCCACTTTTTTCAATAAATCAATCTGTTCGGACAAGGATTGAACAGACGGTTGCTTTTTCAATCAAACATTTTCAACACAGATAATTTACAAGGTTGCCAAGGCCAAACGGCAAGGATAGTCTTGCGCCACTCGACGCGAGGATGGTGGTAATGGATAAAAAAACGCAAAAACGTCTCTATGGCTGGTTGCGCAAGCAATCGAGTCACGGTCGCCACTGGATCACGATATCCATCGCTTTTGGCCTTGGCCAGGGCATTCTGATGGTGGCGCAAGCCTGGCTGCTGGCGACCCTGTTGCACGGCTTCATCATCGAAGGCTCAATGCCTGAGCAATCCATCACGCTCTTTATTACCCTGCTGTTGGTGACGCTTGGCAAAGCGGCGCTGGCCTACGGCCGGGAAGTGGCCAGTTTCAAGGCGGGCAGCGCGGTGCGCCAGACCATCCGCCAGCTGGTGCTCACGCGCTTGAGCCGTCTCGGCCCTGCCTATATCCAGCGCCGTCCGGCCGGTAGCTGGGCTAGTCTGTTGCTGGAACAGATTGAAAACATGCAGGATTTCTTCTCCCGCTATCTGCCGCAGATGGCCATCGCCGTCTTTATTCCGGTGGTCATTCTGGTGGCCGTGTTCCCGGTCAACTGGGCGGCGGGTCTGATCCTGCTGGGCACTGCCCCCCTCATCCCCATCTTTATGATCCTGGTGGGTGTGGGCGCCGCCGATGCCAACCGCCGCAATTTTCAGGCGCTGGCCCGTCTCTCCGGCCACTTCCTCGATCGCCTGAAGGGGCTGCGAACCCTGCAACTCTTTATGCGTACCCAGGCGGAAGGTGACGCCATTCGCGACGCCTCGGAAGATTTTCGCGAGCGCACCATGGAAGTGCTGCGCCTGGCGTTTTTGAGCACCGCAGTGCTGGAGTTCTTCGCCGCTATTTCAGTGGCGCTGGTCGCCGTCTACTTCGGCTTCTCTTATATCGACCATCTGAACTTTGGTAGCTATGGGGTCAAGGTCACCCTCTTTACCGGCCTGTTCGTGCTGTTTCTCGCCCCCGAGTTCTACGCCCCGCTGCGAGAACTGGGTGCCCACTACCACGCCAAGGCGCAGGCTATCGGCGCTGCCGAGCAGCTGCTTGAATTCCTCGAAGCCGAGGTGAGCGAACCGGCCGCAGGCACGATGCCATTCCATGCCGACAGCCCGGTCAAGGTAGAAGCCAAAGGACTTGAAGTGCTGAGCGCCGAAGGCAGGGTGCTGGTCGGCCCTATCGATTTCACCCTGGAAGCCGGTTCGCGCACCGCCCTCATCGGCGTCAGCGGCGCAGGCAAGAGCTCGCTGGTCAATGCCCTGCTCGGCTTTGCCCCCTATCGTGGTGAGCTCAAGGTCAACGGGCAGGAGCTTGCCACCCTCGACATGAGCCAGTGGCGCCTGCAACTGGGCTGGCTCTCGCAAAACCCGCAGCTGTTCCACGCCTCCTTGCGCGACAACCTGCTGCTGGCCAAACCAACGGCCAGCGATGCCGAGCTGGAAGATGCCCTGAAACGGGCGCAGGCGTGGGAATTTGCCATGGAGAAGGGGCTCGACTATCCGGTCGGCGATCAGGCCGGCGGCCTCTCGGTCGGTCAGGCCCAGCGTCTCGCCCTGGCGCGCACCCTGCTCAAATCGACCCAGCTGATGGTGCTCGATGAGCCGACCGCCAGTCTGGATCGCCACTCCGAACGCGCCATCATGACCACCCTCGAGCAGGCGATGGCTGGCCAGACCCTGCTGATGATCACCCACCGCCTCGACCAGCTCACCAAGATGGACAAGATAATGGTGCTGGCCCGCGGCCAGCTGGTGGAGCAAGGCAGCTTCCAGCAACTTAGTTCTGGGCAGGGGCTTTTTGCCCGCCTGCTCTCCCAACGTTCCGGAGGTTCTCTCGATGAGTGATCTGTTGCCGTTTCTGCGCCTCTATCGCCAACACTGGCTCAGCCTCACCATTGGTTTGCTGCTGGCGCTGGTGACCCTGGCCGCCGGCATGGGGCTGCTCTCCCTCTCCGGCTGGTTCCTCTCCGCCGCCGCCGTGGCGGGGATGACAGTTGCGACGACCCATGCCTTTAACTACATGACCCCCGCCGGCGGGGTGCGCTTCTTCTCCATCGTCCGCACAGCCGGTCGCTGGGGTGAGCGGGTAGTGAGCCACGACGCCACCTTCCGGGTACTGACCCGACTGCGGGTCTGGTTCTGGCAAAAACTCTCGCCGCTCTCCACCGGTACCCTGGCCGGTTTCCGTCAGGCGGATCTGCTCAACCGGCTGGTGGCCGACATCGATGCGATGGACCACGTCTATCTGCGGCTGATCACCCCCATAGGCGCGGCCCTGCTCAGCACCGCCGGACTGGTCTTCTTCCTGTCGTTTTTCGACAGCCGCCTCGCCCTCACCCTGGGGGCCATTCTGCTGTTTGGCATGATTGCCCTGCCGCTGGTGTTCTACTTCCTCGGCCGTCGCCCCGGTCAGGCGCTGATTGCCGAAAAATCGACCCTGCGCACCCGGATGGTGGACTATCTGGATGGTCAGGCCGAGCTGCAGATGTTTGCCGCCGCCCCCAAGGCGCTGGTTGAGCTGCAACAGGCCGAACAGGCGCTGCTCAACGCCCAGGCCCGGATGGCCAAGGTGAGCGGGCTGGCCAACTTCTCGGTACAACTGCTGAGCGGCTGGACCCTGACCTTGATGCTCTGGCTGGCCGGTCATGGGGTGGCGGGCGCTGCGCCCGACCCCATCACAGCACTGATGGTCTTTGCCACCCTGGCAAGCTTCGAGGCACTGATGCCGCTGGCGGGGGCTTTCCAGCACCTCTCCACCAGCCTCACCTCGGCACGTCGTTTGAACGAGATCCTGCAAGAAGCAAAAGCCCCTGTGTGGGGCGACGAACAGACCCATGCCACCGCTGGCGCCCTGCAGATCAATGACCTCTATTTTGGCTACCCCGGCAACCCTCAGCCGGTGCTGCGCGGCTGCACCCTGCAACTGCACGCCGGTGAGAAGCTGGCGCTGCTGGGCCAGACCGGCTGCGGCAAATCGACCCTGATGGGGCTGCTGACCCGTGAGTGGAGCCCGCAGGCTGGCAAGATCCTGCTGGGTGGCAAGCCGCTCACCGATTACAGCGAAGGGGCGCTGCGCGCCTCCATCTCAGTGGTGAGCCAGCGGGTGCACCTGTTTGCCGATACCCTGAGGGGCAACCTCAAGCTGGCCGCCCCGACCACCACTGACGAGCAGCTGATTGCGGTGCTGACCCAGGTCGGATTGGCCAATCTGTTGGAAGATGAGGCGGGCCTCGACGCCTGGCTCGGTGACGGCGGCCGCCCCCTCTCCGGTGGCGAGCGTCGCCGTATCGGTATCGCCCGCGCCCTGCTGCACGATGCGCCGCTCTGGCTGCTGGACGAACCGACCGAAGGGCTAGACAGCCAGACCGAGCGGGAGATCATGGATCTGCTGTTCCGGCTTGGGGCAGATCGCACCTTGCTGCTCATCTCCCACCGTCTGCTGGGGATGGAGCAGATGGACCGGATTGCCCTGATGGAAGAGGGACAGATCCGCCTCTGCGCCCCGCACAACGAGCTGCTGGCGGATGATTACTACCGCAGCCTCTATCAGCGACTGGCTCCGGTTTGATATCAGGCTGATGGGGGTCACACCCTGACAACAGGGCGCAAAACGGGGCTGGTCGCCGCAGGCGGCTGGCCCCTATAATGTCCCCCTCATTATTCAACAAGATGCCGACATGGAGCGCCTGCGCATTTCTACTGTCCTCATCACCGACACAAGATACGAGACGATGAAACGCCTGATCCTGATGATGCCCCTGATTGCCTCCGGCTGTGCCAACTACGCCTTCAACAGCAATCTGGATAAAGAGAACTTCGACGAATACTTCAAACCCGGTAGCGTGCGCATCTATGAACAGGATGAGCTGGCTGACCTCAACTACCTCTACCTCGGCACCATCGAGGGTGAATCCTGCCAGGCCGATGCCAACCAGCCGGTGCCCAACGCCGGTGAAGCGCGCACCCTGGCCCGCCGCCGTGCCGCCGACATGGGTGGCAACGGCGTCACCATCGACAAGTGTGCCGAGTTCAGCGACACCCCGGGCTGCCTGAAACAGGTGATCTGCTACGGGCAGGCGCTGAAAGTGGCCGAAGAGAAATAACTCGCTGTCATGGCCCTCGCTATCGTTCGCCTTGGCAGCCCACGCCTGCCCGATGAGGGGCTGCGGATCGGCACGGTGCGCCGCCCGCCCCGCGGCGTCCCCAAGAGCGAATTTGCCAGCCAGCATTGGTACGATGTCTGGTTTCCCAACCTGGCCCCCAGCAGCGAGACCATGAAGCTGGGGCAGGCAGCCGAGACACCCGCCCAGTGGGCAGCGTTTGGCAAACAGTACAAGGCCGAGATGGCGCAACCTGCCGCCAGGCACGATCTGGCGCTGCTGGCCGCCCTCTCTCATACCACCAACCTCTCGGTCGGTTGCTACTGCGAGCAGGAGTCCCGCTGCCATCGCGCTATCTTGAAAGAGCTGCTGGTAGCCGCAGGCGCCGCCATCCGCTAACTCGGCGAGCGACAACGATGGGATGGGGAATCGCGCCAGCCGATCTTCAGTAGCCATCAGGTATGAATAGACAGAGAGGGCATCCCGCGGGATGCCCTCTCTCGTTGTATTCACACCTGCCGCGCCACGCTCGGCAGCAGCGGCTCGATGCCCCCTCTCCTATTGCAGACTGGGCTCCAGCAACTGCTGCCGCAGCGAAGTCTCCTCGGCCTGAGTCATGGCATTCGCCGCCACCCCGGCGGCAGGCTCGATGGCCAGCCAGTGGGCAAGGTCGGCGGCGGTCTCCTCCAGCGGCCGAAAGTTCAATCCCTTAACGATGGCCGCCTCGGCGCTTATAGAGCCGTAACCGGCAAATTCCGCCTGCGCGCAGGGCAAGAGGGTGGGATAGCTCTGCCAGGGCTCGATTCCGGCCGCCAGCATGGTCGGCCAGGGCACCCAATCAGCCTCTATGGGGGAGGCAACTCCCACTCTCGCCGCCAACCGCTCGACCCAATCTGTCAGCGCAATGCCCGGTTTGACCAGATTGAAAACTCCCGTCAACTGCTGCTCGGCCGCGCGCAACACAAACTCGGCGCAGTCGCGCATATCGAGATACTGCAAGCGATCCTCGCCACTGCCCGGCAGCAACCAGGGCCCGCCCTGCTGCACCCGCTTAATCCACCAGGCCATGCGCCCGGTAGGATCATGGGGGCCACACAACACGCCCGGGCGCAGGATGCAAAGCCGCTCGCCCCAGCGGGCGCGATACTCCTGCTCGCACAACACCTTGAGGGGGCCATAGTCAGTGGGCATTTCCCCTTCGGGGATAGCATGCAGCGGCGCCGACTCATTCATCCCGGGCATTGAGAAATCGCGATAGACGCTGATGGTGGAGATAAAGATCAGCCGTGCACAGCACCCTAGCAAAGCTGCCGAGAGGCTCGCCGCCTGCTCGGGGCGATAGCAGCAGGTGTCGATGACGAGATCCCACTGCAACCCGGCCCCTTGCAGGGCGCTCAGGCTCTTGTCCCTGTCGCCGGTGAGCTGCACCAGATCGCGCCAGTCCGGATGCTGGTGCAGGCCACGGTTGAACAGAGTCACTTCATGGCCCCAATTCAGCGCCAGCGCGGTGAGGTGGCGCCCCAAAAAACCGGTGCCACCGATAATCAGCAGTTTCATCCCTCTCCCTCCCCCTTGGACGCGAGTGCGCATATTTCATCCTGACACGCCAATGCCTCCACCCTACGCAACTCGGCGCGCGGGCACAGCCCCCGACTGGCCGGGATGGGACAGGGATCACGGCAGCGCCGCAGAAAAGGGCGTAGCGAGGCCGAGCCTGCGTTTTGGGGCCGGCTGTGCTAAATTGCCGGGGTTTTCAGTCAGGATCCGCCATGAAGTTCGAAATCGACACCCTCGGGATCATCCGCTCTCCCTACAAGGAGAAGTTCGCCATCCCCCGCCAGCCCGGTCTGGTCAAATCGGCCCGCGCCCACCTCGAGCTGCTCCCCCCTTACGATCAGCCGGATGTGCTGCGCGGCATCGAGCAGTTCTCCCATCTGTGGCTCAGCTTCGTGTTTCACCAGACCATGGCGCAAGGCTGGCACCCGACGGTGCGCCCGCCGCGCCTTGGCGGCAACGAGCGGGTCGGCGTCTTTGCCACTCGCTCCACCTTCCGCCCCAATCCGCTAGGGCTCTCGGTGGTCGAGCTGCACGGGATCGGCCGTGAGCGGGGCAAGCTGTGGCTAGAGCTGGGGGCGGTGGATCTGCTCGATGGCACCCCCATCGTCGATATCAAGCCTTATATTCCCTATGCCGACAGCCTGCCGGATGCCCGTGGTGGTTTTGCCCCCGACGCGCCCACCCCGCCGCTGGCGGTGAGCTTCAGTGCCGAAGCCGAGCAGCTGTTGCAACCCTGGCTCAAGGCCCATCCCGAGCTGCGCCAGCTGGTGAGCGAAGTGCTGGCGCAAGATCCGCGCCCCGCCTACAAGAAGGGCAAGCCGGATGAGAAGGAGTACGGGGTGCGACTGTTTGACTGCAACGTCCGTTTTCGCATCAGCGAGCCGGATTGCGTGGTGCTGGCCATCGAGCCCGCCTGAACCTGGGCGGGCCGAAGTCACTGATGCTATTTCACGCCTTCTTCACGTCACAAGGGGCTTAATGAGCCTGTAAATTGTGTGGCATTGATCAGACTATCCACCCGGTTGCCAGTGATACCATGCAGAAAGTAGAGGATATCTCCTCTCTGACTAATGCCAGCCGCAGGCTGCCGGTTGATGGCAAGCATGGCAGCCCGACGGTTGCCGCCAAAGGATCTGGCCTCGCTCCGACACGTTTGAGTGCGGGGATGCCACACGGATGTGACAGCACTTCGAAGGAACAAACCTATGCTGATGAACAGTGAACAACGTTATGGCACCCTGAATATCGGGCTGCACTGGCTGACCCTGTGGGCCATGATCGCCGTCTACGCCCTGATCGAATTTCGCGATATTTTCCCTAAAGGGGACCCTGGCCGGGATCTGATGAAGGAGTGGCACTTTATGCTGGGGCTGCTTATCTTCGCCCTGGTGTTTGTCAGACTGGCCCTGCGCTGGATGAGCCCGACGCCGCGCATCGTGCCCGAGCTCTCCCCAGTCATGCACAAGCTGGCAAAACTGGCCCACCTCGCCCTCTACGGTTTTCTTATTCTCACCCCGCTGTTTGGCTGGCTGCTGCTGAGCGCCGCGGGCAAGCCCATCCCCTTCTTCGGGCTTGAGCTGCCTGCCCTGCTTTCCCCAAGTCCGGACCTCAAGGGGCTGATCAAGGAGGTACACGAGACCCTAGGCAATATCGGTTACGCCCTGATCGGCCTGCACACGGTGGCGGCCCTCTATCACCACCATATTCTCAAAGACAACACCCTCACCAATATGCTGCCGCCACGCCGCAGCTAACAAGCAGCAGAACAAAAACAGAAGGGGCACACATTGCCCCTTCTGTTTTTTGAACGCGACAAGACCGGTGTCTCTGAAGCGGCCCACTGCTCAGGCCTCTGACAGGTCTCTACAAGCAGAACGCCTTATGATTCAGTCCCGATACAGGAGCTGCACGATAGGATTCGAATTGACTCAAAGCGACATACACTTTCTAATTGACAGTCTGGACCCCTATGACCGTTCACATCATGAAAATTCTGTTGGTCGAAGACGACAAGCTGCTCAATCACCACCTCTCCTCTCTGCTGACCGAAGCCAACAATCAGGTATACAGCACCGATCAGGCCGGAATTGCGTTGCACTATGCCGCCGACTACCCCATTGATGTGGCGATCATCGATCTCGGTCTGCCCGATATGGATGGCTTGCAGTTGATCCGCCAACTGCGCGAACGGCAGATCCCCTTCCCCATCATTGTGCTGACCGCCCGTGGCAACTGGCAGGACAAGGTCGAAGGACTGGAGGCGGGGGCTGATGACTATCTGGTCAAACCGTTCCAGAAAGATGAGTTGCTGGCCCGCCTCAATGCCTTGATGCGCCGCAGCGCCGGCTTTATCTCCCCCAGAGTGAAGGCCGGTGATTACGAGCTGGATCTCTCCCGCAAGGAGCTGACCATCGACGGTGAAGTGGCAGTGCTCACCAGCTTTGAATACCTGATTCTGGAGTACCTGATGCGCAACGCCCGTCAGGTGGTCTCCAAGCAGCAGTTACTCGACCAGCTCTACGGCGATGGAGAGGGGGATCCCAACACCATAGAGGTGATGGTGAGCCGCCTGCGCAAAAAGCTGGATCCGGAAGGGACGATTCAACCCATCTCGACCATCCGTCGTCAGGGCTACATCTTCAACCTCTCCTGTAGCTGATGCAGTTTCATCTGCCACGTCCCATCAGGATGCTCCGCAGCTCTCTGCACATCAAACTGCTGCTCAGTTCGCTGCTGGTCATCGCACTGAGCATGGGGTTCGCCGTCTATGCCCTCTACCTCGGCCATATGGAGGAGCAGAGCCAGAAGGCGAGCGCCGGCATGCAGGAGAACCTGGCCAAGATGTTCTCCTCTACCAAGCCAGTCAACAGCGAAGCCACCGAGATCGGGCGCATTTCCCGCCAGGTCAGTAACAGCAATCTCGATACGCTGATCTGTCGTGCCGATGGCGAGCTGATTTGGTCGAGCCTCCATATGCCGGAGGTGATCAAGGCCAAACAGACCATCTGTCGGGACCTGATGAAGTATCTGGGGGGAATGGATCTCGACTACTTCTTCAAGAAGCACACCATCAAGAACGGCGAGAGCTACTTCGTCTACAGCCTGCGTTTTACCCGCAATCCCGGCAGCGGCACCACAGCCTACTACGTGGTGATGATTGACTCGGCCAAACGCTATCACGAAGAGTCCCGCGCCTACCTCTACCAGACGGCCAAACAGGCGTTGCTCGCCTATCTGCTGCTTGCCGGGCTGCTGCTGCTCACCACCTTCTGGAGCCTCCGCTCCCTGCGCACTATCGCTAATCAGCTCGACGATATCCGGGCAGGCAAGCGGGATGCTATCGCCCATGATTTTGAACGGGAGTTGGCCCCGCTGACCGACTCCATCAACCAGTTGCTGGAGAACGAACGCCAGCAGACCCAGCGCTACCAGCATGCCCTCAACGATCTCGCTCACAGCCTGAAAACACGGCTGGCGCTGATCCAGATCACCACCCGCGAAATGAAGCTGGGGAGGGAGATCCACGACAACATCAATGAACAGATCCTCACCATGGATCAGATGATCCAGTACCAACTCAGACGAGCCGTCACCGGTCGCCAGCGCCTCGCCAGCAAGGGCACCGAGCCGGTACCGCTCATCGAGAAGCTGCTGGCCAGTCTGGCCAAGGTCTATCGCCACAAGAAGCTGCAGACCCACTTCCAGTTCGATGATGATGCCCTCTTCCACGGCGAACAGGGCGATCTGATGGAACTGATGGGCAACCTGCTCGACAACGCCTGCAAATTTGCCATCAGCGAAGTGAAGGTGACGGTACGCCGCCATCTCGATCGGTTACGCATCGAGGTAGAAGATGATGGCCCGGGCATCGATCCGGCCAAATCGGAGCAGATCTTTCAGCGTGGCGTGCGCGCTGACAGCTCGCCCGGCCAGGGCATCGGTCTGGCTGTCGTGACCGAGATCGTTCACAGCTACGGCGGCCAGATCCGGGTCGATGAATCTCCCCTCGGCGGTGCCCGCTTTACCCTGGATCTTCCCTGACACCGGATGGGCAAGGCCACTAGCCCTGCCAACCGCTCCATCGCCCTCCCCGGGGTTAAAAAATCCCGCCTGGCACCACCCAATTCAGCAATATGCTATCGAGATACTTGAGATGTGATGCATCTCGGTTAAGCTATGGCCGACTCGTTTGTTAACCATTTGATGGATCTTTAATCGCACTATGGAAAACATGTTTGAAAGATTGATGTACGCATCCCGCTGGATCATGGCCCCCATCTATCTTGGGCTCAGCCTCATACTGCTGGCACTGGGGGTGAAATTCTTTCAGGAGATCCTCCATATCCTGCCCAACATACTGGAGATGAAAGAGGTGGATCTGGTGCTGGTCACACTGTCGCTGATCGATATCACCCTGGTAGGGGGACTTATCGTGATGGTGATGTTTTCCGGCTATGAGAACTTCGTCTCGCGCCTCGATGTAGGGGATGAGAGCGACAAACTGGTGTGGCTCGGCAAGCTCGATGCCGGCTCCCTGAAAAACAAGGTCGCCGCCTCCATTGTCGCCATCTCCTCCATTCACCTGCTCAAGGTGTTTATGAATGCCGAAAACCTCCCCAACGACAAGATCAAGTGGTACCTGCTGATCCACATCACCTTTGTCCTCTCGGCCTTCGCCATGGGCTACCTCGACAAGCTGACCCGCAAATAGAAGTCAGCCTGTAATAGACGCTATGCCCGATAACGCAATCCGGATCGGGCATAGCGGTCGCCCCGAGCTGGGGATGGATTGGCAACGGGGATAAGCAAGTCACCAACATAGATGGCCGCCCGCCTTGGCCGGTATTGTGGCCGCCTTGAATGCCATGGCGGCATTCTCTACAATGACCCACTTTTTATTCATTTCGGGTTATATCGATGAGCGATACCAGCACCAAACCGGCTCTGCCGGATCACCTCTCCTGCAATCCCCGCAGCCCTCACTATGTGGCAGCCTGCTTCGAGCACCCGATCGGTATTCGCCTGAACGGCAAAGAGCGCACCGATGTCGAGGAGTACTGCATCAGTGAAGGCTGGGTGAAGATCCCCTCCCCCAAGGCGCTGGATCGCCGTGGTCAACCCATCCTGATCAAACTCAAGGGCACCGTCGAAGCCTATTACAGCTAATCGCGGCAACCCGCTTCGGGTAAAACAGAAGGCCACCCTCGCGGTGGCCTTCTGTTTTTCGGCATTTGTGCTGGCATCTGCGCTCGCATCGTCGCCAGCACCAGACCATATTTCTCGCCGGGCAGCCCTTATACCCCCAACCGATCGCGTAAGGTGTACCAGGCGGCGCCCGCGGCGGTGAAGGGAATGCGGAACAGGCGACCGCCCGGGAAGGGGTAGTGCGGCAGCTTGGCAAAGGCATCGAAGCGCTCCGCCTGACCGCTCAGCACCTCGGAGAGCAGCTTGCCCGCCAGATGGGTACAGGTGACACCGTGGCCGCTGTAGCCCTGCATGTAGTAGATGTTGGGGCCGATGCGACCAAACTGTGGCAGCCTCGACAGGGTGAGCAGGAAATTGCCTGTCCAGGTGTACTCCACCTTGACGTCTTTAAGCTGGGGGAAGGTCTTGAGCATCTTGGGGATGATCAGCCGCTCGATATCTGCCGGATCCCGTGCGCCATAGACCACGCCGCCGCCATAGATCAGCCGGTGATCGGCGCTGGTGCGGTAGTAGTCGAGCAGGTAGTTGCAATCCTCCAGGCAGTAATTCTGCGGCAGCAGCTCGCGGGCCCGCTCCTCCCCCAGCACCTCGGTGGCGATCACCTGGGTGCCGCAAGGCATGCTCTTGCCGGCAAGCTCGGGCACCAGATTGCCGAGGTAGGCGTTACCGGCCACCACTATGTAGCGCGCCTTCACCGCTCCTTTGGCGGTCTTGACCAGAGCAGGCTGGCCCGGGGTGATGCTGGTAACGGCAGACTGCTCGAAGATCTGCCCACCCTGCATGCGGATCGCTTCAGCCTCGCCGAGAGCCAGATTGAGGGGGTGAATATGGCCGCCGCTCTTGTCGAGCAGGGCGCCGACGTAGCGATCGCTCTCCACCACTTCGCGCACGCCTCTGGCATCGAGCAGCTCCAGCTTGTCGTTGCCCCACTTCTGCCAGCGCGCCTGCTGCGCCTTGAGCTCGTGGAACTGTTTCTCGGTCTCGGCGGCAAAGACGCCCCCCTCCTGCAGATCGCACTGGATGTTGTAGCGTTTGATCCGCTCGCGGATGATCTGCCCCCCCTCAAACAGCATGGAACCGAGCAGCCTGGCCTGATCCGGCGGGCAGTTCGCTTCTATGGTGTCAATGTCGCGGCTGTAGGAGTTGACTATTTGGCCGCCGTTGCGGCCGCTGGCGCCAAAACCGACCCGGGCTGCCTCCAGTACCACCACCTTGTAGCCCTTCTCCACCAGATGCAGGGCACTGGAGAGGCCGGTATACCCCGCCCCGATGACGCAGACATCGCACTCCAGCTGCTCGGTCAGTGTCGGGTAGGGCGCGTGTTTATTGGCGCTGGCTGCGTAGTAACTGTTTACATGTTCGGTCATGATCCTGTTTCCTTACCGGTTTGGTTGGCAAACCCTATTCCAAGATTAAAAACTGGCCGGGGTATGGGCACTGACGATGCGACAGGTCTCCCCCGACGGATTGCTGAAGCTGTGGGGTTCGCCAGTGTCGATCACATAGCTGTCACCCGCCTCCAGCTGATAACTCTCTCCTGCCACGGTCAGGATCACCGAACCCTCCAGCACAGTGCCCACCTCTTCTCCCTGGTGGGTCACCTGACCACCGGTGTCGGTGCCCGGGGGGTAGGTCTCCAGCATAAAGCCGAGCTGGCGGCGGTTGTTGCCGTTGTGCACCAGCTTCATCGAGACCCCCTGACTGCCCAGCTCGATCAACTGATCACCCTTGATCACCACCTGCGGCGGGCGACTCAGCTCCTCTTCGGCAAAAAAGCGTGACAATGGCAAGCCATATACGGTGAGCAGCTTTTGCAGCGAGGCGACCGAGGGGCTCACCTTATCCTGCTCGATCATGCAGATAGCACCGTGGGTCAGGCCGCTCAGCTCGGCCGCCCTCCGCTGGGAGAGCCCAAGTTGATGACGCACCGCCGCCAGCCGCTCCCCCATGCTCGCCTGCCGTGCAGCCCCCTGACCGAAGCGGGTACTGCTGCTCTGGGTTGGCGCCCCGCTCATGGCAGGCCTCCGCCATCGATTCCCTTGTCACGTTGGTACATTGGCCACCTCCCTGTTGCCACTGGTTAAAATAGCGGACCAGCCATGGCATCACTGTTTGCTATCTTACACAGCCTGGCGTTCATTATTTTGCACACCACTTATCGTGCGATACCCTGTTCATCTGGTTAAACTGCGCTACACAGCCCAATTTCTAGCATGCGACACACCAACAATTCAAATATATTTAACACTTGAAAAACATTTGCGCTCAATTTATGGTCTCTCTGTGCTTATTATTTTATACGGCAGCAGTACAGGATGAGCCGCATCATCGCCACCTTGCTGCCAGGTTTCATCATCGAGGCTTGCCATGTCCGCTACCAGTTCCAATCAAAGCTTGATCAAATCCCGTGCCTATATAGCTGGTCACTGGTGCGAGGCCGCCAGCGGCCGCACCTTCGAGGTGACCAATCCTGCCAGCGGGGCCGTCATTACCCAGGTGCCCGACATGGATGCCGAGGATACCCGCCGCGCCATCGCGGCCGCCCACGCGGCGCAACCCGCCTGGGCTGCGCTGACCGCCAAGGAGCGCAGCAACAAGCTCTACGCCTGGTTTGCCGCCATCACAACCCATAGCGACGAGCTGGCGCGCATCATGACCTGCGAGCAGGGCAAGCCGCTGGCAGAAGCCAAGGGCGAGGTGGCCTATGGCGCCAGCTTTATCCAGTGGTTCGCCGAGGAGGGCAAGCGCGCCTATGGCCGCACCATCCCGGGTTTTAGCGGCGATCGCCGGCTGGCCACCATCAAGCAGCCGGTCGGGGTAGTCGCCGCCATCACTCCGTGGAACTTCCCCATTGCCATGATCACCCGCAAGGCGGGCCCTGCGCTGGCAGCGGGTTGCACCATCGTCATCAAACCCGCCGCAGAAACGCCGCTCTGCGCGCTGGCGCTGGCGGTGTTGGCCGAGCAGGCGGGCATCCCCGCCGGTGTCATCAATATCGTCACCAGCCATCAGGCGAGCGCTGTGGGCAACGAGCTGTGCAGCAATCCGGTGGTGCGCAAGCTCTCCTTCACCGGCTCCACCCGCATCGGCAAGCTGCTGATGCGCCAGTGCGCCGACACCATGAAGAAGCTGTCGCTGGAGCTGGGCGGTAACGCCCCCTTTATCGTCTTTGACGACGCCGACCTCGACGCCGCCGTGGCCGGGGCACTCGCCTCCAAATACCGCAACGCCGGGCAAACCTGCGTCTGCGCCAACCGCATTCTGGTGCAGGCCAGTATCTATGACGCCTTCGCCGAGAAGCTGACCGCTGCCGTCAGAGCCTTCAAGGTGGGAGATGGCATGGCGGAAGGCACCCAGATCGGCCCGCTCATCAACCCCGCCGCCGCCAGCAAGGTAGCCGAGTTGGTGCAGCAATCAGTCGCCGCCGGTGCCGAAGTACTGCTGGGGGGCGAAGCCCACCCCGCCGGCCCCCTCTTCTACCAACCCACCATTTTGGGCAAGGTGGATAAAACCAACCCCATCCTGCAGGAGGAGATCTTCGGCCCGGTCGCCCCGCTGGTGCGCTTCGAGACGGAAGCCGAAGCCATCGCGCTGGCTAACGATACCCCTTATGGGCTCGCCGCCTACTTCTATGGCCGCGATATCGCCCGTGTCTGGCGCGTCGCCGAGCAGCTTGAATACGGCATGGTCGGCATCAACGAGGGGATCATTTCAACTGAGCTGGCTCCCTTCGGCGGCATCAAGGAGTCAGGTCTGGGCCGGGAAGGGGCCGCCGAGGGGCTGGAGGAGTATCTGGAGACCAAATATCTCTGCTTTGGCGCCATTCGCTAGGGCAGTAAAACAGAGACGACAGGCCGCCGATCTGGCCCGATGGGCTGTTCGGCGGTAATGGGCGCCAGATCGCCCACCACATTTTCAGGGAATATCCGGGGCTGCGGCCCCTCAGGGAGGAAAGATGAGTCAGTCAGAATCAAACAAGGCGTGGCAAGCACGCCGCGAAGCGGCCGTGGTCAACGGCGTCGGCACCCTGCTGCCGGTCTTTATCGACCGTGCGCAAAATGCCGAGCTGTGGGATGTGGAGGGCAACCGCTACATCGACTTTGCCTCCGGCATCGCCGTGCTCAACACCGGCCACAACCACCCGAAGGTGGTGGCGGCGGTGCGCGAGCAGCTGGAAAAATTCAGCCACACCTGCTTTCAGGTCACCCCTTACCCGGGCTATATCGAGCTTGCCGAAAAGCTCAACGCCCTGGTGCCCGGCCCGACCCCGAAACGCACCCTGTTTCTCTCCACCGGTGCCGAGGCAGTCGAGAACGCCATCAAGATCGCCCGCGCCCATACCGGTCGCAGCGGCACCATCGCTTTCAAGGGGGGCTTTCACGGCCGCACCATGATGGGGATGGCGCTCACCGGCAAGGTGGTCCCCTACAAGAGCGGCTTTGGCCCCTTCCCGGGTGAGGTCTACCACATCCCCTTCCCCGCCGATTATCTCGGGGTAAGTGAAGAGGATGCCCTGCACGCCCTCGATCTCTGCTTCAGCGCCGACATCGAACCCTCCCGCGTTGCCGCCATCATCATCGAGCCGGTACAGGGAGAAGGGGGCTTCTATCCTGCCTCCGCGAGCTTTATGCAAAAGCTGCGCAGCATCTGCGATCAGCACGGCATTCTGCTCATCTGTGACGAGATCCAGAGCGGCTTCTGCCGCACCGGCAAGACCTTCGCCACCGAGTATGCCGGCATCGAGCCGGACATCATGACCCTGGCCAAGAGTCTGGCGGGGGGCTTCCCGCTCTCTGCAGTAGTCGGCAAGGCAGAGATCATGAATGCCGCCAAGCCGGGGGGCCTGGGTGGCACCTATGCCGGTTCCCCCATTGCCTGCGCCGCCGCGCTGGCGGTGTTGCAGGTGATCGAAGAGGAGCAGCTCAACCAGAAGGCCCAGGCGCAAGGTGAGCAGATCAAGGCGGGACTGGAACGCATAGCCGAGCGTTTTGACTGCATAGGTCAAATTCGTGGACCCGGAGCCATGGTGGCCATGGAGCTGGTGAAACGGCGTGATGCCAGTCAGCCCGATCCCGACCTTACCAAGCGACTGGTGGCCGAGGCGGGCAAACGGGGTCTGGTCCTGCTCTCATGCGGGGTGCGCGCAAATGTCATCCGATTTCTCGCCCCCCTGACCGCCCCTGCGGCAGTGATTGACGAGGGGCTGCAACTCCTTGAAAAATCACTGGAGGCCGTGCTGGCCTGACCAGCAGGAAAGTGACCACTTACCTGTGCAAATAAATGCAATTTTGCCCCCTTTTTTTCTTGTCAAGGGGGCCCTGCAAATGCACAATGCGCCGCCACTGAAAGAACCGATGTAAAACAATGGCATCGGTTCTTTTTTAGACAGTGAACACACCCATAAACGAGGCCGGATCACCCCCGGAAAAGATAGCGAGATTGGCAGCAGTCTCCCGACACCAAGTCTAGTGAGGAACAACATGGGGCATCTCAATGCTTTCCAACCGGCCATGGCCGGTGTGCGCCGCCCTGGCGCCCTTGATTCCCGGGCCTCTCTCCCGGTTTCGTTGATGGAGTGTGCCGCCCTGGCACCGCGTGAGGAACAGGCATGATGAACGCCCAACCGGTTGGTCTGAAAAAGACCCTGAAACTGTGGCAGGTCGTGGTCATGGGTCTTGCCTACCTCACTCCCATGGCGGTATTCGATACCTTCGGCATCGTCACCGAAATTACCGAAGGCCATGTGCCGACCGCCTACCTCTTTGCCCTCATCGGCATGTTGTTCACAGCCCTGAGCTACGGCCATCTGGTACGCAAGTTCCCGTCGGCAGGCTCCGCCTATACCTATGCCCAGAAGGTGTTTCACCCCTATGTCGGCTTTATGGTGGGCTGGACCTCCCTGCTCGACTATATGTTCATGCCGATGATCAACATGCTGCTGGCCAAGATCTATCTGCAGGCTCTCTTCCCCGAGGTGGAGCCCTGGACCTATATTTTTGGTCTGGCGGCGGTGATGACCGCCCTTAACCTGCGCGGTATCAAGCTGGTGGCCAACTTCAACAGCCTGATCGTCATCATGCAGTTCAGTATTATCGCCGTCTTCATCGGCCTGATCGCCTGGGGCGTCCACAACGGTGAAGGGTTGGGGACCGTGGCCAGCAGCCGTCCCTTCTTCTCCGAGCAGATCAACATCTCGCCGTTGTTGATGGGTGCCTCCATCCTCTGTCTGTCGTTCCTCGGCTTTGATGCCATCAGCACCCTGTCGGAAGAGACACCGGACGCGGATCGGGTGATCCCCCGCGCCATCGTGCTGACGGCGCTGATCGGCGGTGTGCTGTTTGTCAGCACGTCCTACTTCCTGCAGCTCTACTTCCCGGACATCTCCCGCTTCAAGCAACCGGATGCAGTCCTGCCGGAGATCGCTCTCTATGTCGGTGGCAAACTGTTCCAGGCGGTGGTACTGGTCTGCACTACGGTGGCGGTGCTGGCCTCGGGACTCGCCTCTCACGCCGGGGTGTCGCGCCTGCTTTATGTAATGGGTCGTGATCGCGCTCTGCCGAGTCGCTTCTTCTCCTATGTGCATCCGAAGTGGCAGACCCCGGCATGCAATGTGCTGCTGGTCGGTCTGCTGGCCCTCTCCGCGGTATCGTTCGATCTCGAGATGGCACTGGCACTGATCAACTTTGGCGCCCTGGTGGCCTTCACCTTCGTCAATCTGGCGGTGATTGCCCACTTCTATGTGAAGCTGGGCCGCAACAAGTGTCTCAAGGATCACCTGATGTACCTGCTGCTGCCGCTCTGTGGCGCCGCCTGCATCGGGGTGTTGTGGCTCAATCTGGAACCCGCCTCCTTCGAGCTGGGGCTGATCTGGGCGGCGCTGGGTGCCATCTACCTGTTCCTGCGCCTCACCGTGTTCCGCATCCCGCTACAACCTGCTGACAAGGTGGAGATCGCCCAGTAATCGCGGCTCAACCATACCGCCATACAAAACAAGGAGCCTGCGGGCTCCTTGTTGTTTTTGCGGCGAGCTGGTTGCCAGAAACGCGGTTTCTGCAGGAAGTGTGACTGATTTCAAATAACTACCCAGCCGGACCGCTCGCCGTGCCATGGCCCGAGCCGCGTCGCCTCCTATCATTAGTCACTAATGTGAATGGATATGCAATCACTCTTTTTCCATTTCACCCCCTCCCATCCCCCGCCAGCCGATAAGATCGCTGGACTCGAGCCCGGGGGAACGCCGGCAAATATGATCAGGATCAATGTTGAGGCGCTATGCACCCTGCAGCCCCAATTTGCCGACTTTTCATACGTTACGACAGGGTTCTCTTCCCCCCCGAAAAGGGGGGAGCGGCTCGGGGACGGCTGCCGGGGGCGAGTGACCACTTACCCGCCCCCTGCGTATGCAAAAAAATGCGTTTATCCGCCCTTTTTTGCTTGTCAAGGGGGCTGACCGAATGCACAATACGCCGCCAATAAAGGACCGATGTTCACTGCGACATCGGTTTTTCTATTTTGAAGTGCAGTACAAACCCACCACAAGAGGCCGGAACATTTCCGGAAGTGATATCCGAGATTGCCAAACAATCTCCCGACGTTGAGAGGATAACAATGGGGCGTTTTAATGCTTTCCTGCCGGTACAGCCCGGTATGCGCCTCCCCGGCGCCCTTGATGTACAGGCTTGCGAATCCATCGTATCCCTGCGCTCGTTGCAAGCACGTGCTGCGGCACTGATTGAGGAGAAAGCGTAATGGCATCGCAAAACGCCAAGCTGCTCAAGACCCTTACCCTGACACAAGTGATTGTGATGGGTCTGGCCTATCTAACCCCCATGGCTGTCTTCGACACCTTCGCCATCGTCGGTGACATCACCGATGGCCGGGTCGCCACCGCCTATCTGCTGGCTCTGGGTGGCATCCTGCTCACCGCTTTCAGCTACGGTCATCTGGTACGCAAGTTCCCCTCTGCGGGCTCTGCCTATACCTATGCCCAGAAGGTGTTCAACCCCTACGTCGGTTTCATGGTCGGCTGGTCATCCCTGCTCGACTACATGTTCATGCCGATGATCAACATTCTGCTGGCCAAGATCTACCTGACCGCCATGTTCCCGGGCGTCGAGCCCTGGGTGTTCATCTTCGGTCTGGTGACCGTGATGACCTTCCTGAACCTGCGCGGCATCAATCTGGTGGCCAACTTCAACGGTCTGATCGTGGTGATCCAGCTGGCCATCATCACCCTCTTTATCGGCCTGATGGCGTGGGGCATCTACCACGGTGAAGGGGCTGGCACCCTGATGAGCAGCCGTCCGTTCCACTTCGAGTCAGCACAGCTGGTGCCGCTCTTCACCGGTGCCACCATCCTCTGCTTCTCGTTCCTTGGCTTTGACGGTCTGAGCTCCCTCTCCGAAGAGACCCCGAATGCCGGCAAGGTGATCCCCAAGGCGATCGTGCTGACGGCCCTTATCGGCGGCATCATCTTCGTGGTGGTCTCTTACTGCCTGCAGCTCTACTTCCCGAGCCTCGCCCGCTTCCAGCATCCGGATGCGGTACTGCCGGAGATCGCCCTCTACGTTGGCGGCACCTTCTTCCAGTCCGTGGTGCTGGTCTGCACCACGGTCGCGGTACTGGCCTCCGGCATGGCGGCTCACGCCGGCGTGTCGCGCATCCTCTACGTGATGGGGCGTGACCGCATGATCCCGGAGCGGGTGTTTGGCTACATCCACCCGAAATACCGCACTCCGGCCATCAACGTGCTGATGGTGGGCGGTCTGGCCCTCTCCGCCGTGTCGTTTGATCTGGATACCGCACTGGCGCTGGTCAACTTCGGCGCACTGGTGGCGTTCAGCTTCGTCAACCTGTCGGTGATCGGTCAGTTCTGGGTGCGCGAGAAGCGCAACAAGACCCTCAAGGATCACGTCATCTACCTGTTGATGCCGCTGCTCGGCGCCGCCACCATAGGTGCTCTGTGGATCAACCTGGAGCAGAGCTCGCTGGAGCTGGGCCTGATCTGGGCGGGCCTCGGCGCAACCTATCTGTTCCTGCGTCTGGCGGTGTTCCGCATCCCGTTCCGCCAGTACGAAGAGGCGGCTGACGCCTGATCCTTTGCGGATAATGGATAGACAGAAGGGGAGCCATGGCTCCCCTTCTTGCTGCCGGTCTGTGGCCGGTCACACGGGCTTGGGCCCGGTCTGCTTACTGCTTATCCAGTACGGCGGTCGCCGCAGCCTTGAGCGGATCGCGAGCGATGCTCTTGGCATCCTGCTCCGCCTTGTGCAGCTGCTGGTTTGCCTTGTCCATCTTCTGCTGCATACCGTTGCCGCTCTCCTTGAGGTCGGCACGCTTCTCGCCCAGCAGGTCGGTGCGGCCTTTTTGCACCTCAGCTTTCACCTTCTCTTTCTCCTGCTTCACCAGCTTGCTGGTATCACAGTTGCCCTTGACTCCCAGAGTGGCATTCACCGCTTCGTTTTTGAGGGCCTTGTCGAGGTTGCAGTCGGTTTTCAACAGGCTGGCCTGTGCCCCTGCCGAGAGCAGCCCCAGCGACAGAGAGAGGATCCATGCACGCATCATCTTGTTTACTCCTGCTTGCCAATAAAGGGGCGCAGTGTAGCGATCACATTCCGGCTGACAAGGCGGCAGTGCTTTCGTCCCCCCTTTTGCCACCCCAGAGCCAACTGGCTCGGTCAGCGCCTGTCGCCGCAGTTCGTCGTCATAAAAACATCATCGAAATGTCACGTTGTCATATTTCTGTCATTAACCATTGATTAAATGCGCGGGTCATCAACAACCCAAGACGGAACGACCGTCTCAAGAGGCTTTATGCAACACCATCACTCCTTGTCACAGCCGCCCGCGACCCGCGCCCTGTTCAACTGGATGAGTGTCATCGTACTGGTCTACCTGATCCTGGTTGCCGTGGGCGCCATCTCCCACGGCTTCAAAGATTTCTCCGGCGGCGCCGAGGGCGCAGCCCAGATCTTCGCCTTTGCCAACAACCCCTTTGTCGCCCTGCTGCTGGGTATTCTCGCTACCGCGCTGGTGCAATCCTCCAGCACCGTCACCTCGGTGATCGTCGGTCTGGTGGCTGGCGGCCTGCCCATCAGCATGGCCATCCCCATGGTGATGGGTGCCAACCTCGGCACCACCATCACCAACACCATTGTCTCCATGGGCCATGTGCGGGATCGCGCCGAGTTCCGCCGCGCCTTCGCCGCCGCCACCGTGCACGACTTCTTCAATCTGCTGGCGGTGTTCATCTTCCTGCCGCTGGAGCTGATGTTCGGTCTGCTGCAACACAGCGCCGAGTGGCTGGCCAACCTGCTGGTAGGCTCCGCCAATATGTCGATGAAGGGCATGGATTTCATGAAGCCGCTGACCGCACCGGCCCAGCAGCTGATTGACAGCGCCGTTGCCTTCCTGCCGGGCAAGGGTGCCGCCATCGCCACTATCGTCATCGGTATCCTGCTGATCCTCGCCTGCGTCACTTATCTGGGCAAAGTGCTGCAACAGGTACTGGTTGGCCGTGCCAAAGAGGTGCTGCACAAGGCGCTGGGCCGTGGCCCGCTGACCGGCATTACCTCCGGTGCGCTGGTGACCATCATGGTGCAATCTTCCTCCACCACCACCAGCCTGATGATCCCGCTGGCCGGCGGCGGCGTGTTCAGCACCCGTCAGCTCTACCCCTTCACCCTGGGGGCCAATATCGGGACCACCATCACCGCCCTGCTGGCTGCCACCGCCATCAGTGGAGCCGGTGCCCAGCTGGCCCTGACCATCGCGCTGGTCCACGTGCTATTCAACCTCTTTGCCGTGGTCATCATCTATGGCATCCCCTTCCTGCGTGACCTGCCGGTACGCGCCGCCGAGGGGCTGGCCCGGGTCGGCAGCGAGAACAAACTGCTGGCTCTGGGTTATGTAACAGGTCTCTTCTTCGCCCTGCCCGCCCTGATGATGGTGGCCGCCAAGTAAGCGTCACAACAATGACAAGGGGCGAGTCAGCGACTCGCCCCTTTTTGCGTCCAGCTCGCCGGGCTTTGCCTGCCCGCTCACATCCTCCCGCCCTGTGGCTCGCCATCAGGGGCGGTGCGCGATAAGATGGCGTCCTCATTGCACTTTTTACATTTCATGGAACAGGAAAAACCGATGAAATTCATACTGATCGCGCTGCTCATCGCCGGTGTGGCCTACTACTTCTACTCCAGCAGCAACAACAAGAAGCTGGCGGCCGACAACGTGCGGATTGGCGCCGAGTTCCTCGCCAGCAACAAGGACAAACCGCTGGTGACCACCACCGCCTCCGGCCTGCAGTACGAAGTGCTGACCCCCGGCACCGGCACCGTTCACCCCACCGCCACCAGCAAGGTGAAGGTGCACTACGAGGGCAAACTGCTGGACGGCACCGTCTTTGATAGCTCGGTCGCCCGTGGCGAGCCCACCGAGTTTGGCCTCAATCAGGTGATCGCTGGCTGGACCGAAGGGGTGCAGCTGATGGTGGAAGGTGAGAAGACCCGTTTCTACATCCCCGCCAACCTCGCCTACGGCGACCGCGCCGCAGGCAAAATCCCCCCGGGATCAGTCCTGATCTTTGACGTGGAGCTGTTGGGTATCCAGTAAGCGCACCATCAGCAACAAGGCCAGCATTATGCTGGCCTTGTTGCTATGGGAACCTCATTCCCCCTTGGCGATCCCTTCCCGGCGCGGATCCGCTGCGCCAAACCAGCCGCCAGCGTTTCGCTCAACCCCCTGCAGGCCGGAAGTTTGTTCATTTAGCACCACCTCGTGTCCCCTCTCCTTCAATCCCTCGACCACCGACATGGGGGTGCGTCCCGCTTCCAGCTCGGTGGGGCCGTTGCGGCTGCCAAAGTTGGGCAGGTTGATGGCCTGTTGCAGGTTCAGGCCCCAATCCTGAGTACCGAGCAGGGTCTTGCCCACATAGTTGATGATGGCGGAGCCCCCCGGCGAGCCCAGCGTCATGGTCAGCTCGCCGCTTGGCTTGTCAAACACCAGCAGCGGTGACATGGAGGAGCGGGGCCGCTTGCCCGGCTCCACCCGGTTTGCCACCGGCAGACCGGCGGCATCCACCGAGGTGAAGGAGAAATCGGTGAGCTGGTTGTTGAGCAGGTAGCCGTTGACCATCTGACGCGATCCGAAACCATCCTCGATGGAGCTGGTCATGGAGATGGCCATCCCCGCCTTGTCGACGATCGAGACATGGCTGGTAGAGGGGAGTTCCGGGGTCGCATCCTTGCCGCGCGCCAGCGCCAGTGGCGGCGTACCGGGCTTGGCAATCCCCATGGAGTGCTGACCGACAAGCTTGCCGCGCTCGGCCAGATAGCCCTTGTCCAACAACCCCTGCACCGGCACGCTGACAAAATCGCTGTCGGCGACGTACTGGTTGCGATCGGCGAAGGCCAGACGCGCCGCTTCGCTGTAGAGGTGGATAGCCTCGCTGGAGGCAGCCAGTCCCCCCTCCTTCGTGGTGATCGGCTTGAGGGCCGCCATATCACGGCTCTCCAGCATGCCGAAAATCTGGCCGAGCGCCAGAGTGCCGGACGAGGGAGTGGGGAAACCGCAGATCTTGCTCTGGCGATAGTCAAAGCAGAGGCCATCCCGCAGTTTGGCCTGATAGCTGGCCAGATCGGTGGCCGCCAGTACCCCGGGATTGGTGGGATGCTGGCGAACCTTGGCCACCATGGCATCCGCCAGCGGCCCCTGATAGAAGGCATCCACCCCCTCAGTGGCCAGAGTGTGCAACACCCTGGCCAACGCCGGGTTGGTCAGCCGGGTGCCCGCCGTTTTGGGGCTGCCATCCGCCTGATAGAAATAGGCTCGCGCCTGCGGATCCCGTGCCAGATAGGGATCCTTGGCCAGCAATGTGGCCAGCCGTGGACTTATCACAAATCCTTGTTCTGCCAGCGTGATGGCGGGCTCGAACAGCGCAGCCCAGGGCAACTTGCCATAACGCTGATGGGCCAGTGCCAGAGCGCGCAGGGTGCCGGGAACGCCGACCGAGCGGCCCCCCACCACCCCGTCATAAAACGCCAGCGACTTGCCATCTTGCATAAACAGCTGGTCGGTGGCGGCAGCCGGCGCCATCTCGCGGCCATCCACCGCACTCACCTTGCGGCCATCCCACACCAGCAGCAGCGTCCCGCCACCGATCCCGGAAGATTGCGGCTCCACCAGCGTCAACACCAACTGCACCGCAATGGCGGCATCGACAGCACTGCCACCGGCCTTGATGATCTGGTAGCCCGCATCCACCGCCAGCGGGTTGGCGGCCGCCACCATGAAATCATGGCCCTGCCAGCCCTGTTTGTCGGTCCAGCCACTGGCGGCTTCGGGTGCGATCAGGGTCTGGGCTGGCGGGGTGTAGTGAAAGCCGTTGTCACTGGCACAACCGGCCAGCAGGGCAAGGGCGACAGCCAGCCCCAGAGGTTTGCGCAACATGACACTCTCCTTGTCTGTTTTATGACCATGAAGAGGGACTATGTCACGATTGGCGCTGACAGCTCAAGTTATTGAACCAGATCAATATCTTACTCATCTATCAATAATGGCAATCCGCAATAGATATAAAAAAACCGCCCGAAGGCGGTTTTTACGATGGAATGGCAGAGGCCAAACAGGCGCAAGTCCGGTTAGATGGACTGCTCTTCGCCACCCAGGGCAGCAAACAGCGCCGGGATAAACTGGGACAGCTCGGCGGTGACCAGCGCGAAGTCCGCATCCAGACGGGCGGCCGGATCTTCGCTGGTGACATCGTCGTTCTGCTCGCGCAGCTCTTCGCTGAATTTCAGGCGTTTGATGGAGAGATCATCCCCCAGCACGAAGCTGACGGTCTCGCCCCAGTTGAGGGCCAGCTTGGTCACCAGCTTGTCGTTGGCCAGGTGGTTCTTGATTTCATCCGTCATCAGATCCTGCTGCTTGCAGCGGATGATGCCGCCGTGCTCCATGGCACTGCGCAGCTCGGCTTCGTCTTCCAGAGTGAAGGAGGCTGGCAGATTGCCCTCGTTCAGCCACTCGGTCATGGTGATCTCGGGCGGGTTCTTGAGGGCCACCGGCACCACCGGCAGGGAGCCGATGGATTTGCGCAGCAGCGCCAGCAGATCGTCCGCCTTCTTGGCAGAACCTGCATCCACCACCATTAAATTGTCGGCCGGATTGATCCAGGCGAAGGTCTGGCTGGTACGACTGAAGGCACGGGGCAGCAGGGTGTGGAGGATCTCCTCTTTCAGCGCCTCCTTCTCTTTCTTCTTGAGGGCGCGTCCCTGTTCGAACTCGATCGCTTCTACCTTCTCGGCCAGCATCTCCTTGACCACGGTGCCGGGCAGCATCTTCTCCTCTTTGCGGGCGCAGATGAGGATGTGGCCGGAGGCAGAGTGGGTCAGGGTTGAGCCGAATTTGCCAAGGGGCTTGACCCACCCGAAACGGGAGATGTCCTGACTGCCGCAAGGGGTGAAGGCACAGGCTTCCAGCTGGGTTTCCAGCTGATCCACGGTCAGGTCAAAGGGGCGGGTAAAGCGATAAATCTGCAGGTTTTTAAACCACATGGCGTCCTCGGTCTCTAGATTGTCCGGCGGGCATTGTACTAGAGAGGCGCTTTGTGATCAGCCAATCATTCTCGCTAAATAAAGGGCGATCGACCTCACAGGGTCTCATTTATATCACCTGAACGGCCGTCAAGTTCCCCTAGACTGCGAGTGTACAAGTTGTTACCAAGGATGGATTTATGTTGCGGCCCAGTCGCCCGGAAGATATGGAAGAGATCGTCGAAATCTGGCTGCTGGCCTCCCTGCAGGCCCACGATTTCGTCGATGCCTCCTGCTGGTGGCAGGCCCAGGAGGATCTGCGTACCCGCTATCTCGATCGTGCCGCCATCTGGGTGTTTGAGGAGCGCGGCGATCTGCTCGGCTTTATGGCGCTGGTGGACAACTATCTCGCCGCCCTCTTTGTGCGTCCCGACCGTCAGGGTCGCGGTGTCGGCCACGCCCTGCTGCAGGAGGCCAAGCGTCAGGGGGCGTCGCTCTACGCCCGGGTCTTCGTCGAGAACGATCAGGCGGTACGTTTCTATCGTCGCCACGGTTTCGTCATCAAGGGTGAAGAGTCCGATCCCCTCACCGGTCACCCCCAGTACAAGATGTGCTGCGAACCCGCATGAACTGATGACAGACCGCTGTTTTACTTGAAAAAAGCACGGGGCATCCTCATCTTGTCTCCATCGGGTGCCGCGGGCACCATCCCTGCAACCGGGCTGCTTTCCAATGAAAATCCTCCATACCGCCGACTGGCATCTTGGCCATCAACTCCATGGTCATGACCGCCGTTTTGAACACGATGCCTTCCTCGACTGGCTGAGCGACACCCTCAAGGCGCGCGAGATCGACGCCCTGTTGGTAGCGGGCGATCTGTTTGATACCGCCAATCCGCCCGCCAGCGCCTGGCAACAACTCTACCGTTTTCTGGCGCGGCTGCGCGCCGAGATGCCCCACCTCAACATGGTGCTGATCGGCGGCAACCACGACTCTCCCTCCAAGCTCGATGCCCCCCACGAGCTGCTGCGCGCCTTTGATCTGCATCTGGTGGGCAGCATCAGTCGCGACAGTGAGGGCAAGCTCGAGACCGACCGCCTGCTGGTACCGCTGCAAGACAAGGAGGGCAACATTGCCGCCTGGTGCGCCGCCGTGCCGTTCCTGCGCAGCAGCGACTTGCGGGTGGAGCCGTTGGAAGAAGGGCAGGACCGGCTGATCGAAGGGGTACGCCAAATCTACGCCGAGGTATTGGCCGAAGGGCGCGCCCGCTGCGGGGAGGGTCTGCCGCTCATCGCCATGGGCCATGCCTATCTGGCGGCGGGCCAGCTCTCGGAGCTGTCGGAGCGGCGGGTGCTCGGCGGCAACCAACACGCACTGCCTGCCGAACTCTTTGCCGGTGCCGACTACACGGCGCTCGGCCACCTCCATCTGGCCCAGAGCCCGGCCGAGGGGGTGCACTACAGCGGCTCGCCGCTGCCGCTTTCGCTGGCCGAAGCCAACTACAACCATCAGGTGCTGGAAGTGACCTTTTCAGAGGGGAAACTGGCCGGGCTGGAGCGGATCCCTGTACCCCGCGCGGTGGAGATGATCCGCCTGCCCCAGAGCAGCCTCGACGACGCACTCCAAGCCATCGCATCGCTCGAGCTGCCTGCTTGTCCACAAGAGGCACAACCCTTCCTCGAAGTGCGGCTGCTGCTGCCCAAGCCAGAAGCGCGCATCCGCGAGCGCATTCTCGCCGCAATCGCAGACAAACCGGTGCGTCTGGCCCGCATCAGCACCCAGTATCAGGGCTCGGGCGAAGGGCTGGCCGATGGTCGCGAGCGGCGCAGGCTCGATGAGCTCTCCCCCACCGAGGTGTTTCGCCTCTGCTATCAGCGCCAGTTCGATGGGGAACCCGAAGCACAACTGGTCGCCTCGTTTGAAGAGATCCTGGAGCAGGTGAAGGAGTCAAACCAATGAAAATCTTGTCTCTGTCAGGTGAGAATCTGGCCAGTCTGACCGGCCCCTTCACCATCGACTTTACCAGGGGGGCGCTCGGCGCCGCCGGTCTGTTTGCCATCACCGGCAACACTGGCGCGGGCAAGAGCACATTGCTCGACGCCATTTGTCTGGCCCTCTACGATGAGATGCCGCGCTTTATTGCCAATCGCAAGAACGTGGCCGAAGTGGGCCGCATGGATGACGAAGAGAAGCTCAAGGCCAACGACGTGCGTGGCATCCTCAGTCGCGGCCACGCCAGCGGCTTTGCCGAGGTGCAGTTTCGTGGCTGCGATGGCCGCATTTGGCTGGCCCGCTGGGCGGTGCGCCGGGCGCGAAACCGCTCGGAGGGGCGTTTTCAGGCGCAGGAGCGAACCCTGACCGATGTGGAGTCAGGGCAGGTTTTCTCCGGCAGCAAGCGGGAGCTGCAGGATCGCATCGACGAGCTGGTGGGTCTCTCCTGGGAGCAGTTCCGCCGCGCGGTGATCCTGCCGCAGGGGGAATTTGCCGCCTTCCTCAAATCGGATGCCAACGAGCGCTCCGCCCTGCTCGAACGGATGACCGGCACCGAGCTCTACTCCGCCATCTCCATCCAGACCTATGAACGGGCACGGGAAGAGCAGCAGAAGCTGGCCACCATCGCCCAGCGCCTCGGCGATGTGGCGCTGATGGACGAGGCCACCCGCGAACAGTGGGTAAGCCAGCAGGTAAGCCTCTCCACCACCCTCAAACACGAGCAGCAACAGCAGCAGCTGATGCAGGACTTGCGCGACCTCAACAGCCGTATTGCCGCCCAGCTGCAGGGCTGCGCCGAGGGACAGGCGGCGCTCGATGCCGCCCTGCAGGCCCACGGCGCCGCGGCCCCCGAGCGCGAGGAGTTTGCACGTGCCGAACAGGCCCAAGTAGCCCGCGCCGATCACGACGAGCTGGCCCGCCTCACCCTTGAGGTGCAGCAGCAGGAGAAGGTGATCGCCGAGCTGGGCCCAGAGCTGGCCAAGCTCGAGGAGCAGACCCAGCAGAGCGCGCTGACCGAACAGCAGTTGCTGGCGGAGAAGATTGCCGCCGAGCGGGAGTGGGGCGCCCTGCAACCCGAACTCAAGCGGGCGCAGGAGCTCGATACCCGCATCCGGGAAAAAGTGCAGCAGTTGCAGAAGATCCAGCAGGAGGGGGCGCAGGAGCGAGAAGTGCAACTCACCCTCGAGCAGGGCTGGCGCGAGCAGAGCAGACAGGTGGAGCTGCTCAAGCAGCAGCACCAGCAGTGGGGGCTTTGGCTCGAAGAGCACAAGGAGCTGGCACCGGTGGCCCGCCAGTGGCAGCCCCTGCTCACCGCCATGCAGGATTGGGCCGAGGATGCCGACAAGCTGCAACAGCTGCTCACCCTGCGGGATCACAAGCTGCGCGCCCTGCAACAGTTGCAGCGCCAACTGGAGCAAGGTCAGCAGGAGCGCGACTACTGGCAACATGAACAAGACAGGCTGCAACAGCAACAGAACGAGCTGCAGGAGCAACAGTGGGAGAGCCGCCTCGCCAAGGCGCAGGAGCAGTGGCAGCAGCAGACCGAACAGCTGGGTCAGCTGCGTCAGCTGCTGGAGCTGGCCGATTATGGCCGCAACCACGGCGAGCAACATGGCCGCTTGCAGCAGGAGATTGCCCAGCTGGAGCAGGCGCTGGGCAAGCTCGCCACCCTAAGCGAAGAGCTGGCACCGGCCCGCGAGCGGCTCGCCCTGCAGCGGGATGAGGCGCGCCACGCGCTGGAGCAGTCCCGCGCCATCGCCAGCTTCGAGCAGTATCGCCATATCCTGAGCGATGGCGAACCTTGCCCGCTGTGCGGTTCCGGGGAGCACCCCTACAGCCAGAGCCAGCCCCAGGTGGCGGGGATCCTGGCTCAGCTGGCGGAGCGGGTCAGAAGCCTCGAACTCGAATGGGAGCAGCTCAACCATCAGTACATTCAGTGCGAGAGCGAGCGTCAGGAGCTGGCCCGCCAGCTGGCGGTGCGTCAGCAACATCTGCCGGAGCTGGAAACCCGCGCCGAGCAGCTGACCCAGCGCTGGCAACAGCTGGGGGGCGATACCCTGCTCGACCATCCGCTGCCGCTGCGCCAGAGCCCCATTGAGTGGAACGAGCTGATGAGCACATTGCTTGGCCGTGGCCAGGCGCTGGAGCAGGGGTTGGCCCAGAGCCAGCAGCAGCTGCGTCAGGCCCAGCTTGGTCAGCAACAGCTGCAAGGGGTGCGTCAGCAACTGAGCCAACTGGCTGCCCAGCACCAGCAGTTTGACCAGCAGTGGCAGGAGGCCGATCGCCAGCGCATCGCGCTGGAAGGGGAAGTGAAGGGGATGGGCGAGCAGGAGGCGACCCTGCGCCAGCGCCTTGAGCAAGGCGCCCACCGCCTCGACGAGCAGATGGGCGGCCAACCGTGGCGCCAGTGGCTCGGCAGCCAGCAGTGGCACGAGTGGCAGCGAGCCTGCGAAGCCTGGCTGCACGGCCAGAGCGAGTGGGAGCGGCTGGCCAGCGAGATCGCCAGCCTCACCCCCGCCCTGAGTGCGCAGGAGGCACGCCTGCAGACCCAGCGCGAGCTGCTGCACAAACTCGAGCGGGACTACAAGGAGCACGAACAGCAGCGTCAGGGGCTGCTCACCAGCCGTGCCGCCTGTCTGGGTGGCGAGGAGATCCCGCTGGTCGAGAGCCGCTGGCAGCAACGACTGCAACAACTCGCCAGCGAACTGGAGCTGATGCAAAGCGGCGGCCGTGCTCTGCGGGAGCGGCAGACTGAACTCAAGACCCGCCTCACCCATGTGGAGCAGGAAAAGCAGACCAGCAGCCGCCGCAAGCGGGAGGTGCTGGGGCGCTGGGCTGCCCACGCCAGCACCCTTGGCATTGCCGAGTACGACCTTCGCCGCCTGCTCGCCATCAGCCCCGATGAACTCAAGGCTCGCCGCTCTGCCCTGCAAGGGCTGGAAGATGCCCTTGGTGAAGCGCGTACCCGCCTTGCCGAGCGGCAACGGGCGCTGGCGCTGGAGGAGAGCAAGCGGGATCGCTATCGCGAGCACCATCCCGAGCTGGCCGCCCTGCCGGATGCAGAGCTGAGCGATCAGCTGACGGCGCTCGATGCCCGTTGTCGCGCCCTTGAAGAGCAGCTGTTCGAGTGCAAGAGCAAGCTGGCACAGGCCGAAGCCGCAGCGCTCAAGGCGGGCAGCCTGCAACAGGAGCTGGCCGCCCAGCAGGCAGTCGCGGATCACTGGCAGCAGCTGTGCGATCTGATCGGGCAGGCCAACGGCGCCAAGTTCCGCACCTTCGCCCAGAGCCTCACCCTCGAGCGTCTGCTGCTGGAGGCCAACGCCCAGCTCGCCGAGCTCTCGCCCCGCTACCGACTGGAGCGGGTGCCCGGCACCGATCTGGCGCTGCAGGTGGTGGATCTCGATATGGGGGACGAGGTGCGCTCGGTGGACTCTCTCTCCGGCGGCGAGAGTTTTCTGGTGTCGCTGGCGCTGGCGCTGGCCCTCTCCAGCCTCTCGTCACGCCAGACCCAGGTCGAGTCGCTGTTTATTGACGAAGGGTTCGGCACCCTCGATCCGGACAGTCTGGATCTGGCGCTCGCCAGCCTCGACTCCCTGCAGGCCGCCGGTCGCCAGATCGGGGTCATCTCCCACGTCCAGACGCTGGTAGAACGGATTGGCGTGCAGATCAGAGTCGAAGCCCTCGGCGGCGGCGAGAGCCGGGTAGTGGTCCCCTGAGTAGCATCAGCTCAATCACCAGTACCATCGGCTAAATCACTACGCCGAAAATAACAAGACCCCGCCAATTGGCGGGGTCTTGTTGAGAGGCTATCAGCCGAAGCGGTAGGCGCCCATATAGAGGCTGCCGCCATCCCAGCTCTCGTGCAGCCGAGCGGGCGCCACACCATCAGCGGCCCCCAACGCCACAAAGAGTGGGCGCAGATGATCGTCGTGGGGATGGGACTCCACCGCGCCTGGAGCCAGCCGACGATAGTCGAGCAGCGCCAGCCGATCCTCGTCGGCCATCTTCTGCTCCAGCCAGTCGACAAACAGGCTGGCCCACTCCGGCACTGGCGAGCCTTCCGGTGCCAGCGCCCGCAGGTTGTGGGTGATGGCGCCGGAGGCGAGGATGCCAATTCCCTGACTGCGCAGTGCCCCCAACACCTCTCCCAACTGCCACAACTGGGCCGGGGTGAAGCTCGCGGGAATGGAGACCTGCACCAGCGGGATCTCGCTGTTTGGGTCGATCAGGGAGAGCGGCGACCAGACCCCGTGATCCAGCTCGCGCCGCACCGGGGTGGCGGTCAGTCCGGCCAGTGCCAGCTGGTCGCTCACCCCTTGTTGCAGCCACTCGGGGCTGCTGGCAGGCCAGCGCATCCGGTAGAGGGGCTCGGGAAAGCCGTAAAAGTCGTACATCAGCTCCGGTTTGGGCTCGACGTTGATCTGCAGCTCGCGGCTGAACCAGTGGGCGGAGATGACCACCAGCCCCTTGAGCTCACCCAGACGCAGGGTTCGCAGAAAGCGGGTGGCGGGTTGCTCACGCAGCACCAGATCCGGTGCGCCGTGAGAGATAAACCAGACGGGGGCGAGGGACATAAAGCAGACTCCAACAAAGTATCAGGGGGCGATACCGGAGGGGATATCGCTGTTGGAATCGATTATCCCCCTGCCATTAAAGGTGAACAATCCAGCAAGATAGATAAGAACTATCAACCAATGGTTGATAATTTCACGCCTTCACGACAGGTAATCGGCAATAGATATCAAGGCTGAGGAGCATCCGGCAGCGGTCGGGCTGCACGAAGCGCCATCCGGGTCGCTGCACTGTGAGCCTGCCACTCTCGCCACGCCAATCCCTCGGCGGCCACCTCCCCTTTCACCGGATGGGAGAAGATCGCCAGCAGTCGCGCATTATCAGGCCAGTAGCGGGCTGGCAGTGTCTGAACCAGCAGCAGGGCGGCGCACAGCAAGAGAAAAGCCCATCCGGTTTCATGGCTGTTTTTCATCTCGGCCTCCTTCACCCGTGCGCCAATGAACTAACATTTTTGCGCAAGCCGGTGACAAGACGGTGACAGCGGACGGGTGGTCATTTTACAACATCTGAACCTCAACCCGGCCAAACAACCACAGATGGCAACATTTGTATCCCTTCAGCCCGAACCTGTGGCCGTATGCTCTAAAATGTGACTCACAGGAAAACGTTATCCCTGAAAAGAAAACGTTATCTGGTCAAAACGTTGTTTCTGGATCATAAAAAGATTCCAAAAACTGGTGTATATTGCTCGGCGGAAATTCCTTAACCATGAAGATTGACATGAAAAAGACCAAAATTGTCTGCACCATCGGTCCGAAGACCGAATCCAAAGAAATGCTGGCCAAAATGCTGGACGCCGGCATGAACGTCATGCGCCTGAACTTCTCCCACGGTGACTACGCCGAGCACGGCAGCCGCATCAGCAACCTGCGCGCTGTGATGGCCGAGACCGGCAAGCACGCAGCTATCCTGCTGGACACCAAGGGTCCGGAAATCCGTACCATGAAGCTGGAAGGCGGCAACGACGTCGCGCTGGTCGCTGGCCAGACTTTCACCTTCACCACCGACCAGACCGTGGTTGGCAACAAAGACAAAGTGGCTGTGACCTATGCCGGTTTCGCCAACGATCTGCGCGTCGGCAACCGCATCCTGGTTGATGACGGCCTGATCGGTCTGGACGTTATCGAAATCACCGAGCGCGAAGTTATCTGTAAAGTGCTGAACAACGGTGACCTGGGCGAGAACAAAGGCGTTAACCTGCCGGGCGTCTCCATCAAGCTGCCGGCCCTGGCCGAGAAAGACAAGCGCGACCTGATCTTCGGTTGCGAGCAAGGCGTTGATTTCGTTGCTGCTTCTTTCATCCGTAAGAAAGAAGACGTTCTGGAAATCCGTGAGCACCTGAAAGCCCACGGTGGCGAGAACATCCAGATCATCTCCAAGATCGAAAACCAGGAAGGTCTGGACAACTTCGACGAGATCCTGGCTGTTTCCGACGGCATCATGGTTGCTCGTGGCGACATGGGTGTAGAGATCCCGGTTGAAGAAGTTATCTTCGCCCAGAAGATGATCATCGCCAAGTGCAACAAAGCCCGCAAAGTGGTTATCACTGCCACCCAGATGCTGGACTCCATGATCAAGAACCCGCGTCCGACCCGCGCCGAAGCTGGTGACGTGGCCAACGCCATCCTGGACGGTACCGACGCAGTCATGCTGTCCGGTGAATCCGCCAAGGGTAAGTACCCGCTGGAAGCCGTGACCATCATGGCCACCATCTGCGAGCGTACCGATGCCGTGATGCCGTCCAACCTGTCTGCTGCCAACGACAGCAACAAGCTGCGCATCACCGAAGCCGTATGTAAAGGCGCCGTAGAGACCTCCGAGAAGCTGGACGCCCCGCTGATCGTGGTCGCTACCGAAGGCGGCAAGTCTGCCAAGGCCATTCGCAAGTACTTCCCGAAAGCCTGGATCCTGGCTATCACCACCAACAAGAAAACTGCTGCCCAGCTGGTTCTGACCAAGGGTGTGGTTGCTCACGTGGTTGACAGCATCGCCTCTACCGACGATTTCTATCGCATCGGTAAAGAAGCCGCGCTGGAAATCGGCATGGGTCTGAAAGGTGACGTGGTTGTGATGGTCTCCGGTGCTCTGGTACCGAGCGGCACCACCAACACCGCTTCTGTTCACGTTCTTTAATCAGAGCTGAACGAGTTGAAAACGGCGCCTGCGGGCGCCGTTTTTTTTGTCCCTCCCCCCTGCTTACCTGACAAGCCCGGTGTTAGAATCCACGCGAATTTAATCTATGCGGGAAATCTCCCGAATATCGCGTAATAACCCGGAAGTTATATGCCCTCAATACGTTTTAAAAGAGTCTCGGCCACCCTGTTGCCGCTGCTCTGTCTCCTCGCCAGCCTCTGCGTGTCGCAAGCCATGGCGCAAGATGTCCCCTCTCGCAACGCAGTTCAGCGAGCGCTGGATGGTCTGGGTAAATCAGAGACCCTGACCGTCAGTCAGCAAGCAGATCAGAAGTTGCTGACCGAAACCCTCGGACTGCTCGACAGCATCGACAAGGAAGAGGCGAAGGCCAAGACCCAGGCCCAGCGGATCCGCAACCTGCCCACCGAGCTCAGAGAGATCAGCGCCAAGCTCGATGCCCTGACCAAGGGCAAGAGTGCCGAGCAGATCAAGAGCGAATACGCCAGCATGAGTCTGGCAGAGCTCGACAGCCGTCAGCCGGAAGTGCTGGCCAACATGCAGGCGGCCCAGGAGGCCCTCGGCGCCATCGGCAGCCAGCTCACCAGCTTGCAGACCCTGCCGGAGCGCGCCCAGGCCAGCATGAGCCGCGCCTACCAGCGCAGTCAGGAGATCCGTACCCGCCTCAACGCAGGTGAAAGCGTCTCCAGCGCCGAGAAGATGAAACTCGGTGCCGAGCTGGCCCTGCTCGACCTGCAGCTGGCCCACCTGCAAAAGGAGCTGGATAACCGTACCAGCATGCAGGATCTGGCGATCAAGCAGCGCGACTACCAGAGTGCCCGCCTCGCCAGCGAAGAGCAGAAACTGCAGCTGTTACAGGATCAGAGCAGCGCCAAGCGCCTCGGCGACACCGAAAAAACTGCCGAGCAGACCGGTGAACTGGTGGCGACCGAAGACAGCCCGCTGGTGCAAAAAGAGCAGGAGCTCAACCACCAGCTCAGCCAGCAGCTGATCGGTGCCACCACCAGCCTCAACTCGCTGGTCCAGAAAAACCTGCAAGCCAAGAGCTGGCTGGAGCGCGGCATCCAGACCGAGCGCAACCTCAATGAACAGGTGCAGATGCTCAAGGGCAATCTGCTGCTATCACGCATCCTCTATCAGCTCTACCAGCAGCTGGAAGCGGCACCCACCATCGCCGTCAAAAACCTGGAAGAGCAGATCGCCGATCTGCATCTGGCCCAGTTCGAGCTGAGCCAGCAGCGTGACCAACTGTTCCAGAAGAACCTCTATCTGGACAATCTGATCGCCGGCAGCAAGGATCCGGTGAGCGAAGAGGACAAGGAGAGCCTTGCCAAGCTGCTCGACACCCGCATCAATCTGCTCGATCAGCTCAACCGCCAACTCGACAGCCAGCTCACCAACGCCATCAGCCTGCAGCTGACCCAGCAGCAGCTGGCGCGGGTCTATGCCTCTATCGAATTTACCCTGCAGCAACACATCTTCTGGGTAAGCAGCAACAAGCCCATCGACAGCAAGTGGTTTATCAGCTGGCCCGCCCAGGCCTACAAACAGGCCTCCGACTGGGTATTGAAACCGGACTGGAAACGCTGGCGCGAAGAGCTGCTGGGGATCTCCCTGCTCGCCTTCCCGCTGCTGCTGATCGGCGGCCTGCTGGTCTGGAAACGTCCGGCGCTGGTTGAGCGCGAGAAGAAGATCACCAAGGACCTTGGCCGTTTCCGTCAGGACAGCCAGTGGCACACCCCGCGCGCCCTGCTCTATACCGTGCTGCAACGCCTGCCGGGCAGCATGTTCATTCTGGCTGGCGGTCTGCTGCTGACCTACTGCGGTCTGCTCAGTCCCAAGCTGATGTTCCAGATCACCCTGAACCTCGCCCTCGGTTATCTGGTGTTCAGCGTCTATCTGGCGGTGATGCGCCCGGGCGGCATCGCCGAGACCCACTTCCGGATCCCGAAAGCGGAGCTGCAGGCCAAGCGCAACAGCATGCGCTACATCTGGTTGCCACTGCTGCCGCTCATCATGCTCGCAACCAAGGCGGTGGTTGAACCCTCCACCCTGGGCAACGACGTGATCGGCCAGGCCATGACCCTGACCCTGCTGGGGCTGGCCGCCTATCTGGTGTTCCCCATCTCCCGCGCCCGTATCAAGGGCGAGGCGAGCATGCAGAAGTCGCTGATCGCCATTGCCCTGGCGCTGGCACCGGTGGCGCTGATCGTGCTGGCGGTGCTCGGTTACTACTACACCGCGCTGAAGCTGACCGGTCGCCTGATCGAATCCTTCTACCTCATCATCATCTGGAGCCTGGTCTACCGTACCGCCCTGCGCGGTCTTGAGCTGGCGGCCCGTCGTCTGGCCTACCGCCGTGCGGTGGCCAAGCGTGAGCACAAATCTTCGGAAGATGCAGAAGGTGGCGAATCCATCGAAGAGCAGCCCATGGATCTGGAGGATGTCAGCCAGCAATCCCTGCGTCTGACCCGTACCGTGCTGATGCTGATCTTCGGCGTCGCCTTCTACTGGCTCTGGTCCGATCTGGTCGCAGTCTTCTCCTACCTCGACAGCATGGTGCTGTGGCACCGCAGTGAAGGCACCGGCGCCAACGCCGTGCTGTTCCCCATCAGCCTGAGTGACGTGCTGATCGGCTTCCTGCTGCTCGGCGGTGCCTGGTCACTGGCGCGCAACCTGCCGGGCTTGCTGGAGGTGCTGGTGCTCTCCAAGCTCAACCTGGCTCAGGGGACCGCCTACGCCATCACCACCATGCTCAACTACGTGCTGATCGGCTTTGGCTCCCTCACCGCTCTCTCTATGATGGGTGTGCAGTGGGACAAGCTGCAGTGGGTTGCGGGTGGTCTGTCAGTCGGTATCGGTTTCGGCATGAAGGAGATCCTCTCCAACTTCGTCTCCGGCATCATCATCCTGTTCGAGCGTCCGGTGCGGATCGGTGACACCGTCACCATCGGCTCCTTCTCCGGTACCGTCTCGCGGATCCGCATTCGCGCCACCACCCTGACCGACTTCGACCGCAAAGAGGTGATCATCCCCAACCAGCAGCTGATGACAGAACGGCTCATCAACTGGTCGCTGAGTGACACCGTCACCCGGGTGATCGTACGGGTGGGCGTGGCGTATGGCTCGGATCTCGAGCTGACCCGCACCCTGCTCAAGCAGGCGGCCGACGAAAACAGCCGCGTGCTGAAAGACCCAGCCCCCATCGTCTACTTCCTCACCTTTGGCGCCAGCACGCTGGATCACGAGCTGCGCTTCTTCGTGAGCGAACTGGGTGATCGCAACCCGGCGGTAGACGAGTTGAACCGCAAGATCGACCAGCTGTTCCGCGAGAACGGCATCGAGATCGCCTTCAACCAGATGGATGTCTACATCAAGAACATGCAGGGCGAAGAGCAGAAGGTGGAGTCCAACTCCGCCGCTCTGCCACCTCCCGCGGAAGATGGCAAGCAGCCAGCCTGATAGCGAACTGCACTGATCTGATGACAACAGCCGCTCACCCAGGTGAGCGGCTTTTTTATGTTCCCGTTGCCACGACCGTCCACTCAGGCAACCGCCGGAGAGTGATAAATGAGTTTACCCGCTGCGGTCTCTCACCTAATGTAGGCTGACGAACGGGAGAGCAGGGAGCCGCGTTTTCGCCCATGGATGACCAACAACTAGAGCACATTCTGTTTCGCTCCTTTGATGTGATCCCGCTCCCAATCCTGGTGTCCGAGTCGACAGCCAGCCAGGGTCATATGTCACCCGACCGGATCCCCCTGCGTCGCCATCTCTTCCTCAACAGGGCCTTTCGCGAACAGCTGGGCTATGAGCTGCAGGATCTGCCGGACATGGAGAGCTGGTTTCACCTCGCCTATCCCGATGAGAGCTATCGCAACTCGGTAATTCAGGCTTGGCATAACCAGATAGAGCAGAGCCTGCACCATGGACTGGAGGTCGCCGAGATGCCGGCGCTGATCCGATGCAAGAGTGGCCACTCTCGCTGGTTTATCGTCACCGCCCAGCTGGGGGCAGATGCCATCCCGGATAGCCATATCGTCACCTTTCGCGATATCCACGACCTGCAATGCATGGTAGAAGAGGTGAGCCGCCTCTCCTGCACCGATCCCCTCACCGAACTGACCAACCGGCGTGGCGCCCAGCAACAGCTGCAGGCTCTCTGGTTGCAGGGCCAGCCCCTCTCGGTGGTGTTGGGAGATATCGACCATTTCAAGCAGGTCAACGACCGCTACGGCCATCCTGCGGGCGATGCCGCACTCTGCGCCGTCGCCCATGCCATGGCGGGCCAGTTGTTGCCCGGGGAAAGCCTGGCCCGTTGGGGTGGAGAGGAGTTTCTGTTGATCCTGCCAGACTGCAGCATTGAGCAGGCGGCACAACGTGCCGAGCAACTGCGCCAGCATGTCAGTACCACCCGCTTGCCATGGCAAGGAGAACAGATCGCGCTAACCATCAGTCTGGGGTGTGCCGGCATGAAGGGTCAGGAGAGCATCGACTATCTGCTGATGATGGCAGACCGAGCCCTTTATCAGGCGAAGGAGCAGGGACGTAACCGGGTGGTCATGTCGGCACAATAGCCTGATAGCCAGAAAGGGAAGCTCGCACGCAACCATAAAAAAACCGAAGCACCAGGCTTCGGTTTTTTACTGCGGCAACTGGCATAGGCCAGCCGACCATTACTTCTTGATGCGGATAACCGGAGTCTCGCCCACAGTCACGGCACCAGTCATCTTCACCAGCTCTTTGATCTCGTCCATGTTGGAGATGACCACCGGAGTCAGGGTAGATTTGGCTTTTGCTTCCAGAACGGCCAGATCGAATTCGATGATGGTGTCACCGCGCTTGACCTGCTGGCCTTCCTGAGCGATACGCTTGAAGCCTTCGCCTTTCAGTTCAACGGTGTCGATACCGAAGTGAACGAACAGCTCGATACCAGAGTCGGACTCCAGAGAGAACGCATGGTTGGTCTCGAAGATTTTGCCGATGGTGCCGTCGCACGGAGCAACCATCTTGTTGCCAGCCGGCTTGATAGCGATGCCGTCACCCACGATCTTCTCGGCGAAGACAACGTCAGGCACATCTTCGATCGGCACGATTTCGCCAGACAGCGGAGCAAAGATTTCGATGCCGCCGGTATCAGCGCTATCGTCGGACACCAGTTTCTTCAGTTTGTCGAACAGACCCATAGTAAAAGCTCCTAAAGATGATTTGTCGCTGTTTGCAGCCGATCTTAGCAGACTGCCTTCTGCTTGATAAAGTTATCTACGCACGCTTCGATTTCAGCAGCGGTGGCAAAGCTCAATGCCTGGTCAGCCATTGCCTTCACATCTTCGAAGCTGGTGTTGCGGATAAGCTTCTTGATACGCGGTACAGAGATGGCGCTCATGGAGAACTCATCCAGACCCATACCCAGCAGCAGCAGAGTGGCGCGCTCGTCACCAGCCAGTTCACCACACATACCGGTCCACTTGCCTTCGGCGTGGGACGCATCGATAACCATCTTGATCAGGGTCAGGACGGAGGGTGACAGCGGGTTGTACATAGCGGAGATCATCTCGTTACCACGATCGACAGCCAGGGTGTACTGGGTCAGGTCGTTGGTACCGATACTGAAGAAATCCACTTCCTTGGCCAGATGATGAGCCATCACGGCAGCGGCCGGGGTCTCGATCATGATACCCACTTCGATGGATTCATCAAAGGCTTTGCCTTCGGCACGCAATTCGGCTTTCAGCGTCTCTACGGTAACTTTCAGGCTACGGAACTCTTCGACAGAGATGATCATCGGGAACATGATGCGCAGTTTGCCGAAGGCAGACGCACGCAGAATTGCCCGCAGCTGAGCGTGCATGATGTCTTCGCGGTCGAAGAAAATACGCACGGCACGCCAGCCCAGGAAGGGGTTCATCTCTTTCGGGAAATTCATGTACGGCAGCTCTTTGTCGCCGCCAATGTCCATGGTACGCACGATGATCGGCTGATCCGGCATCGCTTCGGCCACTTCTTTGTAGGCTTTGAACTGCTCGTCTTCGGTCGGCAGCGCGTCACGGTCCATGAACAGGAACTCGGTACGGTACAGACCCACGCCTTCGGCGCCATTACGGATGGCACCTTCGGTATCCTTGACGGTACCGATGTTGGCGCACACTTCGACCTGGTGACCATCCAGCGTGATGGCAGGCAGATCTTTCAGCTTGGCCAGCTCATCTTTCTCGGCCTGGAACTGAGCCTGGAACTTCTTGGCTTCGTTCAGCTGTTCAGCGGTCGGATTGATGATGATCTGGTTATTGATCGCATCCAGCACCAGCATGTCACCGTTCTTGACGAGCTCGGTGATGTCGTTGGTGCCTACCACGGCCGGCAGCTCCAGGGAGCGGGCCATGATGGAGGTGTGAGAGGTACGGCCACCGATATCGGTGACGAAACCCAGCACATATTTCAGGTTGATCTGAGCGGTTTCAGACGGGGTCAGGTCTTTGGCGACCAGGATCACCTCTTCGTCGATGGTGCTCAGGTTGACAACGGCGATGCCCAGCACGTTCTTCACCAGACGGGTACCGATGTCACGGAAGTCGGTAGCGCGCTCGCGCAGATAGGGGTCATCCAGCTCGGCCATCATCTTGGCGTACTGCTCGATCACCTCATAGATGGCTTTGTCGGCGGATGCCTTGTTCTCTTTGATGAAGGATTTGATATCCCCTTCCAGCTCCTCATCTTCGAGCAACATGATGTGGCCTTCGAAGATGGCCTCTTTTTCCTCACCGAAGGTGCGACCGGCCATCTCTTTGATGGCTTCCAGCTGGGCAGCTGACTTGGTACGAGCTTCGAGGAAACGGTTGATCTCGCCATCAATCTGATCAGCAGAGATTTTGCCCTGATTGATAACGATTTCATCTTCTTTAAGAAGAAGCGCCTTACCGAATGCGATACCGGGGGACGCAAGAATGCCAGATATCATAATCCTTCCTATTAAAACGACTGTGGGGGAGGAATCTAAAGCTGGATTACTCCAGCTCGTCCATCAGGGCAACCAGCTTCTCAACAGCTTGCTGGGCATCCGGGCCGTCAGCCTGGATGGTTACGTTGGTGCCCTTGGTCAGGCCCAGGGTCTGCAGCTTGAACAGGCTCTTGGCGCTGGCGGACTTGCCACCGGAGACCACAGTGATCTCGCTTTGGAATTCTTTGGCTTCTTTCACGAACTGAGCTGCCGGACGGGTGTGCAGGCCGTTTTCAGCAGTAATAACAACAGACTTCTCGTACATGGTTTCACCCCATATTATTGATATTTTTTGGTGGATTGGTCGTTTTTGAAGCAACCTGACCCACCGTGTCAGTATGGATATGTTGTAAAGTAACGAAAGCAGACCCGCAATGGTTTAATCCAGGTCAAGTTTCTGTGCAGTAATCGGCGCGCTGGTTGGCAATTTTCAGTTATTGGGCTACAAGCCGCATCAGGACTGGCCTGAAATTATTTTATAACGAAAAATAACACTTTGTTACTTTGTGATACCCAGCCAGCAAACACCGCGTGACGCCGCACAGGATATGAGATTTAGAGCGGAATGTCTGCTTTTTTTCTCACTCCGGAACTTGTTATTTTACCCCAAAAAATAAGGATCAAGTGACACTAACAGGGGTTGAGTCTAGCCCATAAAGAAGCGGCGCTCCTGGGAGCGCCGCTGTTTTGAAAGATTCCGATCAGTTACTGCTGCAGTTCCTGCTCGCTGAACACCCCGGCAAACAGGGCGCTGGAGAGGTAACGCTCCGCCGCACTCGGCAGGATGACCACAATGGTTTTGCCCGCAAATTCCGGCAGCTCGGCAAGACGGCTGGCTGCCACCACCGCAGCACCGGAACTGATACCGGCCAGGATCCCCTCCTCCTCCATCAGGCGACGGGCCATCTCGATGGCTTCATCGCTGGTCACCTTCTCCACCCGATCGATAAGGGAGAGGTCCAGGTTGCCCGGGATAAAGCCGGCGCCGATCCCCTGGATCTTGTGGGGGCCCGGTTTGATCTCTTCCCCGGCCAGCTTCTGGCTGATGACCGGCGACTCCGCCGGTTCGACCGCAACAGAGACCACCGCCTTGCCTTTCGTCTGCTTCAGATAGCGGGAGACACCGGTAATGGTGCCGCCGGTACCGACCCCGGCCACGAACACATCTACCTCGCCGTCAGTGGCATCCCAAATCTCGGGGCCGGTAGTCTTTTCGTGGATCTCCGGGTTGGCCGGGTTTTCAAACTGTTGCAGCAACACATACTTGCCCGGCTCGGATTCGAGGATCTCGTTGGCCTTGGCAATGGCCCCCTTCATGCCAAGCGGCCCTTCGGTCAGCACCAGATTGGCACCGAGCGCCTTGAGCAACTTGCGGCGCTCCAGGCTCATGGTAGCCGGCATGGTCAGGGTGATAGGATAGCCGCGAGCTGCCGCGACAAAGGCCAGAGCAATACCCGTGTTGCCGCTGGTGGGCTCGATGATCTCCTTACCCTTGGTCAGGATGCCGCGCTTCTCGGCATCCCAGATCAGGTTGGCACCGATCCGGCACTTGACGCTGAAGCTGGGGTTGCGGCTCTCGATCTTGGCCAGCACGCGACCTTTGGTAACACGGTTGAGACGAACCAGCGGGGTGTGACCGATAGTCTGGCTGTTGTCCTCAAAAATTTTGCTCATGGCGCTATCCCTGTGTTTGTTACGACGATGAAACAAGATTACCCTGTGGTTTCTGAATGAGAAGTGACTATTCGTTATAACCATATGGTATTACAACATATAGAGCTTATTCTCTCTGGCCCCTGACTCCAGGCGCCAATCGTCAAAGGAACCGACGTTATGGGATTTTCAGGAAGCAGCCAGTATCTCGCCTCCGATGCATTGAAGATGGCGGTCAATGCCGCCATCACCCTCGAAAAACCGCTGCTGATCAAAGGGGAGCCGGGCACCGGCAAGACGGTGCTGGCGGAAGCGGTCGCCGACCATCTCGGCACAGACCTGATTGCCTGGCATATCAAGTCCACCACCAAGGCCCAACAGGGACTCTACGAATATGATGCGGTGGCCCGGCTGCGGGACTCCCAGCTCGGCGACCCCAGAGTGGCCGATATCAGCCACTACATTCGTAAAGGCAAACTGTGGCAGGCCTTCAGCGCCGAGCAGCGACCTGTGCTGCTGATCGACGAGATCGACAAGGCCGACATCGAATTCCCCAACGATCTGCTGCTGGAGCTGGATCGGATGGAGTTCGACGTCTACGAGACAGGCGAGCGAGTCAAGGCACGCCAGCGGCCTGTGGTCATCATCACCTCCAACAATGAGAAAGAGCTGCCGGACGCCTTCCTGCGCCGCTGTTTCTTCCACTACATCCGCTTCCCCGACAAGGTCGAGATGCAGGCCATCGTCAAACTCCACTACCCCGACCTCAAGGAGAGCCTGCTTGGCGAGGCAATGGATCTCTTCTTCGAGCTGCGCGAGGTAGAGGGGCTGCGCAAGAAACCCTCCACCTCGGAGCTGCTGGACTGGATCCGCCTGCTCTTGGCCGACGATATCGCCCCCGAGGCGATGCGCGCCCGCGAGCCCGGCAAGCTGGTGCCCACGCTATATGGCGCCCTGCTCAAGACCGAGCAGGATTTGCATCTCTTCGAGAAGCTCGCCTTTCTGGCCCGGCGCGGCAGCTGAACCATGCTGATCGACTTTTTTACCCATCTGCGCCGCCACAAGCTCCCCTGCAGCCTGCGTGAGCTGCTGGACTTGCACGCCGCACTGGCTGCCCGGCTGGTCGCTGTCGATATGGAGGAGTTCTACCAACTCTCCCGCTGCCTGCTGGTAAAAGACGAGGCCCACTACGATCGCTTCGATCGCGCCTTCGCCGAATACTATGAGGGGCTGGACGCCATCCCCCTGCTGCCGGAAAGCCTGCCCGAGGAGTGGCTGCGCAAGGAGTTCGAGCGACTGTTGAGCCCAGAGGAGAAGGCGCTGCTCAAATCCCTTGGCGGACTCGACAAGCTGCTTGAAACCCTTAACCAGCGCTTAAGCGAGCAGAAAGAGCGCCACGCCGGCGGCAACAAGTGGGTAGGGACCGGTGGCAGCAGCCCGTTTGGCCATGGCGGTTTTCACCCCGAGGGGGTGCGCATGGGTGGAGAGAAGCAGCACGGCAAGGCGGCCAAAGTGTGGGAGGCCCGTCACTATCGCAACTTCAGCGACGACTCACCGCTTGGCCAGCGCGCCATCCAGTTAGCACTGCGCAAACTCAGACGCTGGGTGCGCAAAGGCAATCCCGACGAGCTGGATCTCGACGACACCATAAAAAGTTCGGCCCGCCAGGGCTGGCTCGATGTGAAGCTGCGGCCCGAGCGCCACAACGGGGTGAAGCTGCTGGTTTTCTTCGATGTGGGGGGCTCCATGGATGCCCACGTGGCCGAGGTGCAGCGTCTCTTCTCTGCGTTGCGCCACGAGTTCAAGCATCTGGAGTACTTCTATTTTCACAACTGCCTCTACGACTTCGTCTGGAAGGATAACGCCCGCCGCTTTGAGGAGCGGTTCGATACCCTGCGGCTACTGCGCACCTATGGCAGCGACTACCGGGTGATCCTGGTGGGGGATGCCACCATGGGCCCCTACGAGATCACCTGGCCGGGCGGCAGTGTCGAGCAGTGGAACGAGGAGTCGGGTCAGGTGTGGCTCACCCGCTTGCAGCAGCACTTTCCCAAACTGGTGTGGATCAACCCCACCCCGCGGCGGGAGTGGCTCTGGCATCCCTCCATCAAACTGATGAATGACGTGGTTGGCGGACGGATGCATCCGCTGACTCTGGCGGGTCTCGCTGCGGCGATCGACCAGCTGTAACCCTCTCTACCCTATAAACCGACAAGCCGGGAACGCACCCGGCGAGGAGCAAAGATGACCTCTATCGTGATCAGTGGCTCAGGCCTCTATACCCCACCCTTTGCCGTCAGCAATGAAGAACTGGTGGCCGCCTTCAACCAGTATGTGGATCTCTACAACGAGGAGAACGCCTCCGCCATCGACGCCGGCCAGCTCCCCGCCAAGCAGCACTCCAGTTGCGAGTTCATCGAGAAGGCGTCCGGCATCAAAAGCCGTTATCTGGTGAGCCGCGAAGGGGTACTCAACCCCGACATCATGCAACCGCTGCTGGCGGAGCGGCCCGATGAGATGCCCTCCATCATGGTGGAGATGGCGGTGGCTGCCGCCGAGCAGGCGCTGATCGCCGCCGGCCGCGAGCCGGGTGAGATCGATCTGGTCATCGTCGCTGCCTCCAACATGCCACGCCCCTATCCGGCGCTGGCCATCGAGCTGCAGCACTATCTGGGAGCAAGCGGCATGGCCTTTGACATGAACGTGGCCTGCTCGTCCGCCACCTTCGGCATCAAGACTGCCGCCGACATGCTGGCGGCAGACACCGCCCGAGTGGCGCTGGTGGTTAATCCGGAGATCTGCTCGGGGCACCTCAATTTTCGCGATCGGGATAGTCACTTTATCTTCGGCGATGCCTGCACCGCGGTGCTGCTGGAGCGGGAAGCAGATTGCAAGGTGGCCAATCCGTGGCAACTGGTGGCCAGCAAGCTGGTGACCCAATACTCCAACAACATCCGCAACAACTTCGGCTTTTTGAACCGGCTGAGCCCGCGCACTCGCTACAGCGACGACAAGCTGTTCCGCCAGCAGGGGCGCAAGGTGTTCAAGGAGGTGTTACCGCTGGTGTGCGACCAGATTGCCAACCAGCTCGATGAGCAGGGCTGGCCCGCCGAGAGCCTGAACCGGCTCTGGCTCCATCAGGCCAACCTCACCATGAACCAGTTCATCGGCCGCAAACTGCTCGGCCACGATGCCAGCCAGCAGGAGGCGCCGGTCATTCTTGATAGCTATGGTAATACCAGCTCGGCGGGTTCCATCATCGCGTTTCATCTGTACAATCGCGACCTTCCTGCGGGGGCTCGCGGCGTACTGTGCTCCTTTGGCGCAGGCTACTCCATCGGTAGCCTGCTGCTACAACGACAGTAACAGAGTGCGCGGGGAGAGTGGCCCGCGCCCTGTACTCTGATTGGGGTTTGGCGCTGTTTCGCCGCTAGCCCCTCTCTCGGTTCACCCTTACGAGAGGAGAAAACGGGCATAAATAGTGGCCAGACCATGACTATTGATCCGAAAACACCGGACTACTGTGACAACGCATACCGACAAGCCATTGATGAAAAACTTATTTTTCAGATTGGTTGCAATTTTTGAGTACCATGGTGCAACGGGGCGATATCTGGATCACAAGATGACAGGAAAAGGCTGCAATTTGTCATCCTTTGCCAATGATGGCTTCCAATGAATTCGAGGTTTGCTATCATCCGGAGACATTTCTTATCTGTCGCCGGCTACAAAAGAATCCCCTCATGTACACACAGTTCTTCGGCCTATCGGAACCGCCTTTCTCCATCTCGCCCAATCCCAAGTACCTCTATATGAGTGAGCGCCACGGCGAAGCCCTTGCTCACCTCAACTACGGATTGCAGGATGGTGGCGGCTTTGTGCTGCTGACCGGCGAAGTGGGCACCGGCAAAACCACCGTCTCCCGTTGCCTGCTGCAGCAGTTGCCAGCAGATACCGAGATCGCCTACATCCTCAACCCCTCCCTGACCGAACGGGATCTGCTGGCAGCCATCTGCGACGAGTTTCAACTCCCCTACCCCGCCGAGGCCGGGATCAAGCAACTGTTCGACCTGATCCGCGACCACCTGCTGGCCAACCTGACCGCAGGCAAGCGCAGCGTGGTACTGGTGGATGAGGCCCAACATCTGTTGCCCGGGGTGTTGGAGCAGTTGCGTCTGCTCACCAACCTGGAAACCGACGAGAAAAAACTGCTGCAAATCGTGCTGATCGGCCAACCCGAACTGCAACAGATGCTGCGCCAGCCCCTGTTGCGCCAACTGGCCCAGCGCATCACCGCCCGCTACCACCTGCTGCCCCTCTCCGCCACCGATGTGGATGCCTACGTCCGCTTCCGGCTGCAAGTAGCCGGTTGTGTGCAGCCCATTTTTACCCCCAGAGCGATCCAGACGCTGCATCGGCTCTCCGGCGGCATTCCGCGCCTGATCAACCTCATCTGCGATCGCGCCCTGCTCGCCGCCTTCGCCCGTGGCAGCTACAAGATTGTTCATGGCGACATCAGCCAGGCAGCGTTCGAGGTGAGCGGCGTCCGTGATGAGGGGAGCTGGCTTTCCGGTCTGATGGTGACACTGGCTGGCGCCTTGCTGGTAGCTGCAGGCTGGTGGGGTTGGCAATTTTTCGGCGTATTCCCCGAACGGCCTGTGGTCAAGGTCGAGGTGCCTGTCACCGTTGACGAGACGGCCGAACAACAGGAACAGTTGACCGAGGCGATCAATCAGGCCCTCGACCCCGAGAGCGCCATGCAGAATCTCTATCGGGTCTGGGGCTATGAACCGGAACCGTTCGATGCCACCTGTGACAACGCCCCTCGCGCCGGTCTGCGCTGCCAGGAGGGAGAGGCAAGCCTCGAGGAGCTGCGCGCCCTGCAGCATCCCGCCATGATCACGCTCACTGACCAGAGTGGCGGTCTCTATTACGCCACCCTGGTCAATCTGGGGCCAAGCAAGGCCAGCCTGATGATCGGCAACCAAAGCTGGCAAGTGGATCGCCAGTGGCTCAGCGACAACTGGGGTGGCAGCTATACCCTGCTCTGGCGCATGCCGAAAGGGGGCGTCAGCCTGATCGCCAGCAATGCCGGACAGACCCAGATCCAGTGGCTCGACAACGCTCTGAGCCGAGCATTGCAACAACCCGAACGCAAGGTGCGCCGTTTCGATGGCGAGCTCAAGAACAAACTGCAGCAGTTCCAGCGGGATCAGGGGCTCACCCCTGACGGCATCGCTGGCAGCAACACCCTGCTGCGGCTCAACGCACTCTCCGGCGAACCCATGCCAAGACTGGAGGAGACCTCCTGATGTCTACCCTGCTCAATGCCCTGCGCCGTGCCCAGCAGCCTTCGCAACAGAGCCATATTCCCGCCATGGGGTTGGCGATAGCCCGCGAGGAGGCGCAACCCGCGCGTCGCGTCGGCTGGTTGCTGGCGCCCCTTGCCCTGCTGCTGGGGGCGGGTGCCAACTATGGCTGGCATCTAATCCACCTGCGTCCCATCGAGGAGAAGGTGGAGGTAAAAGAGGTGATTGCCTCCCCCTTCGTGCGGGTTGAGCCCAAGGCGATGGTGACCCGTCCGCTGCCCCCGCCCCTGCCGGAACCTGTAGTGCAGCAGCCCAGGGTCGCAGCGGCTGCCAGCAATCCGGCAGCCAGTCGACCGACCTTGGCCGAACAGCTGATGCGCGCCCTCAACGAAACACCGCTGCAACAGGAATCAGGTACAGTTTCCCAAAGCGTGCAGCCGGCCCAGTTGATGTCGCTGAATGCCGCTCCGCTTTCGGTTCGCCAGCAAGTGCCCGCATTCAGCTATGGCTCCCATGTGTTCTCATCCAATCCGGCCAAGCGGGCCGTGGTGCTCAATGGCCGCGAATACCGGGAAGGGAGCGAAATAGCCCCCGGGGTCGTGCTCGCCACCATCGACCAGCAGTACATTGTGCTGGATGTCGGAGGCCAGAGCGTAACCCTCAAGGCGTTGCAGGATTGGCAAGGGTGAGTACACACCTTCCCCTGATAATCGCTGGCAAGCAGGATGCACCTCGCCTGAGTGCCACTTTTATGAGCATTCAAAGGTTTACGGTGTGATGAAATATCCATTTTTACGGTTTGGTGCGCCCCGACCCGTTGTGTCACAGCACGCAGCCGTACACAATACGCAGCCGCCCCAGAGCCTGGAATTTGTTGATTAATATGACGCTACGATTCAGGGATGACATCTTGACCCTGCTGCTGGCCCGGTGCCGGCAGCTTCCTTTGACTCGCGTCACCGGAGTGTTCTTTCTGGCGCTGCTGCTGATGCTGGCCCAGCAGAGCGCAGCCCTCACCTGGCGCTTGCTCACTCTGGCAAACCCGCAATCCAGCCAGCCGTGGCAACCCTCCACCGTGGCGGTCAGCGGCCAGAGCAGTCCGCGCCTTGAATTGGGCGAGGTGAGCCGACTGGCGCTGTTTGGCAAGGCGATCCCCAAGGCGCAGGCAAAAACCGCCGTGGCCGCCAATGCGCCGCGCACCCAGCTCAATGCCCAGCTCAACGGGGTGTTGGCCAGCTCGGATCCGGCCAAATCCATCGCCATCATCGCCATGTCCGGCATCCAGAACTCCTACGGGGTTGGCGACATGATTGACGGCACCCAGGCGCGGATCCGGCAGGTCTATCCGGATCGGGTCATCATAGAGCGGGATGGCCGCGACGAGACCCTGATGCTGGATGGCGAGGAGTATGGCAAGCCGCTACCGCAAACAACAAATACCACTCTCCTTGGCTCTCTGCGCAGCGAGCTGATGGCCGATCCGGGCAAGATCACTGATTACCTCAATATTTCACCGGTTCAGATGGATGGCCGCATGGCCGGTTATCGCCTTAACCCGGGCAACAATCCGGAATTTTTCAACCAAAGCGGGCTGCAGGCCAATGATCTGGCCATCAGCATCAACGGACTGGATCTGCGTGACAACATGCAAGCCATGCAGGCGATGCAGCAGCTGGCTGGCGCAACGGAAATGACAGTAACCGTCGAGCGGCAGGGCGAACAGTTCGACATCTATGTGCGCTTGTCAGAATAATGATTTGGAGTCGTACCAATAATGACCACTAAAGGGAAAGGCTGGCGTCTGGCCACTATCGCAGCGGCTCTGATGATGGCGGGCTCAGCCTGGGCCACCGAGTACTCTGCCAGCTTCAAGAACGCCGACATCGAAGAGTTCATCAATACGGTGGGCAAAAACCTCAACAAGACCATCATCATAGAGCCCTCGGTGCGCGGCAAGATCAACGTGCGCAGCTACGACCTGCTCAACGAGGAGCAGTACTACCAGTTCTTCCTGAGTGTGCTCGATGTCTACGGCTTTGCCGTGGTGCCGATGAATAACGGCGTGCTCAAGGTGCTCCGCTCGCGGGATGCCAAAACCTCCGCCATTCCGGTGGTGGATGGCAATAACCCGGGAGTGGGCGACGAGATGGTGACCAGAGTCGTGCCGGTACGCAACGTCTCGGTGCGTGAACTGGCTCCCCTGCTGCGCCAGCTCAACGACAACGCCGGTGGGGGCAACGTGGTGCACTACGAGCCATCAAACGTGCTGCTCATCACCGGCCGCGCCGCCGTGGTCAACCGTCTGGTGGAAGTGGTGAACCGGGTCGACCGCGCAGGCGATCAGGATGTGGACATCATCAAGCTGAGATATGCCTCGGCCGGCGAGATGGTGCGGCTGGTGACCAACCTCAACAAGGATGGCAATCCACAAGGGGGCACCGCCTCTCTGTTGCTGTCGCCCAAGGTGGTGGCCGACGAGCGTACCAACTCTGTGGTGGTGAGCGGTGAGCCGAAAGCGCGCGCCCGCATCATCCAGATGGTTCGCCAGCTCGACCGCGACCTGCAGAGTCAGGGCAACACCCGGGTCTTCTATCTCAAATATGGCAAGGCCAAGGATATGGTCGATGTGCTCAAGGGGGTCAGCTCCAGCATCGAGGCTGACAAGAAGGGGGGCGGAGCAACCACAGGGGGCGCCAGCATCGGCGGTGGCAAGCTGGCCATCTCTGCCGACGAGGCAACCAATGCCCTGGTCATCACCGCCCAGCCGGATGTGATGGCGGAACTGGAGCAGGTGGTGGCCAAGCTCGATATCCGTCGCGCCCAGGTGCTGGTAGAAGCGATCATCGTCGAAATTGCCGACAGTGACGGCCTCAATCTGGGCGTGCAGTGGGCCAACACCAACGCTGGCGGCACCCAATTTACCAACACAACACTGCCCATTGGCGGAGCCATCGCAGCCGGTAAGGATTACCAGGATGGCAATACCGAGACAGCTACCAACTTGCTTGGGAGCTTTAACGGGATGGCCGCCGGTTTCTATCACGGCGATTGGGCCATGTTGGCGACGGCTCTCGCCTCCAATACCAAGAGCGATATTCTCTCAACCCCGAGTATCGTCACCATGGACAACAAGGAGGCCTCCTTCAATGTCGGACAGGAGGTGCCGGTGCAGAGCGGTTCACAAAGCTCCACCACCAGCGATCAGGTGTTCAACACCATAGAGCGCAAGACGGTGGGCACCAAGCTGACGGTTACGCCGCAGATTAACGAAGGGGACTCGGTACTGCTCAACATCGAGCAGGAGGTCTCCAGCGTCGCCAAGGTCGTATCAGACAGTACCAAGGGACTAGGTCCCACCTTCGATACCCGCACGGTGAAAAACGCCGTACTGGTGAAGAGTGGCGAGACAGTGGTACTGGGTGGCCTGATGGATGAGCAGACCAAGGAGGAAGTTTCCAAGGTGCCGTTACTCGGCGATATCCCGGTACTGGGTTACCTGTTCCGCTCCACCAGCACCAACACCAACAAGCGCAACCTGATGGTCTTTATCCGGCCCACCATCTTGCGTGATGCGGAGGTTTATACCGGCGTCTCCAGTAACAAGTACAGCCTGTTCCGCGCCGAACAGCTCAATGCTGCCGCCCAGGAGGGGTATCTCACCTCGCCCGCCCGTCAGGTTTTGCCCGTCTATGGCCAGGATGTGATGATGTCACCCGAAATCCGGCAGGAAGTGGAAAATCAGATGGAGCAGATAAAACGCCGCCAGCAGAACACAGCTGACAGCACCACCCCCTTTGTGCAGAGCCGTCCCTGATGAGTGCCTACCATCTTGATGGCGGCGAGTTGCCGCCCCCGCTGCCGGAGCTGCCCTTCGCCTTTGCCCGCAACTTCGGGGTGATCCTGATTGAGCGGGACGGCGCTCCCGTGCTGCAGTGCCGCCCCGGCGTCACCCCGCAGGCCCTGCTGGAAGTTCGGCGGGTAGCGGGTTGCAGCTTCGCGGTGGAGCAGCTCGACAACGAGGCCTTCGAAGAGCTGCTGATGGCCCACTATCAGCGCGACTCCTCCGAAGCGCGCCAGCTGATGGAAGATCTCGGCAACGAGATGGACTTCTTCGCCCTGGCCGAAGAGCTGCCGCAAAGCGAAGATCTGCTGGATGCCGATGACGACGCCCCCATCATTCGCCTCATCAACGCCATGTTGAGCGAGGCGATCAAGGAGGAGGCCTCCGATATCCATATCGAGACCTTCGAGCGGGCACTAGTGATCCGTTTTCGTATCGATGGGGTACTGCGGGAGATCCTGCGCCCCCATCGCAAGCTGGCATCACTGCTGGTCTCGCGGATCAAGGTGATGTCGCGGATGGATATTGCCGAGAAGCGGGTACCGCAGGATGGCCGTATCTCGTTGCGTATCGGCGGCCGCGCCGTCGACGTGCGGGTCTCCACCATGCCGTCCAGCTACGGCGAGCGGGTGGTATTGCGTCTGCTCGACAAGAACAACGTGCGCCTCGAGCTCAAGCAGCTGGGGATGACCGCGGCCAACCGCAGCATCATCAGCGAGCTTATTCGCAAGCCCCACGGCATTATTCTGGTCACCGGCCCGACCGGTTCCGGTAAATCCACCACCCTCTATGCGGCGCTGTCAGAAATCAACTCGCGGGATCGCAACATCCTGACGGTGGAAGACCCCATCGAGTATGACCTCGAAGGGGTGGGCCAGACCCAGGTCAACACCAAGGTGGACATGACCTTCGCCCGCGGCCTGCGCGCCATTCTGCGCCAGGATCCGGACGTAGTGATGGTGGGGGAAATTCGTGACCTTGAAACCGCCCAGATTGCGGTGCAGGCGTCACTGACCGGTCACCTGGTGATGTCGACCCTGCACACCAACACCGCCATCGGCGCCATCACCCGGATGCGGGACATGGGGATCGAGCCCTTCCTGCTTTCCTCGTCGCTCTTGGCGGTGCTGGCCCAGCGGCTGGTGCGTACCCTCTGCCCCGATTGCCGCGCCTCGCGTCCGCCCACCGAGCAGGAGCGACTTGCAATGGGTATCACACTGGAACCTGATCAGCCTATCTGGCATCCGGTGGGCTGCGAACAGTGCAACCACACCGGCTATCGTGGCCGGACCGGCATCCACGAACTGGTGGTGGTTGACGAGGCGGTGCGTGAAGCCATTCACGGCGCCAGCGGCGAGATGGCCATCGAGCGGCTGATCCGCGGCCACACCCCCAGCATCCGCCGCGACGGTATCGACAAGGTGCTCAAGGGGCAGACCAGCCTCGAAGAGGTACTGCGCGTGACCCGGGAAGATTGAGATGGCGGCATTCGAATATAAGGCCCTCGACAACAAGGGGCGCAGCAAGAGCGGCGTGATGGAGGGTGACTCGGCCCGTCAGGTGCGCCAACTGCTGCGCGAGCAGGGGCTCACCCCCCTCGAGGTGAACGAGACCACCGAGAAGGCAAAACGGGAGGCGACCCGCTTCGCCCTGTTCCGTCGTGGCGCCAGCACAGCCGAGCTGGCCCTGATCACTCGCCAGCTGGCCACTCTGGTGGGGGCCGGCCTCACCATCGAAGAGGCGCTCAAGGCGGTGGCCGAGCAGTGCGAAAAAGCTCACTTGCGCTCTCTGGTGGCGACCGTGCGCAGCAAGGTGGTGGAAGGCTATTCGCTGGCCGACTCGCTGGGGGCCTTTCCCCATGTATTCGACCAGCTGTTTCGCTCCATGGTGGCGGCCGGTGAAAAATCGGGCCATCTGGAGAAGGTGCTCAACCGTCTCGCTGACTACACAGAGCAGCGCCAGCATATGCGCACCAAGCTGCTGCAGGCGATGATCTACCCCATCGTGCTCACCTGTGTCGCCATCGGGGTTATATCGATCCTGCTCACCGCCGTGGTACCCAAGGTAGTGGCCCAGTTTGAACACATGGGCCAGCAGCTGCCGGGCACCACCCGTTTTCTCATCGGCACCAGCGAACTGATGCAGGCCTACGGCCTCTGGTTCCTGCTGCTGATCTTCCTTGGCAGCTTTGTCTGGCGCTGGTGGCTCACCGATGAAAAGCGTCGCCGACGCTGGCATCAGGTGCTGCTCGGCCTGCCGGTGATTGGCCGGGTCAGCCGCGGTCTCAACACCGCCCGCTTCGCCCGTACGTTAAGCATCCTCAACGCCAGTGCGGTACCGCTGCTGGAGGGGATGAAGATCTCCGGCGAAGTGCTCTCCAACGACTTTGCCAGAATGCGCATTCTCGAGGCCGCCGAACGGGTGCGCGAGGGGACCAGTCTGCGCAAGTCGCTGACCGAGACCAAGATTTTCCCGCCCATGATGCTGCACATGATCGCCTCCGGCGAGCAGAGCGGCGAGCTCGACAGCATGCTGGAGCGGGCTGCAGACAACCAGGATCGGGAGTTTGAATCCCAGGTCAATATCGCCCTCGGGGTGTTCGAACCCATGCTGGTGGTCTCCATGGCCGGGGTGGTGCTGTTTATCGTGATGTCGATCCTGCAGCCGATCCTCGAGCTCAACAATATGGTGAATATGTAAGTTTCCGGTGTTCGGTGGCGCCGCTGGCGGCCCGTCGAACCCACCCAGTGATCACTCTCTGATGGGCCATCCCATCTCATTCGTTACGGAGCAACTCATGAACAAACGTCGTCAATCCGGTTTTACCCTGCTGGAAGTCATGGTGGTCATCGTGATCCTCGGCATTCTGGCCAGTCTGGTGGTGCCCAACCTGATGGGCAACAAGGAGAAAGCTGACCAGCAGAAAGCGGTCTCCGATATCGTGGCGCTGGAAAACGCCCTCGACATGTACAAGCTGGACAACAACCGCTACCCGACAACAGAACAGGGCCTGGACGCGCTGGTGACCAAGCCTTCCATCGATCCGGCACCGCGCAGCTACCGCGATGGCGGCTACATCAAGCGCCTGCCGCAAGATCCCTGGGGCAACCCGTACCAACTGCTGAGCCCGGGCCAGTTCGGCAAGATCGACATCTTCTCCATGGGTCTGGATGGTGAAGCCGGTACCGATGATGACATCGGCAACTGGAACCTGAAGGATTTCCAATAAGTGATATGTCGCCAGCGCATTCACTCCGCCTTGCTGGAGCAGCCTGAATGAGGGTTGTTCCATCTGCCCGTCGCCAATCAGGCTTTACTCTGCTGGAAGTGTTGCTGGTCGCCATGCTGATGGGACTAGTGGCCACCGCCGTCACTCTCAGCATGGGAGGCGCCAGAGGAGATCGGGAGCTGGACAAGCAGGCGCGTCGCCTGATGGCGACGCTGCAGCTGGCGCAGGAGTATGCGGTGATGGATGGTCGGCTGGTAGGCATTCGCATCGAGGATAACGGCTGGCAGTTTATGCAGCGTCAGGCCAAGGATCGCAAGTGGCTGGCCCTGACTGGCGACAAGCAGCTGGGGCCGGTGCAACTGGCCGAGAACATGACGCTGGCGCTGGAGCTGGAAGGCTTTGGCTGGCAGCCGGACTCCGACGAGAAAACCGAACAGAAGCGCGACGAGAAGGAGCGCACGCCGCAGCTACTGATCTTCCCGGGCGGCGAGCTGAGCCCGTTCGTGCTCACCTTCACCCAGCAGGATGACGATGCCCGCTACACCCGCATCGTCAAGGGGGACGAGTTCGGCCGCCTCACCCTGCTCACCGGTGATGAAGATGAAGAGGTGAGCGAATGAACGCTCGCGGCATGACGTTGTTTGAGAAAGGAGTCATGGTGGCGCTACTGCTGTGCCAACCACACCCTCAACAGGTGGCACGATGAACGCCCGGGGCATGACCTTACTCGAAGTGATGGTAGCGCTGGCAGTCTTTGCCATCGCGGGTCTCGCGGTAATGAAAACCGCCAGCGAACACCTCTCGGCCCTCAACTATCTGGAGCAGAAGACACTCGCCACCTGGGTGGTAGAGAACCAGCTGGTGCAACAGAAGCTCGAGAACAAGTGGCCCGGCGACAGCTGGGTGGAAGGGGATGAGCAGATGGCGGGCAGCACCTGGTACTGGCGCTATCGCGGCGTCGCCACCGCCGACAACAACTTCCGGGCGCTCGATATGGAAGTGCGTACCGAGGCCAAGGCCGAGAACCCGGTCGCCATGATGCGGACCTATATCAGCCGATGACCCTGCTATCCGCCCGCACGCCTCGCTCCGTCCGTCACGCCGGTTTTACCCTGCTCGAAATGCTGGTGGCGATCGCCATCTTCGCCACTCTCAGCATGGGCGCCTATCAGGTGCTGCAGGGGGTGCTCACCAGCGACGAGGTGGCCAAGCGCAAGGAGACCCGCCTCAACGAACTGCAACTCGCCTTCACCCTGCTGGAGCGAGACATCACCCAGATGGTGCCGCGCAGCGGTCGCATCGAGGGGGAGAACAACAAGGTGCTGCTGGCGGCTTCCCGGTTCGGCCAGCAGAGCGATGACTGGGGCATGGCCTTTATGCGCAGCGGCTGGCTCAACCCGGACGGCATGCTGCCCCGCTCCCATCTGCAGCGGGTCGGCTGGCGCCTCAAGGATCAGAAACTGGAGCGCCTGAGCTACCTCTATCCGGATCCGGTGATCGGCACCGAGCCGCGCATCCAGCCAGTGCTGACAGGGGTCACGGCGTTTCGCCTCTACTTCTTCGACAAGGGCAACTGGAAAGAGGAGTGGAGCCAGCGCAGCGTGCTGCCCCACGGGCTGGCAGTGGAGCTGGATCTGGAAGATTACGGCACCATTCGCCGTCAGTTCCTGATTGGCGCCGGTGGCCAGCGCGCCGAAGAGAACAGCCAGAGCAGCAACCCCGACCAAGGTGGCAACAACAACAACAACAACGGGAACAACGGCAATACCAATGGCGGTAATGGTGACAGCCAGAACGGAGGGGGCGCCAATGCGGGCTAATCTCGCCGCTCCCGGTCGCCAGCGCGGCATGGCGCTGCTGGTGGTGCTGCTGATCCTCTCGGTGATGGTGATCATCGCCAGCAATATGAGCGGCCGCCTGCAGCTTGAGCTGCGCCGCACCGCCAACATCACCACAGGCAAACAGGCATGGTGGTATGCCCTCTCGGCGGAAGCGCTGGTAAGCAAGGTGCTGACGCAGGATTTCAAGGACAACCCCGAGGTGGTTAACCTCAGCCAGAACTGGGCCCGCAAGAACACTGTGTTTCCAGTGGATGATGGCCAGCTCAAGGGCGAGGTGACCGACCTGCAATCCTGCTTCAACCTCAACAGCCTGAGCGTGGCCTCCAAGGCGGGAAGCGGCGAGGAGCTGGCGCAGCAGCCCTATCCGGTGCAGGTGTTTCGCGAACTGCTCAAGGAGCTGGCAATGGATGATTACGAGGCGGCCCAGCTCACCGATGCCATTCGTGACTGGACCGACAAGGATACGGTGCTGGTCTCCAGCCTTGGCGCAGAGGACGCCTATTACGAGGGGCTCAAGCCACCCTACCTGACCGCCAACCAGTGGATGTTGGGCAAGGATGAGCTGCGGGCGGTGCGCGGGGTGACGGCCAGGGTCTATGCCAGACTGGCCCCCTACGTCTGCACCCTGCCCAACGACAAGTTGAAGATCAATATCAATACCCTTGCCCCCCAGCGCCCCGAGCTGCTGGTTGCCCTCTATCTGGGCACTATCGGGCTGGATGATGCCAAGCGGGTACTGAATGAGCGGCCACAGAAGGGGTGGAAAGAGAGCAAGCTGATGACAGACATGCTCGCTCCGGTCGATTCGGTGAAAGGGCTGAAAGAGGCGCTGGTGGTCAAGAGCGACTTCTTCGAAGCCCGGGTCGTGGCCGAGGTCGGCGACAACCGGGCCTGGCTCGAAACCCTGTTCCAGCGGGGCAAGGACAATAAACTGGTGATACTGCGCCGCCTCAGTAGCGGCGCCGAATAAACAGCGCACCTGCAGGCCATCGCCTGCGGGTACGAGAGATGTTGGATGCAGCCTGCGGGCTGCGCACCGGTTGCCAGGGCGCACAACGCCCTTTGCAAACCGGTATCGCAGGAGAGAGATGCGTGAGCGAAAGTCTGGTCATCCGACTGGGGACCAATAAACAACAACCCGTGGCCTGGCTGGTCTGGTCCGGTCAGGAGCAGGAGATCATCGCCTCCGGCACCCTGCCCTCGGCCGATGCCCTGAGCGAGCTGCAGGATCGGGCCGGTGGCCGCCCAGTGGTCACGCTAGTGCCGGGCAGCGATCTGATCTTCCGGCGCGTCACCCTGCCGGGTCGCTACAACCGCCAGTCGGCAGCGGCCCTCCCCTACCTGCTGGAGGAGCAGATCGCCTCCGATGTGGACGAGCTCCATCTGGTGGTGCTGGCCCATGAGGGCCAGCAGGTGGATCTGATGGCGGTGGATCGGCAGAAGATGGCCCAGTGGCTCGGCTGGCTCGATGCCGCTGGCCTCAAGAGCCTGCAACTGCTGCCCGATGTGCTGGCGCTGCCACAGGCCGCTGATGGCTGGTCTGCGCTGCAACTCGGCAATGAGTGGCTGGTACGCCAGGGCCCCTGTCAGGGGATCGTCGCCGACGAACCGCTGCTGGCCATCTTGCTGGCAACCGAAGTCGAGCCGGTCACCATCCACAGCCACACCCCGGAGCCCGCCATTGCCGCCGCCAACTGGCAGGCGGCGGAGCCTGAACTCCCTATGCTGCTGCTGGCCAAGGGGGCCCTCACCTGCCGCGCCAACCTGCTGACCGGCCCCTATCGACCCCAGACCGAATATGCCCGCTACTGGTTGCAGTGGCGCAAGGTGGCCATCACCGCAGGCTTGTTGCTGCTGGTGGCCCTCGGCCAGCGCGGGGTACAGCTCTATCAGCTCACCGAGCAGGACAAGGCGCTGAAAGCGGAGATCCGTGCCGTCTATACCCGCATTTTCCCGGGGGAGAGCCGCATCGTGAACGTGCGCAGCCAGATGAACCAGCATCTGCAACAGATGGGACAGGCCCCGCAAAACGGTGTGCTGCTGATGCTCACCGAGCTGGCCCCCACCTTTGCCGAAGTCCCCGGCCTCAAGCCGCAGGTGATGCGCTTTGATGCCAGTCGCCGCGAGCTGCGGCTGCAGGTGACCGCCCCCGGCTTTGCCGAGATCGAGCGGTTCCGCGAGCTGGCGGGCAAGCAATTCGAAGTACAGCAAGGCGAGGTGCGCAGCACCGAGGGCAAGGTTGAAGGGGCGCTGGTGCTCAAGGGTAAATCATCATGATGGAAAAATTGCAGAGCTGGTGGCACGGCATCACAGCACGGGAACAGCGACTGGTGGTTGCTGGCAGCATACTGCTGCTGGTCGGCCTCTTCTACTGGAGTGTCTGGCATCCTCTCAACAACCGCATCGCCGAGCGCGAACGCCAAGTACAAAACCAGCAGCAGACCCTCGCCTGGCTCAAGGAGAAGGGTGAAGAGGTGCTGGCCATGCAGGGTGGAGCGGGTCGCCAGATCGATACCAGCGGCACCCTGGAAGGGGTGGTCAACCGCACCGCCTTCAACCACAAGATCAAGATTGCCCGGCTGCAACCCCAGGCGCAGGAGCTGCAAGTGTGGATCGACACGGTCCAGTTCGATGACTTGCTGCTCTGGCTCTCCACGCTGGTGGAGCAGCACGGCATTCAGGTTCAAATCATCGAGATCGCCCGCGAGGATCTGGCCCCGGGTCTGGTCAAGGTCAGACGTTTGCAGTTGAGTCGTCCACAATGAAAAAACGCATCCTGATTGCCAGCCTGTTTCTGACAGCCTATCTGCTCTTCCTGCTGGCCACCCTGCCCGCGGCGCTGGTGGCTCGCTATCTGCCGCTGCCTGCCAACGTTGCCAACCTGCTGAAACTGGAAGGGGTGAGCGGCACCCTCTGGAATGGCCAGATCGCCCGACTGCAATATGCCAGCGAATCGGTGAACCAGCTGCGCTGGGATCTCAACGGCTGGTCGCTGCTGCGCTTCGCACCCGAAGTGGCCATACGCTTTGGCGATCGCAACGGGCTGAACGGTCAGGGCATTGTCGGCTGGAATGGTGCCGCCTTCGGCCGGGATCTGACCCTCAACGCCCCCGCCCCCTGGTTGCTGAGCCGGGTGCCGATGCGCTTGCCGATCCCGATCACCGTCAGCGGCCAGCTGCAGCTCAAAGTGGAGCAATTTGTCCAGGGCAACCCCTGGTGTGACAACCTCTACGGCAACCTCGACTGGTACAATGCCAGCGCCGATACCCCGGCGGGCAAGCTGGATCTGGCCGACCCCGAGCTGAAACTCACCTGCCTCGACTCCAGACTGGTGGCCGAACTCAAGCAGGGCTCGGATGCGGTACAGACCATGGGTCGCCTCGAGCTGCAACCCAATGGCCAATACCTGTTCCAGGGCACCCTGAAGCCGGGCCCGGAACTGCCACCACAGATGCAGCAAGGGCTCCCCTTCCTCGGACAGCCCGACAGTCAGGGCCGCTTTCCCCTGCGCTATCAGGGGCGGGTCTAACCCCTATCCCGCCGACCCCGGAGCCACTCCGGGGTCAGCTTGTTTATCCCTTTGTGCCTTCTCCTCTCACTGCACTGACCCCCTCAGCTCTTACTCATTCAACTCTCACTTAGCGCAATAACCTCTGCAAGGTGCCTGTTCACCCTCTCCTTCAACCCGCTCAGTGTGGAAAAAGCCCGCCTCCCTCGCCAATCCACTTGCCGTCAATGGTCAATGATCGAGCACCTTGTCGAAAAAGTGGCAGCTCATCCCCGCCCTTCTGAATGTCAATCAGGTTGCATTCCTTGTGAAATGTGAGCTAGCACCCGTTATTGATCTTTTTCAGCCAACTTGCAGCAATCTTTAAGGCCACAAAATAACCAACTGAAAAATAAAGATTAAACCAAGGAAAACATCCTCCTTGCGCCCCATCCCATCTCATTTCCGCTGCGCCTGCCCATCAAAAATGTGAGCGACGGCAAAAACCATGGTCAACCAAAGACTATTGATATAGGTATCGAAATACCGGATGAAACCCATGGGTAGATACAATGAGGTCAACTGGAGATGATTGATTTGTCTTGCTAGCACGACAGACACGCATCTCGACCGATCTGTTCATTTGGTTTTCAAGCGTTGAGGGAAGGGTTATGGAAAAGAAGCGTATCTACCTGTTTTGCTCTGCGGGCATGTCCACTTCACTGCTGGTTTCAAAGATGAAGGCGCAGGCGGAAAAATATGATGTGCCGGTGCTGATCGATGCCTATCCGGAGACCCTGGCAGGCGAGAAGGGACAGGATGCCGACCTGGTGCTGCTGGGCCCGCAAATCGCCTACATGCTGCCGGAGATCCAGCAGCAACTGCCGGGCAAGCCGGTCGAGGTGATCGACACCCTGCTCTACGGCAAGGTCGATGGCCTCGGCGTACTGAAGGCGGCAGTAGCCTCCATCAAGAAGAGCCTCGCATAGGTAAGGAGATCCCTGTGAGCAACATCATCGCATCGTTGGAGAAGGTCATACTGCCCATTGCCGTCAAGCTGGGCAAACAGCCTCATGTCAACGCCATCAAGAACGGCTTTATCAAGCTGATGCCCCTGACACTGGTCGGGGCCATGTTCGTACTGATCAACAACGTGTTCCTGAGCTTTGGCGAAGGCTCCTTCTTCTACTCCATCGGTGTGCGGCTCGATCCTGCCACCATCGCCACCCTAGACGGCCTCAAAAGCATCGGTGGCAACGTCTATAACGGCACTCTGGGGATCATGTCCCTGATGGCCCCCTTCTTTATCGGTCTGGCGCTGGCCGAAGAGCGCAAGAGCGATCCCCTGGCATCGGGCCTGCTCTCGGTAGCGGCCTTTATGACCGTCACGCCGTTCAGCGTGGGCGACGCCTATGCGGTGGGCGCCAACTGGCTGGGCGGAGCCAACATCATCTCCGGCATGCTGATCGGTATCGTCGTGGCCGAGATGTTCGCCTTTATCGTCCGTCGCAACTGGGTGATCACCCTGCCTGACAGCGTGCCGGCCTCGGTCTCCCGCTCGTTCTCCGCGCTCATTCCGGGCTTTATCATCCTCTCCATCATGGGGGTCATCTCCTATCTGCTGAGCGATGCGGGCACCAACTTCCACCAGCTGATCATGGACAGCATCGCCAAGCCGCTGTCCAATATGAGCGGTCTGGTCGGCTGGGTCTATGTGGTGTTCTCCTCCTTCCTCTGGTTCTTCGGGGTACACGGCATGCTGGCGCTCACCGCGCTGGAATCCGGCATTCTGTTCCCCTTTGCCCTGGAAAACGTCGCCCTCTACAACCAGTACGGTTCGGTCGAAGCGGCGCTGGAGGCAGGCAAGCAGTTCCACTTCTGGGCCAAGCCGATCACCGACTCCTTCGTCTTCCTCGGCGGTACCGGTGCCACACTGGGCCTCATCCTGGCCATCTTTATGGTCTCACGCCGCGATGACTACCGTCAGGTGGCCAAGCTGGGTCTGCCCTCCGGTCTGTTCCAGATCAACGAGCCCATCCTGTTCGGCTTGCCGGTCATCATGAACCCCATCCTGCTGGTGCCCTTCATCCTGGTGCACCCGGTACTGATGGGGATCACCATGGCGGCCTACTACGCCGGGATCATCCCTCCCATCACCAACATAGCGCCATGGACCATGCCGACCGGCCTGGGTGCCTTCTTCAACACCAACGGCAGCGTGGCCGCCTTCTGTCTGGCGATATTCAACCTGGGTGTCGCGACCATGATGTATATCCCCTTCGTGCTGATTGCCAACAAAGCGCAGAACGTCATCGATGAAGAAGAGGAGAGCGAAGAGGATATCGCTCTGGCTCTAAAGTTCTGATAACAGCCATTCCAATGACAGCAAGGGAGGAGCAAAACTCCTCCCCTAACAGCCTGGAGAAGTAACCCATGCAGTATCGTTTTCCGGATAACTTCTGGTGGGGCAGCGCCAGCTCGGCCCCGCAGATGGAAGGCGCCGCCAACCGCGGCGGCAAATCCACCAATATCTTTGACTACTGGTTCTCCATCGAACCGCAGCGTTTCCACAACGGGGTCGGCCCGACCGACACTTCCACCTTCTATGACAACTTCGAGAGCGACATCAAGCTGCTCAAGCAGCTGGGGCACAACAGTTTTCGCACCTCCATCTCCTGGTCACGGCTGATCCCGGACGGGGTGGGCGAAATCAACCAGGAGGCGGTCAGCTTCTACAACGCCGTCTTTGACCGGCTGCTGGCCGAGGGGATCACCCCGCTTATCAACCTCTACCACTTCGACATGCCGATGTGCATGCAGGAGCGTGGCGGCTGGGAGAGCCGGGAAGTGGTGGCCGCCTATGTGCGCTACGCCACCCGCTGCTTCGACCTGTTTGGCGGTCGCATCAAGCACTGGTTCACCTTCAACGAGCCGATTGTGCCGGTCGAGTGCGGCTACCTTGGCCACTACCACTACCCCTGCGTGGTCGATTTTGGTCGGGCGGCTACCGTCGCCTACCACACCGCGCTGGCCCATGCCGGTGCCGTGCAGGCCTATCGCGCCTGCCAGCATGATGGCGAGATCGGCATCATCCTCAACCTGAGCCCAACCTATCCCCGCTCGCAGGATCCGGCAGATCTCGCCGCCTCCCGCATCGCGGATCTGCTGCTCAACAAAAGCTTCCTCGATCCTGCCCTGAAGGGGAGCTACGACCCCGAGCTGGTCGCGCTGCTAGAGCAGTACGACTTGCTGCCGCAGATCGAAGAGGGTGACAAGGCGCTGCTCGCCGCCGGCAAGGTGGATATCCTCGGCATCAACTACTACCAGCCGCGCCGGGTCAAGGCCAAAGAGGTGGCTTTGCCGGGTGTACCGCGTACGCCGGAAGATCTGTTCGACTACTACGAGATGCCGGGCCGCAAGATGAACCCCCACCGCGGCTGGGAGATTTACGAAAAAGGGATCTACGACATCCTCACCGACCTGCGAGTCAACTACGGCAACCTGCCCTGCTACATCTCGGAAAACGGCATGGGGGTCGAAGGGGAAGAGCGCTTTATCGGTCCCGAGGGACGGGTGGAGGATGACTACCGCATCCAGTTCATTCGCGAGCACCTCCAGTGGCTGCATCGCGCACTGGAAGAGGGCAGCGCCTGTCGCGGATATCACCTGTGGACCTTTATCGACAACTGGTCCTGGCTCAACGCCTACAAGAACCGTTACGGCTTCGTCCGCCTCGATCTCAAGAGCCAGCAGCGCACCATCAAGAAAAGCGGCTACTGGTTTGCCGAGGTAGCGCGCAACCATGGTTTTAATTAACGCATTTACGTAAGGAACGACACATGTTCGATCTGGACAACATCACTGAAGAAGCCACCACCAGCAACGATCTGGAAGAGGTGGTAATGGGGCTTATCATCAACTCTGGGCAGGCCCGCAGCCTCGCCTACACCGCGCTGAAAAAGGCCAAGGAGGGGGATCTGGCCGCCGCTCACCAACTGATGGCCCAATCCCGCGAGGCGCTCAATGCCGCCCATCTGGTGCAGACCCAGCTGATCGAGGACGATCAGGGGGAAGGCAAGATCCCGGTCACCCTGGTGCTGGTACATGCCCAGGATCACCTGATGACCTCCATGCTGGCCCGTGAGCTGATCAGCGAGCTGATCGAGCTGCACGAAAAGCTGCAGAACCAATAACCTCCGGACGGGGCGAGAGGCCCCGTCATCGGCCCGCAGATCAGGAAGCGACTCATGAGCGTTAAAACAATCCGGGAAACCGAACTGTTTAACAACAAACCGTTCCACATGTTCATCTACAACAAACAGGTGAGCGGAACCGGTTTGCACCAGCACGACTACTACGAGTTCACCCTGGTACTGACCGGTCGTTACTATCAGGAGGTCAACGGCAAGCGGGTGCTGCTGGAGCGGGGGGATGTGGTCTTTATCCCGCTCGGCTCCCACCATCAAAGCTACTACGAGTTCGGCACCACCCGCATCTTCAACGTCGGGATCACCCGTACCTATTTTGACGAGCACTTCAAATACCTGCTGCCGGAACACTTCGTCGCCTCACAGGCCTATGCGCTCAAGAGCGAGTTCCTCAGCTACATCGAGTCGGTGCTGGTCTCGCCGGGGTTTAGGGAAGAGGCGCTGACCGAATTTCTCGAAGTGGTGACCTACGCGGTGATGAACCGGCTGCGTCACTACAAGGACACCTCCGCCAGCGATGATCTTCCGCTCTGGCTCCACGAAACCGTGGAGCGGATGCACGATCGCCCCCTCTTTGCCGAGGATGCGCTGGCCAACATGGTCTCCCTCTGTGGCAAGAGCCAGGAGTATCTGACCAGGGCCACCCGGCGTTACTACAACAAGACGCCGATGCAAATCATCAACGAGATCCGGATCAACTACGCCAAGATGCAGCTGGAGGTGACCAACAACTCGGTGGCCGATATCGCCTTCGAGACCGGCTACAACGACGTCAGCCTCTTTATCAAAAACTTCAAGAAGCTCACCTCGTTTACCCCGGGCAGTTACCGCAAATATCTCTATCCGAAATTCGAAAGTTCAGCCTGAGACCAGCGAGTTGCTGACCTAAACAACCCGGTTCAAGAGAACCAATCCATTGTCACCAGCCCCTGCCACAGGCGGCTGCGGCCCCTCTCACCCTGATGACTGAGCGGCCACCATCAAACCTAGAAAGATCGATAAAGAGGGATTTATGAGCGAGAAGATCAAGGTAGTCACCATAGGCGGCGGCAGCAGCTACACCCCCGAGCTGGTCGATGGTTTCATCAAGCGCTATGCCGAGCTGCCCATCAGCGAGCTGTGGCTGGTGGATATTCCCGCTGGCGAAGAGAAACTGAACATCATCTTCGACCTCTGCCAACGGATGATCCGCCAGGCAGGCATCCCCATGACCCTGCACAAAACCCTGGATCGCCGCGAGGCACTGGTGGGCGCCCACTTCGTCACCACCCAGCTTCGAGTCGGCCAGTTGCAGGCGCGGGAGAAGGATGAGCGCATTCCCTTGAGCCACGGCATGCTGGGGCAAGAGACCAACGGCGCAGGCGGCCTGTTCAAGGGACTGCGCACCATACCGGTCATCTTCGACATCATCCGCGACGTGGAAGCGCTTTGCCCGGATGCCTGGCTGATTAACTTCACCAATCCGGCCGGCATGGTGACCGAAGCGGTGCGCCGTCATACCAACTTCCGCCGCTTTATCGGGGTGTGCAACATTCCGGTCGGCATGCAGATGTTTGTGCGCGATGCCCTCCAGCTCACCGAGCATGATCACCTCTCCATGGATTTGTTCGGCCTCAATCATCTGGTCTTTATCGGCGATGTGCTGGTCAACGGCGAATCCCGCTTTGACGAGCTGCTGGAAGGGGTCGCCGATGGCAGCCTGACCCGCGCCAGCTCGGTCAAAAACATCTTCGACTTGCCGTTCGACCCCGGTTTTATCCGCGGCTTGCGCCTGCTCCCCTGCTCCTACCTGCGTTACTACTTCAAGGAGAAAGAGATGCTGGGGATCGAGATGGGCGAGTTCTACAAGGGCGGTGCCCGGGCTCAAGTGGTGCAGCAGGTCGAGAAGAAGCTGTTCGAGCTCTACCAGAACCCCGAGCTGTGCGAAAAGCCCAAGGAGCTGGAGCTGCGTGGCGGCGCCTACTACTCCGATGCGGCCTGCGAAGTGATCAGCGCCATCTACAACGACAAGCAGAGCGAGCACTACGTCATCGTGCCCCATCAGGGCCATGTCACCAATATCCCGGCCGACTGGACGGTGGAGATGAGCTGCCTGATCGGGCGTGATGGCGCCATCCCCCACCCGCGCCTCACCCGCTTTGACGACAAGGTGAACGGGCTGGTGCACCTCATCAAGAGCTTCGAGATAGCCGCCGCCAAGGCTGCCATCAGCGGCGACTTCGATGACCTGCTGCTGGCGATGAACCTCAACCCGCTGATCCACTCCGACAACGATGCCCGCATCGTCGCCCGCGAGCTGCTGCTGGCCCACCGCGAACACCTGCCCAACTTCGCCGCCGCCATCGACGCCCTCGCCTGAGGCCAACACGCCCCGCCCGAACTGGCGGGGCGCTTAACCGCAAGGGAATCCTCATGAGCAAAAGATTGATCATCAACGCCGACGACTTCGGCCTCTGCCGCGCCCAGAACTACGGCATCGTAGAGGCGTTCGAGCACGGGGTCGTCAGCTCCACCAGCGCCATCGTCACCTCCCCCGCTATCGCACACGCCGCCTGGCTGGCCGAACGCTTCCCCGAATTGCCAGTCGGGCTGCACTTTATGCTCAGCTGGGGGAAGCCGCTCACGCCGCTCACCTCGCTGGTGAACGAGCAGGGCGAGCTCAACAAGGGGATCTGGCACAAGAGCGAGGCGGGAGAGCTGGATCTGGCCGAGATATCCGGTGAGCTGGCGAGTCAGTATCAGCGCTTTGTCGCGATTTTCGGCAAGCAGCCGACCCATATCGACAGCCACCACCATGTTCATATGTTGCCGACACTCTACCCGCTGGTGGAGGCTTTCGCCAAGGCGCATGGCCTGCCCCTTCGCATCGACCGGGGCGAAATAGCCCGCCACGGCCTGACCGTCACCCACCCGCAGAGCTGCGATCGGTTCGACGACCGCTTCTACGGCGCGCAGCTGACCCAAGCCAGCCTGCTGCAACTGCTCGATGAGGCCAGTGAACTGGGGGCCAATTCGCTCGAGATCATGTGCCACCCTTCCTTTGTCGATCTTGAAATGCAGGGCAGCTCCTACTGCCAGCCCCGCCTCAACGAACTGGCGATCCTGACCGACCCGTCCCTGCCCGCCCTTATCGCCGAGCGCGGCTACCGCCTCGCCAGCTATCGGGAGTGGCAATAGCCGCAGGCCATCAGGTGGACCGGTAAAAACCGCAGATACAAAAAAGCCCAAGCGATTGAATCGCTTGGGCTTTCTCTTTGAATATGGCGGAGGAGGTGGGATTTGAACCCACGGATGGTCGCCCATCGCCGGTTTTCAAGACCGGTGCATTCAGCCGCTCTGCCACCCCTCCGAACGGCGTGCATACTACGCTAAGCCCTTGTTCATATGCAATACATATTTCCTGTGGGATAGTGTGCGGGAGCAAAATGGCAGGTGGCTTGAAATTGTTCCTCGTCATCCCTATTTGTTCTACATACAATGCGTAAACATGCAGTAACAAACAGCGATCACGAGGCGGCTGCTCGCCGTCTCACCCGGACATCAAGAGGACACCCAAGATGGATACCCGTTCTATCTACACTGGCACCCAAAGTGCCGTACGCGATACCAACAAGGTGCTGCGTAACACCTATATGCTGCTCTCCCTCACTCTGGGCTTCTCTGCCGTGGTGGCGGGGGTCGCTACCGTGATGAACATGCCGCCGCTGCACTGGGCCGTGTTCCTGATCGGCGTCTACGGTCTGATGTTCCTGACCGAGAAGAATCGCAACAACGGCATGGGGCTGGTCTTCACCTTCGCCCTGACCGGTCTGCTGGGCTATAGCCTGGGCCCCATCATTAACATGTACATGAACAATGGTGGTGGCGAGATCGTGATGACCGCCCTTGGCGGCACCGCGCTCACTTTCTTCGGTCTGTCGGCCTATGCCCTGACCACCAAGCGTGACCTCTCTTTCATCGGCGGCATGCTGTTCGTCGGTTTCTGGGTACTGCTGGTGGCCATGATTGCCAACATCTTCCTGCAGATGAGCGCCCTGAGCCTGGCTCTGTCCGCCATGTTCATGCTCTTCTCCTCCGGTGCCATCCTGCTGACTACCCAGCAGATCGTGCGCGGTGGCGAGACCAACTACATCTCTGCCACCGTCACCCTGTATGTCTCCATCTACAACATCTTCCTGAGCCTGCTGAGCCTGCTTGGCGGCAACCGCAACTAATCAGAAACCCCGCTTCGGCGGGGTTTTTATTGGCGCCGATTTTTGTCAGGATAAGTTGTAAATCAAGGATATGAAGCGAAGTGGCCCTGATTTGGATCAGGGCCACTTCGCGCTTGGCGGGTTACTATCTCGCTCTCGTTTCGATCAAGGGTTTCACCTGTCTCATGCCGATGGATCTCTCTGGCCTGCTGCGCCGACTGCTGACCGATAGTCACATCTACTTCGCTCTCAAGGTGCTGCTGGCCATTCTCGGTCTGCTCGCCTTCACCCTGGCCACCGGCAATATCCAGCTCACCGTGCTGCTCTCCCTCGGGGTCGTGGCGGGTGCCATTGCCGAAACCGACGACAGCCTGTGGGGACGCCTTAAAAACCTCGCCATGACGCTCATCTGCTTCATGTTCGCGTCCCTCTGTGTGCAGTATCTCTACCCCACCCCCTGGCTGTTTGCCATCGGGCTGGCCAGCTCCACCTTTATCTTTGTGATGGTGGGGGCCCTCGGTGCCCGCTACGCCACCATCAGCTTTGGCTCGCTGCTGATCGCCATCTACACCATGCTGGGGGCCGCCAAGGCGCCGGATCTCTTCTACCAGCCGCTGGCACTCGGCGCCGGCGCCCTCTGGTACGGGCTGGTCTCGTTTATCTGGCTCTGGCTGCTGCCCTACAAGACCCTGCACGAGCAACTGGCCCAGAGCTACTTCGCCCTTGGCCGCTACCTGCTGGAAAAGTCCCGCTTCTTCCCGGCGGACGAGCACGGCGCCCAGGCCATTCGCCACAATCTGGCCCAGCTCAACATCAATCTGGTGAGCGCGCTGACCCTCACCAAGTCGGCCCTCAACGCCCGCCTGAGCCGCCGCCATCCGGCGAGCCCCGAGCTGGCCAGCCTGCTGCGCCTCTATCTTCTGGCGCTGGAGATTCACGAGCGAGCCACCTCCAGCCACTATCCCTACAGCCGGTTGGAAGCGGAGCTCAAGCAAGGCATCGTACTGGAAGGATTTCAGGAGGTGTTCCTGCAACTCTCCGAGGCATGCCAGCGGCTGGGTTACGCCATTCTGGTGCACAAGCCCTACGCCCATAACAAGCGCATCCACTGGACGCTGGAGGCCCTAGGCGATCAGCTGGAGTTCACCAATCTCAAGCAGCACTACCCGAAAACCCTGCTGACGCCGATGAAATTCCTGCGCCGCAATCTGGCCAGCATCAACCAGTTGCTGGGCAGCGCCGAAGTGCTGCAAAACCCCGAGCAGCCGGAGCAGGATCTGCCAGCGCTGGCGCGCCCCCCCCGCCTGCCGCTGCTAGCCCAGCTCAAGCAGCACCTCACCTTGCACTCCATGGTGTTTCGCCACGCGCTGCGTTTGTCGCTCGGACTGGTGATCGGCTACGGCATACTGCAAACCTTTGATATGGATAAGGGCTACTGGATTTTGCTGACCGTGCTGTTTGTCTGCCAGCCCAGCTACAGCGCCACCCGCCGCCGACTGGTGCAGCGGATGCTCGGCACCTTCGCCGGCATACTGGTGGGCATTCCGGTGCTCTGGCTGTTTCCCGAGCTGCACGTCCAGCTGGTGGTGATGGGGCTGGCCGCTTTCCTCTTCTTTACCCAGGTGCGCAACAACTACAGCGCCGCGGTCTGCTTTATCACCCTCTACGTGCTGATGGCGTTCAATCTGCTTGATGGCATCGGCTTTGCCATTCTCGGGCCACGGCTGCTCGATACCCTGCTCGGCTGCCTGATCTCTTACGGGCTGGTGGCCTGGCTCTGGCCGGACTGGCAGTACAAGCGGCTGCCGACTCTTATCGCCAATTCGCTCTCGGCCAACGCCCGCTATCTCTCGGCGGTGCTGGCGAGCCTCAAGCAGCAGCGGGACGAGTCCATCGACTATCGGGTGGCGCGCAAGAGCGCCCATCTGGCGGACAGCGAGCTGGCCACCGCCTGGCAGAGCATGCTGGTGGAGCCACAAAAGCGCCGCCGCTTCCTCGATCTCTGCTTTACCCTCACCTGGCGCAACCACGCCCTGCTCTCCTACATCTCGGCGCTTGGAGCCCATCGCGACAAACTGGAGGCCATCAGCGGGCTGGATGAGGTGCGCCACCACATCTGCCACACCCTGGAGCAGGCCGCCGGCCATCTGGCGGGCAACCCATCCAGCTCTATCGGTGGTCAGTGCCCGGTGATAAGTCCGGACAGCAGCGAGGAGCAGCTGATGCTGACCCAGCAGCTCAACCTGATCAGCGAGCTGGCGGATCAGCTGCTGCATCTGGCCAACGAGAGCCGGTTGCTCACCGGGGATCAAGGCGCTACCATGCCCGCCCAATCCTGATAGCCCCATTAGCGAGGAGCCCTCATGTCTGCGTCCGAAAAACATCAGCTGGAATTCAACGGCCAACTCATCGAGACCGATGCCAAGGGCTACCTGCTCAACAGCAACGACTGGAGCGAGGAGCTGGCGCTGGTGCTGGCAGCGCAGGAGGGGATCACGCTTGAGGAGCCACACTGGGAAGTGGTGCGCTTTGTGCGCGCCTTCTATCTGGAGTTCAACACCTCCCCCGCCATCCGCGCGCTGGTCAAGGCGATGGAGAAGCAGTACGGCCCCGAGAAGGGCAACAGCCGCTACCTCTACAAGCTGTTCCCGGAAGGGCCCGCCAAGCAGGCAACCAAGATTGGCGGCCTGCCCAAGCCGGTGAAGTGCATCTGATCCCATGCATCTCATCCCATAACAACGGGGGGCCGCAACTGCGGCCCCCCGTTGTGTTTGGTGCGCTACCTTGGCACACCTCGTCTTCATATCTCTCAGGCTTCCAGCCAGCCTTATTCCCGCTTGTCAGCCAGCGCCACCAGCTGCTCCGCCAGCCGATGACCGTGCAGGTAGGAGGCGATCAGCTCGCTGTCGGCCTTGCCGATTTCAATCTGCTGATACCAGTGCGCCAGCATGGCGGCAAAGCCGCGCTGGGCCAGCACCGGCTGCCAGTCGTTGGGGCTAAGCATCTCGGCCTGCTTATCGCGGGCGATGCTGCCGCGAGTGCAGTTCTCAAGGTGCAGGGAGAGGTTGTCGCCGTAGGCATCGATGCGCTCCTCGGTGATCCCGGCGCTGCGGTTCATGCTGCCGCTGATGGCACGATCGCCGCTCTGCCAGCTGACGCTTACCCCAGCCAGCAAGCTATTGTCCTTCGTATCAGGTCGCAATACCGCATGAAAGTCGCCGCCCGGCACGCCGCCATAGAAGCAGAGGCTGTCGAGCACATGGATAAAGTCGTCGAACAGGAAATCCCGCGCCTTGCCCGGCAGAGCGAAGCGGTGTTTTTGCCAGTTAAGCTCGGTGAGCGGCTGGGCACGGGCAGCATCCATGGCGGGCAGATAGCGGCGGTTAAAGCCGGTAAAGAGGGCGCAATCTTGCGCAATGGCGAGGTTGGCCAGTCCCTCGGCCTCGGCCAGATTGTCGCACAGGGGCTTATCGACAAAGGTAGGGATCCCTGCCCGCAGGCACTGCTCGACCAGCTCGCGGTGAACGGCGGTAGCGGCGTGGATCATCACGGCGTCGGGGCGACTGGCCAGCATGGCCGCCACATCGGTAAAGCACTCGGCGACCCGATACTGGCGGGCCAGCTTCTCCAGCACCGCCGGATTGCGGGTACAGAGCAGCGGGGTGACCCGCTCGTCACTCGCCAGCAGCGGCAGATAGGCTTTTTGGGCGATATCCCCCAGACCAATCATGGCAATGCGCATCTCAACTCCTTTTCACTCGATAACGGGACAAGCGGATAACTGCCCGCACCATCGCAGGATTTGTCCCGCAGATCCAGCCTGCCGTTAGCGCGCTGGCTGGCGTGCGCAGCTCTGTGCAAACGGCGACGTTATCCGGGCATGGCAAGATCGCAGACCAACTTGATCACCTCGGCCAGCCACTCGATGGCCAGATTGCCCTGACTTTTGCGGTGTCTGCCAACCACCACCTCGAACTGCTGCGGCGTTCCGGTCAGTTCCACGTTGCGAAAATCGCCGAGGGCGGCGATGGCCGACGGAAGGAATCAAATTGGGACACCCATCTTTGGAGCAAGCCACTACTAGGCTACTTGCAGGCCCAATAAGGGGAGGTATCCGAACTGATGCCTGCAAAAGTTGGCTGGTGGGAGAGATTGCCAGGTTTAGAAAGCAACATCCCCTGCACAGCCATTTATTGGACTATGTGCAATACCCGGAGCTATCAGCAGGGTGGATGCAAAGCTATCACAGCCTTGGTTGATGGCATCGTCGCTGGCCACAGTGGCGGGCAAACTGCTGACATTGATATCTGTCTCCCACCACTCTGATCCCTTGTCGCCTGAACAGCGTCACCTGCTTCAACCAGCGAACAGCATCGAGTCCCAATCGTTCCAGAATGGGTCCAAATTGGGCCGGAATATGACCCCGCTTGTCGGGCCGAATAACACGACCAGTCCAATCAACCAGCATCAGGTAGTCGCTGAAGGCATAAGGCAGCTCTTCAGGCTTACCCTGGCGGGCAAACGGCAGCAAAAGTGGTGGCAAAACCTCAGTAGTAGCAGGCGCGTCAAGGCGCTGTTTGATACTGGTGTATTCACTCTGCTCTGGCCGATCGGTCAACGCAGCTCGTATCGGATTGAGGTCAACATACGCCATACAGGCCAACAAGGCGGATTCGGTGAGCAAAGCCTGACTCTTGAAGCGCCCCTCCCAGAAATGGCCCTTGCAACCATCTTCCTGATTGGCCTGACGGGCCAGATTTTCATTGAGTAGCCGAATAAACCAACTTATGGAGTGAAGCCGCTCCCGCCATTGGGCCAGCAATTGCTGCACGACAGCCAGCTCAGGCTCGATCAACATCTCCCCCTGATACCAGCGCCTGACCAAATGCGGCCACTGGAATAGCGCCGCCCAGCGCTCAGCCACCTCCCGCTCACTCCAGTTGGCTGCGGTATCGGGCTCCACCTTGAGCACCAGATGATAATGATTGCTCATCACCGCATAAGCACAAATGCCAATTGCAAACAGCCGCGATAGTTGCCCCAACTTGTCGACCACCCACTGACGCCGATGCTCATAACTCTGGCCAGAATGGGCATCGTCACCACACAGAAAGGCTCGCCGCACACAGCGGCTGACCACATGGTAGTAAGGCGTATCCTGCAAGCTGATTTGACGTGAACGGGCAATGGTCATGGCACATCCCTCAACGGTGACCTCTTGAGTCAAGAGCAGCCCTACGCCACTGTCAAAAAGGTGGGTGTCCCAATAAAGGGAGCCAGTGCTTGGTTGAGCCTCTATTGCCCTCCCTATAACCATCCTCTGCCCCTCCCCTTGCTTACTGCTTTATCAGAAGTCATCAGCCTGTCATCTGGCTGACATCCCGTGGTCATTTTCAAGCCATAGAGTTTTTCACTTATTTTTCATATGGATAGATAAGGAACATCATGACTTTCCCGCGCTCTTCTTATGTGGCTTTGGCCGTCTCACTGGTCTTGCTTGGCGGCTGCCAGTCAGAGAACGAATCGTCTACCGACAGCCAGGGCAAAACCGCCTATCAATACAGCACCAAAGCGGTCTACAGCCCGCAGCAGCAGGCGGAGAGCTACGAGCCAGCGCCCCAGGGGTTCAGCCCGGTCTTTACCGAGATGGTGGCGCGCCACGGCTCGCGCTCCCTCTCCAGCCCGAAATATGACGTGCTGACCAAGCTGGTATGGGAAGAGGCGCAGCGTCAGGGGGCGCTCACCACTCTCGGGCAGGGGTTGGGAGGCAAGGTCGATCTGGTGACGGCCGCCAACCAGAAACTGGGTTACGGCCTGCTCTCGGCGCTGGGCAAGGAGGAGCACGCCAATCTCGCCACCCGGCTGGCGGCGCGGCTGCCGGCCCTGCTCAACAGCAGCGAGCTCCACTGCATCAAGGTGGTCACCTCGGGCAAGGACAGGGCCAACGAAAGCGCCTTCTACTTTATGGAGAGCCTCAAGCGCGACGTGAACTATGTCAGCGACTCGGCGCAGTGCTACCTCACGCAGGATGACCCCTCGAAGATCGACAAAAAGCTGGTCAACAAGTTCGAGCTCTACTTCCACAAGACCACGCCCGAGGGGGATTACGCCCGCTACCTGCCCGCCTATGAGAGCTACCAGCGCTTTATCGGCGACGAAGATGCAGGAATCGCCCCGGCCCCCGAGCTGGCCAGGGCGCTGGATCAGCTTAAAAACCTGAGCAAGACCAAAGAGATGGCCCGCAGCATGCTGGAGCGTATCTACAGCAAGGGCTTTGTCGACTATCTGGCGGGCGGCGTCGAGTTTGTCGCCGTCAACCCGGAGGATGGCGGCATGACCTATGTGCGCGACGAAGTGGATGCCGCCCTGATGCTCTACAACCTCTTTATCATCGGCCCCGGCATGATCCGCGAAGCTCAGGCACAGGGCAGCGAACCCTGGGCGCTGGAGCAGTTCATCACCCCGGAAGAGTCTGCCTGGTTCTCCTACCTCTCCGATGCGGAAGATTTCTACGAGAAGGGGCCGAGCTTTGCCAACCAGAGCGCCCCCTACGCCATTGCCCAGCCGCTGCTCGACGGCCTGTTTGGCGAGGTGCAGCGTCAGGTGGTGGAAGGCGAGCAGAGCCGACGGGCCACCCTGCGCTTTGCCCACGCCGAAGCCATTATCCCCCTCGCCGCCCTGATGAAGCTGGAAGGGAGCCGTCAGGGGGCCAGCCCGGATCAGCTGTTCAGCCAGCAGAACAACGAGTGGCGCGGCGGCTGGGTCTCCCCCTATACCGCCAATATTCAGTGGGATATCTACCAGAACGGGCAGCGGCAGGTGCTGGTCAAGATGCTCTACAACGAAAAGGAGATCGCCTTTAAAACCGGCTGCCAGCCCTACCAAAGCGGCAGCCACTACTACGACTTCGAGGAGCTCAAGCGCTGCTACGGCTATAACGGCTAACCCCAAACACGCCGGATATGGCAATCACAAGGGGCGACCAACAGGTCGCCCCAATTCACACCCCTTTCCTGCTGGCCAAAGCGGGATATGGCTATAAAGCCGCCTTCCGGTTCCATTTGCTGATCAAGCGCAAAAAATGATTAATTTCTGATGATTGTGTCACTTAAAGGCTCGCCTCGGCAGTTTCGTTTGGCTTACCATGGCAATGCAGCGACCTATTAGGCTGCATGGAATAGTTCTGAGCCAGAAAATTGGAACTACTAAATAAAATTAAATGCCTTTTTGTTTTACTGTGTCTATTTAACACATCAGATGCACATCATTTATTAAAGAGAGGGAACACGTGAACATATACTTTTCTGACTATTTTGGAGTAACAAAGCAAGATATTGATTCCTATGGTGCATTCAATGTCTCTCTTATAAATGATCTTCCTGTTTTTATAGACCCATTTCTTTTATTTAGCAGTGATAAGGAAGACTATCAAAATCTACACAAGGAAATAATAAAGTACATTACATTTTTACGGGATATGTCTGACACAGATATGATTTCACCAGGCCTCATAAAGCATTGGTTTCTTTTTCCTGAAGTAAAACAAAACTGGCTTGGATATAGCAAGGTGGCCAATGGTGGTTCTGGCCTTGGCACAAAGTTTGCTCATGCACTAAATGAAAACTTAAGCTCGATATTTAATAATTTCGGCAATGAACAAATAACTAAAGGCAGCCATTTAGAAAAATTATGCCTCATTAAAGATGGCGTAGGAAAAGATGCAATAAGTGATTTCACCACGAACCTTATAAAGGGATACTTGTGTGAATACACGCAAAATTTTGCAAAAATTTACCTTGAGAAATCAAGATGCAAGGAGGTTAATGTCAAACATGCTAAATTTGACTATCAAACAAGAAGATGGATGTCACAGAAATACAACCTCCCATATATAGATGGGGATTTTGTTTTGCTCACACCAAAAGACATACTTACAAAGGATGAAGCTTGGATCAATAAATATGACATTATTGGTGACTTTGATGACATCGCTGAATCCATTCCTAACATTGAGTTACGAGCTCAGATAAACGAGTATCTATTAAGACAAATACCCGAAAAAGCGAATAGAAAAGAAATAAATCAAGCTATATCAAGAACCCTTTTACAGTTTCCTGTATTGATTGACCATTATATAAGATACAAAGAAGACCACAGCAATGAAGCTATTGCCCTGAGTGAGCAAAAGGTGGCGGAAACTGAAGCCGTATTTATACGTCAAGTGACTAATCTAGTTGAAATACTAAGGGCTCAGAAAATATTTTACTCTCAAAAGGGTGATACTTTTGAAGAAGCCTACAATCGTGTTAACTTTTTAAAACAGGTAATTGAAAGTAACGATGGATATCGATTGTTTTATGTCAAAGGCGAACCAGTAAAGCGTGAATCTGATTTACAACTGATATTCAGGCTCACTTGGTATGCTGCGGAAGAAGATGTTAATGCCGAAGTTAATAATGGACGTGGCCCCGTAGATTACAAGATATCAAGAGGCTCCAGAGATAGTACACTTGTTGAGTTTAAACTAGCCAGTAACAGTAAGCTTAAACAAAATCTTGCTAAACAAGTAGAAGTTTATAAAGAGGCAAATCAAACAAAAAAATCTATAAAAGTCATTCTCTATTTTACCGATCATGAGTTAGATAAGCTTCTTAGAGTGCTCAAAGAATTAAAACTAAGTCAAGGAAAAGAACTTGTATTAATTGATGCAAGAGCCACAAACAAAGCTTCCGGATCCAATGCAAAGTAAGTTTGCTCAAGTAATAAACGTTAAATGGATATTTTCATTACAATTAACAATAAAAAAGCGATCACTAGATCGCTTTTCCATTTTTTTTAATTACCAAGCTGACTATTTTAACGCTCGTTCACTTAATGCTATTTACTTCACCAAGATTTTACCGTGCCATCTATCTTACCTATGTAAAAGTGGTGGGCAGCACATTTATTAATGATCAAGATCTAGAGTTGTTGATTTGCCTCTGGTAACCGTTGATGTTCATTAAGAAAACCTTGCAACAGTAAATGTTCTAATGCAGCAGGAGATATATTATCTTTCACGGAGATTATCTTTATAATCAATTCGCTAAGAGAGATTTTCTTATTATATCCTTCAGGTGAGGCTCCCGAGGTTTTAGGTGAATAGAGCAAGTATTCTTTATCTATATTATATGGTGTTTTAGCTGAAAAAAGCCTATCCCTTACAGATCGCCCCCCCTTTTCCTTATTTTTCTGTATTTTCCCTGCACTACCTATATAAAAAGGATATGCTTCTCCTTTCTTCGATAGAATATAAACCCCAGAATTATTTTCATTTATACTATTCATTAAAATCTCTCTGCTTTCACCTGTGTATTCTTTTACATTAAATGTTTTGTTGCAATCACAAAATATTTCAGAGAATGACTTAAATATATCCATTACTTAACTCTCCATGGTTAAATATTATTTTTAATGTCAAAACATCATAATATGACACTCTATTGTAATGTCGAAATAAAAAGGCGACCATCCGGTCGCCTTTTTTATTTCTATCGCTTTCTAATCAGGGAACTCACCGAGCCGGTCGCTTGGCACCATTTCCTTTGGCCGCAGGCTTGCCGCCTTGGGCAACGGGTTGGGCGCCCGGCTTGGCAGAGCCAGCGCGGGTCGGGGTTTTACCCTTATGGGCGGGTTTTCCGGCAGGTTTACCCTGACCAGTACCCTGCGCAGCGGGCTTGCCGTTGCCCGAGCCTTTCTGGAGCTGAGAACCGACCGGTTTGCCATTGCCCACCTTGCCACCATTTCTGCTGGTTGACGGGGCATTGCCTGCTCCAGCCTCGCTGCGGGCGGCCTTGTTGCCCGCCCCATTGCCACGCTGGTGACTGATGTTGCTGTGACGGGTCAGGGCCGGTTTCATGCCCTTGCCGCTGGCGGCGCGTTCGTTGCGCCCTTCCGCTGGCACCAGACAGCCGGGGCCATTGCCAATCAGGTGGCCCTTGCCCATGGCGAGCAGGGCTTCGCGGATCATCGGCCAGCCAGCGGGATCGTGGTAGCGCAGCAGCGCCTTGTGCAGGCGGCGACGGCGCTCGCCCTTGGCGACAAACACATCGCCACCGGTGCGGCTCACCTTGTTTAACGGGTTTTTCTCCGTGTAATACATGGTGGTGGCGTTGGCGAGCGGCGACGGATAGAAGTTCTGCACCTGATCGAGCTTGAAGCGGTTCTCTTTGACCCAGAGCGCCAGATTGATCATGTCTTCATCTGTGGTGCCCGGGTGGGCGGAGATAAAGTAGGGGATCAGGTACTGCTGCTTGCCCGCCTCTTTGGAGTATTTGTCGAACAGCTCCTTGAACTGGTAGTAGCTGCCCATGCCCGGCTTCATCATCTTGGAGAGCGGCCCCTCCTCGGTGTGTTCCGGCGCGATCTTGAGGTAGCCGCCGACGTGGTACTTGGCCAGCTCCTTGATATAGCGGGGATCTTCCACCGCGATGTCGTAACGCACGCCGGAGGCGATGAGGATCTTCTTGATCCCCTTGAGGTCGCGCGCCTTGCGATAGAGGTTGATGGTCGGGCTGTGGTCGGTGTCCATGTGCGGGCAGATGGTAGGCCAGACACAGGAGGCGCGACGGCAGGTCTGCTCGGCCTTGGGGCTCTTGCAGCGCAGCTTGTACATGTTGGCGGTGGGGCCACCGAGATCCGAGATGACGCCGGTAAAGCCCGGCACCTTGTCGCGGATATCTTCGATTTCTTTGAGGATCGACTCTTCCGAGCGGCTCTGGATGATGCGCCCTTCGTGCTCGGTGATGGAGCAGAAGGAGCAGCCGCCAAAGCAGCCGCGCATGATGTTGACCGAGGTCTTGATCATCTCGAAGGCGGGGATCTTCTCGTTGCCATAGGCCGGGTGCGGCACCCGCTGGTAGGGCAGGCCGAATACGCCGTCCATCTCCTCGGTTTCCAGCGGGAAGGCGGGCGGGTTAACCCAGACGATGCGATCGCCGTGAGCCTGTGACAGGGCGCGGGCACAACCGGGGTTGGTCTCGTGGTGCAGAATGCGCGAGGCGTGGGCGTAGAGCACCTTGTCCTCTTTCACCCGCTCGAACGCCGGCAGCTTCACATAGGTTTTTTCCCACGGCTTGGGCTTGGGCGGCTGCACCAGCACAGGCTGGGCTTCCTGCGCGGCAGGGGCCGCTTCGGTCGCATCATCCGAGCATGGGGCCCCTTCCATATAGGGGTTCATGATGGGATCGATGCGGCCAATCTGGTCGAGCTTGCTCGAATCCACCCCTTTCCAGCCCGGCAGCGGCTCCTTGCGGATGACGGCAGTGCCGCGAATATCCTGCATGGTGTCGATGGTCTCCCCCGCTGCGATGCGGTGAGCCACTTCCACCAGCGGCCGCTCGGCGTTGCCGTAGATCAGGATATCGGCCTTGGCATCGAGCAGGATGGAGCGGCGGATGGTCTCGGACCAGTAGTCGTAGTGGGCGATACGGCGTAAGGAAGCTTCGATGCCGCCGATAACGACGGGCACCTCTTTGAAGGCCTCTTTACAGCGCTGGGTATAGACCAGGGTGGCGCGATCCGGCCGCTTGCCCCCCACATCCCCCGGGGTGTAGGCGTCGTCGTGGCGCAGCTTTTTGTCGGAGGTGTAGCGGTTGATCATGGAGTCCATGTTGCCCGCAGTCACCCCGAAGAAGAGGTTCGGTTTGCCCAGACGCATAAAGTCATCCTTCGATGACCAGTCCGGCTGGGCGATGATGCCGACCCGAAAACCCTGCGCTTCGAGCATGCGGCCGATGACCGCCATGCCGAAGCTCGGGTGATCCACGTAGGCATCCCCCGTCACCAGAATGACGTCGCAGCTGTCCCAACCCAGCTTGTCCATCTCTTTGCGGGACATGGGCAGGAAGGGCGCCGTGCCGTAGCACTCGGCCCAATAGCGGGGATAGGAGAAAAGGTTGGGTACCGGCTGCATTTTAACCACCTGGAACAATTCGGGTCGCGCATTATACCGGTTGCGGCCAAGGGGGGCGATGGCTTTTTGTCCCCAGCATTCGCACGGGAAAAGGCGCTTTGCCATCCAACACCACCGTCACGCCACCACAAACAAGCACGCCCGCAGGATGAGTGCGGGCGATCTTTGACTGCAACTGCCGCACGGTGAGCCGGGCCAATGCGGGGGGCTCACCGCCTGAATGGTTACTGACTCAAATCCTTGTCGATCCAGTATTTGGAGCCGGAGATGTTGGCATCGAACAGCAATCCCTTCTCGCCGATCTGGTAGATGGCCATGCCGCCGTTGTATTTGGCGGTCAGCTCGGCGCTCTCCTTGCCAGCTACCACGCCCACTTCGGAAGTGGCCTCCCAACCCTGGGTCACGAAGGCATCGAATCTGGCTTTGTCTTCAAACAGGATCACCTGCTGATAGAACTTGCCACCGATACCGGCCGCCAGCCCCGCGCCAAACATCTTCATATAGGTGTGTTTGCCACTCTTGCGATTGATGGCCACCCCGGCGCCCTGATTGGTATGCAGCATCAGGGAGAACTTGCGCGAATCGAATACTGCGTAGCCATACGCCTTGTCAAACAGCAACTTGGCTGAAGGCTGTTCATTGAACAGGCGCACCAGTGCCGTGTCGGCCATGGTGTTGAGCGCCACCCGCGCCTCCTGCGGGGTTTTGGGCTCCAGCATCTCGTCGAGCTTCTTGTCGGCTACCTTCAGCCACTCCTTGCCAGTGGCGATGCTCTTGTCGGTCCAGACCCCGGCGGTATTGAACGCCTCTTCACCCCAGGCAGAGATGGAGGCCCAACTCTTTTTGGAGAAGTCGCTGACATCCTGCCATACCTCCTTGCTAGTCTCACTCACGGCGGTGCCGAGATCGGCGGCGGCAGCCTTCAGTTTCTCCCAGTCGGCATGGCTGGGTGACACCACCAACGTCAGTGACAGGGCCAGCAACCAGTTACGCTTGTTCATTTTTTCACTCCCGTATTGTCGAGTGTCTGGGTTACCCGGTGCGATCCCCTACAACGGGCTACCCGGTGAAAATCACTCCCGCATTATCGGAAGGGGAATCCGGTTAAGCAATCATTGAGTCCTGTTTATCCCGCCAAAGCGCGACAGCCGTTAATAAAAAGGCTGCTCATCAGAGAGGAGCAGCCTTGTTGAACACTGTGAAACCGGACGGGCTTATTCGACCATCATCACCTTGCAGGTGTTGGTACTGCCGACGGTTTCCATCTTGTCACCGTGGGTCAGCAGTACCATGTCCCCGCTTTGCAGCAGCCCCTTATCCTTGAGCACGGCCAGCGCGTCGCGGCACACTTCGTAGACCGGTTTGGTCTCGTCACCGTCGAACAGCACCGGGGTCACACCACGGTAGAGGTTGGCCCAGGCCAGGGTCTTGTTGTGGGGGGACATGGCGAAGATCGGCAGACCGGAGCTGATACGGGACATCAGCAGCGGCGTGGTGCCCGATTCGGTCAGCGCCACGATCGCCTTGACCCCTTCCAGGTGGTTGGCTGCGTACATGGTGGACATGGCAACCGCCTCTTCCACCGAGGTGAAGGTGTAGCTCATGCGGTGGTTGGAGACGTTCAGGCTCGGGTGCTTTTCGGCACCGACACAGACGCTCGCCATGGAGGTGACCGTCTCGATGGGGAACTGACCGGCAGCGGTTTCGGCAGAGAGCATCACCGCATCGGTACCATCCAGCACGGCGTTGGCGACGTCCATCACTTCGGCACGAGTCGGCAGCGGCGCATTGATCATCGATTCCATCATCTGGGTGGCGGTGATCACCACACGGTTGAGACGACGGGAGTGACGGATCAGCTTCTTCTGTACACCAACCAGCTCGGGGTCACCGATCTCGACGCCCAGATCGCCACGGGCAACCATAACGGCATCAGAGCCGAGGATGATATCTTCCATCGCTTCGTCAGTGGCGACGGTCTCGGCGCGCTCGACCTTGGCCACGATCTTGGCATTGGAGCCAGCTTCGCGAGCCAGTTCGCGGGCGTAACGCAGATCATCACCGCAGCGCGGGAAGGAGACGGCCAGATAATCCACGTTCATCAGCGCGGCTGTCTTGATATCTTCCTTGTCTTTCTCGGTCAGGGCTGGTGCGGAGAGACCGCCCCCTTTCTTGTTGATGCCCTTGTTATTGGAGAGCGGGCCCGCCACGGTCACAGTGGTATGGATGCGGGTGCCTTCCACGCTCTCGACTTTCAGTTGTACACGGCCATCGTCCAGCAGCAGGATGTCACCCGGCACCACATCATTTGGCAGGCTCTTGTAGTCGATACCAACCTGCTCCTGACAGCCTTCACCCTTGCCCAGGGCTGCATCCAGCACGAACTTGTCACCGATGGCGAGATAGATCTTGCCATCCTTGAAGGTGGATACACGGATTTTCGGGCCTTGCAGGTCACCCATGATGGCAACGTGGCGGCCGAGCTTGGCAGCAATGTCACGCACCTGATTGGCGCGCTGGATATGATCTTCAGGAGTGCCGTGAGAGAAGTTCATCCGCACCATGTCGGCACCAGCGCGGATAATCCCTTCGAGGATCCCTTCGCGGTCGGTGGCCGGACCAAGTGTGGTTACAATCTTTGTACGTCTAGGCATGAAAGACTCCAATATGAAGTTGAGATAACTTGAGATTCTGCCCCATCAAACCGATGGCTCGATGCACCCGCTTGCAAACCATCCGGGTGGTTTTTGTTATTAAGTTACAATACCACATCAAGACTACACCAAGGAGGGTGGCATAGACAGTCGGGGGCCAAAGCCCCCGACGATTCAGGAAGAGTGTGGTGTTTCAAAACGGGATTCGCGCAATCCCTCTTTTACCTTCTTCAGGTTTTCACGAAATTTCATCCCCCGGCGCAGGGTAAATCCGGTTGCCAGCACATCCACCAGCGCCAGCTGCGCGATGCGGGAAGCCATCGGCATGTAGACATCGGTATCTTCCGGCACATCCATGGAGAGCACCAGGTTGCACTCGCGCGCCAGTGGGGAATCCTTGGCGGTCATGCCGATGACGGTGGCGTCGTTCTCGCGCGCCAGCGCGGCGATCTCGACCAGCGCCTTGGTGCGGCCGGTATGGGAGATCAGCACCACCACGTCCCCTTCGCTGCTGTTGATGCAGCTCATGCGCATCATGACGATATCGTCAAAGCTCACCACCGGGATATTGAAGCGGAAGAACTTGTTCTGGGCATCGCGGGCAACGGCTGAGGAGGCACCAAGACCAAAGAAGCTTATCTTCTTGGACTGGGTCAGGATATCGACACAGCGGTTGATGGCCGAGATATCCAGGCTGTTCTTGGCTGCATCCAGACAAGCCATGGTGGATTCGAAGATTTTGGCCGTGTAGGTATCGGGGCCGTCTTCTGCTTCCACATGACGATTGACGTAAGGAGTGCCATTGGCCAGGCTCTGGGCCAGATGGAGTTTGAAATCGGGGAAGCCTTTGGTATCGAGGCGACGGCAAAAACGGTTGACGGTCGGTTCACTGACGTCGGCCATTTTGGCCAGGGCGGCGATGCTGGAGTGGATGGCGGTCTGGGGAGACGCCAGGATCACCTCGGCAACCTTGCGTTCTGATTTACTGAAACTTTCCAGGTTGTTCGTAATTTTATCAAGGGTATTCATCATCACCACCAGACGTTTTTGTAATTTAGCTTCAGTGTCTTTGCACTAAATCTACGGCTAAGCAGGTTTCCAATCAAGCTGATGACTATACAAGACAAGCGGTTATCGCAACTAACGCCTGCCGTACAAAGTATGACTCATCTCTAATTATTTCGTACTTTTCGTTACAAAACGTCACCTCACTGTGAAACCGCTTACAAATGTTGCAAAGCAACAACACTGTGAGCAGGCGCACGTTTGTATCGATCCGGCGGGTGAGTGAGCCTGAGCTCGGATAGAATGGGCCGTCATAATCCAACAATAATGTCGGGACACCAGAGTCGTCCCCATCCTGTAACGAAGGAGTTGTTATGCAGCATACCCATGCGCTGGTCGGCGATGTCGGCGGTACCAATGCGCGTCTGGCCCTGTGTGAGCTGGCCACCGGTACTATCTCTCAGGCAAAGACCTACTCAGGTCTGGCCCATCCCAGCCTTGAAGCCGTGGTTCGCCTCTATCTGGAGGAACACAAGGTCGAGGTGGCTGAAGCCTGCATCGCCATCGCCTGCCCCATCAATGGTGACTGGGTCGCCATGACCAACCACAGCTGGGAGTTCTCCATCAGCGAGATGCAGAGCAATCTCGGGCTGGCGCGCCTGCAGGTAATCAACGACTTTACCGCGGTCTCGATGGCGGTACCGGTATTGGCCGAATCGGATCGCATCCAGCTGGGCGGCGCCGCACCGGTAGCTGGCAAACCCATCGCCATCTATGGAGCGGGCACCGGCCTTGGGGTTGCGCATCTGGTCAAGGCGGGCGATCAGTGGTTGAGCCTGCCGGGCGAAGGGGGTCATGTGGATTTTGCCGCCAACACCGAAGAGGAAGATGCGGTGCTGCAAGTAATGCGAGGCGAACTGGGCCATGTCTCGGCCGAGCGTTTCTTATCCGGCCCGGGCCTGGTCAATCTCTATCGCGGGCTGGTGAAATCCGATGGTCGTGAGCCGGAGCCGTTCGCCCCTAAAGACATTACCGAACGTGCGCTGGCGGGCGAGTGTCTGGATTGCCGCCGCACCCTGAGCCTGTTCTGCGTGCTGATGGGCCGCTTTGCCGGCAACCTGGCGCTCAATATGGGCACCTTTGGCGGCGTCTATATCGCAGGTGGGATAGTGCCGCGCTTCCAGGAGTTCTTCACCAGTTCCGGTTTCCGGGTTGCCTTTGAAGACAAGGGCCGTTTCAAATCCTACCTCAAGGATATTCCGGTATTCCTGATCACCCATGAAGGGCCTGGCCTGCTCGGTGCTGGCGCTTACCTGCGCCAGTCGATGGGGATTACCATCTGATTGGAAGGTGGAGTGAAGCTGGAACATCCGTGGTTCAGCATCGATTCAGTGTGGATGGCATATAGTAGCAGCACGTAACCAAGAGGGCCGCACTTCACAAGGAGTGGAAAGCGACTCTCATCCGCTGGATACGTTTGTCACCTGACAAGCCTGAACTGTTTCAACCGGCCTTCTGGCCGGTTTTTTTTATCTCTGAGATCGGACACTACTGGGCCAGCGCCTTCAACTGTGTCTTGTCGGGCGGGTTGTTCCAGTCGATGGGGCCATGGGTAAAGCGGTACTGCAACCGTGGCAAGCTGGTCTCCAGCCACTCTTCCCTAAAGTAGGCATACCCCTGATTCCAATCAGGATCATTGGCCCAACCGGTTTGCAGGAAGTAGAGGCGAGTGCCCTGCCCTTCCGGCACAAAGCGCAGACAAACCTGAGTCTTCTGCTGACGAATATGGGGCAGACTGGGCGGAAAATTCCAGCTAAAGCTGAGCAGATCATAGGGCATGACGGCCATGACCCTGCACCCTTCACTCCCCCGTTCACCCAGTGGAGCATCAGGCCTGAAGTAGATTTCGAAGGGGCCATTCGGTTCGGCTACCATCAAACACTCGGGAGCCAGAAAACTGCGCAGACCACTCTCTGTTGTCCAGGCGTGCCACACGTCATCGATATGAGCCGGAACAAAAATGTTGCCTTCAATCTGTTTATTGTCCATAAATCAACAATCCTCACGCCATCCATACAGGGGACTTCGGCAGTATAGCCCCATGACAAATGTAATGGACAGCCCTTAATCACACCCTTGTCATTTGCCCCAGATAACCTTGCCAGCGCGCAACAGGGAACAGTGACCGCCCTTGGGAGAGCATGATGATCAGGCGCATGGAAGAACGTGATATCACCCCGCTGGCCAAGCTGTTTTTACAAGGCCGCAGACAAACCTTTCACTGGGTAGACCCCTCCCTGTTTCACCTGGATGACTTTATCGAGCAGACCCAGGGAGAAGAGATATGGGTGGCAGAGCGAGGGGGGACTGTCTGTGGATTTATCGCCGTATGGCAACCCGAGCACTTTGTGCATCATTTGTACGTTGCGAGCGACTGGCATGGTCAGGGGATTGGGCGAGCGCTGCTCGAACATGGTCTGGCTGATAGTCCCTGCAAGGCATCACTCAAGGTGGCAACCCGCAATACGGCGGCCGTGGCCTTCTATCATCGGCTTGGCTGGCAGCATGGAAACGAGACCGGGTATTGCGAGATCACTGGCCCCTGGTGCAAGCTGTCTCGTGAGTAGACAACCGCACTCCAGACTGTCATGCATGGTCTCGGAAAGGGAAAATATCGATCCGGGCTTGCATGGCAGAAAATGAGAACACCACGACCACCCGTTGCGCGCGTGATCGCGACCATCGCTCGCACCGAGGATCCCCCCTGGGCGTATGTGCTCTCTAGACCCGAAACAGCTTGAGGAGGGTATCGAGCTGACCGGAGAGCTGGCGCAAATCGCTGCTGGCTTCAGCCACTTGCACTACCCTGGCCGCGCTCTCGCTATTAAGGGTGGCTATCCGGTTCACGCTATGGCTCACCGCCTCCGCTACCGAGTGTTGCTCTTCCGAGGCTTGGGCAATATACATGTTCATCTCGCGGATCAGACTGACCTGGTTTTTTATCTTCTCCACCGATATCTGTACATCAGCTGCTTCGGCTCCCGCACGAGAGGCCTGCTCCTGGCTCAGCAGCATCCCGGCACCAACATTCTGGGTCGCCTGTTGCAGCCGTTTGATGCTGGCACTGATCTCTTCGGTCGACTGACGGGTACGACCTGACAAGGTTCGCACTTCATCGGCCACCACCGCAAAACCGCGCCCCTGATCCCCAGCCCTCGCCGCCTCGATGGCGGCATTGAGCGCCAGCAGATTGGTCTGCTCGGCAATACCATTGATCACTTCGATAATATTGCCGATGCTGCTGCTCTCGGTAGAGAGGGAGCGCATCAGCCCCGCCACCCGTTCCACCTCTCCCACCAGCTGGTGAATCGCCTGATTGGCATGACCGGCCAGATTGTAGCCCTGTTCGACATAAAGGTTGGCCTCATCGGTCGCCGTAGCAGTCTTCACTGCATTACCTGCCACCTCCTGCACCGCCTGGCTCATCTCGGTAATGGCAGTCGCGACCTGATCCAGCTCCAGTTGCTGGGCATCACTGGCGCCCCGAGTATCCGCCGCAAGGGTGTCACAACGTTCCGCGGTCTGCAGCACGCCAGCAGAGAGCTCGTTGATTTCGGCCACCATCTCCTGAAGCTTGGCAATAAAGTGATTGATGTTGGTGGCCAGCGCGCCCATCTCATCCTGACGGAGGATCTTGAGACGCCGGGTCAGATCCCCCTCTCCCCTGGCCAAATCGAACACCGCCAGATTCATCTGATGAAGTGGTCTCAGCACATTGCGATGAATGAGTACCATCAACAAGGCAATGATACAGATATCAAGTACCAGGATCTGCCAGACAGTGGTGATCAACTGCTGGCGCAAGTTGGCCTGAATGGCCGCATCACTGGTTTCGACCAGCAATCTGGCCACGGTATTTTTCTGGCCGCTGTCGTCGTAGACCAGATCATACCCCCCATAGGCCGCCGTATCGGCGGGTATGGCCGTTACAGGGGAAATAGTGCCCGCTGCATCGCGGGCAAACCCGGCCACCAGCTTCTCCTTGTTGACCACCAGCAGTGTGCTGAGCATATCGGCCGCCAGCTCGGATTTGAGCGATGCCTCGATAAAGGCCGACTCATAATTCCACAAAGGGCCAGGCAAGGAGAGCTGCAGTCGCTTGATCGCCTGCTCGACCAGCTGAGCCTGTTTGCTGTAGCTCTCTTCCCTCACCGAGCTGTAGTTATAACCACCAAACAGTACCAGTAGCAGACTCACCGAGAGGGAAGTCAGTACGGCAATCCTGAACTTCAGACTTTTCCAATCCATGACTTCCTCCCGGTATTAACGGCAGCAGGAACAGTACAACTTACTGGTAATTGGCGTTGATTTTCTCGATGGTGCCGTCGGCTTTCATGGCTGCCAGAACCTCGTTGAGCTTGTTGATGAGTTCATCGGGCGTATCCTTGTTAAACGCCAAACTCATCTGGGTTTCCTTGAACACGAAGACCGGCTTGGGTGAGGCCACCTTCTCCTTGCTGGCCAGATAGGGCGCCAGATACTGGCCGGTTGCCCAGAGATCGATACGACCGGCCTCCAGTTTTTTCACGTTGGCGGTGTCATTGGCTGCCAGCTGCAACTTGGCAAATCCCTGTGCCTTAAGATACTCGGCTGCCGCATCACCGTTGTAGCCCCCCACCGAATACTGCTTGGCCTCTTCCAGTGAAGAGACTGTGATATTGGCCGTCGAGCTGGAGAAGAACACCCAGTTGTTATTGACCAGCGGCCCCACCCATTTGAACAGCGCCTCACGCTCCGGGGTACGAGTCGTGGAGTAGAGTGCGGTGTTGGGAGTGCTGAGGGTATCTTCATACGCCCGCTTCCAGGGCATCAGGGTCAGCTTGTATTCGACGCCGGCACGCTTGAGCAGCTCTTCGACCACCTCGGTCGATAGCCCGACAATCTTGCCCCCCTCCCCCTGCATGTTGAACGGAGGGTAATCCTCGGTCATCACGTTCAGTGGCGCAGCCTGAACTGCGCTTATCGCCATCATGGAAGAGACTGAAAAAATTGCACTTTTCCACAGCAGTTGATAGTTCATTGCAACCTCGCTTTGCTTGCCATTCATCCCTGAACATCCGCCGTTACCGATGGCGGTGCACATCTGACCCGCTGGGGTCATGCCGGCTTTCACGGCTCGCCGCCCACCCATGTGCAGCAGCAAACAGATCCGGATTTTGCCAGTGCGCAACGAAACGCAATCGGCGGGGGAGGCTCACGACAAATCGAGGTGGAAACATGCCAGGGCAGCATGAGGGGAGTGTGGAGGGGGCGGATAAACCTCTGCCATACAACAGCGCTGTGGCGAAGCAGAAGCGCATCGTTTAATGACCAGGGTCTGGGAGAGAAATGATAGAAAACGCCAACATCCATTTTCCCATACTGCTCGAGGAGACCTCAGAGCCAAACCTGTCCTTTAGCTAAGGTCACGAAAAGAGATACGTCAAATGAGAGTGCTAACCCCCTCATCTACTTCCAAATTAGATTCCAGATGAGCTCCGCAGAGCCGAAAAGTGGCGCGAGAGAACCGAAACAGAGAAGACCACCGCGAGGTGGCCTTCTACAAGTTAACGATGAACGTCTGGCGATACTCAATCCTTGGCGGCGTCCATCACACCTTCTTCGGAGTGCGCAGGCAGGATCAGGTTGAGCAGGATGGCGGCAACGGAGGCCAGGCCAACACCGGCCAGCGCGAAGTCGCCAATCTTCATCTCCAGCGCACCGACACCGACAGTAAGAGTCACGGCGACGATGGCGATATTGCGCGACAGTCCCAGATCCACCTTGGATTCCACCAGCGTCTTGAGACCGATGGCAGCGATGGATCCGAACAGCAGCAGCATGATACCGCCCATCACCGGCATCGGGATGGAGGTGAGCAACGCATTGAACTTGCCGAAGAAGGCCAGAATGATGGCAAACACCGCAGCCCAGGTCATGGTGACCGGATTGAAGTTGCGAGTGATCATCACGGCACCGGTCACTTCGGCGTAGGTGGTCACGGGTGGGCCACCGATGAAACCGGCGAAGCAGACTCCGATACCGTCACCGGCCAGCGTACGATGCAAACCCGGATCCTTGGTGTAATCCTTGCCAGTCACGCCACCAATCGCCAACACGCCACCGATATGCTCGATACAGGGGGCGATGGCTACCGGCAACATGAACAACGCAGCAGCCCAGTTGATCTCCGGGGTTTCGAAGTGGGGCAGCGCCAGCCAGGGGGCGTTCACCATGCCATCGAAACTCACCTGGCCCATGAACACCGCCGAGACATAACCGGCAATCACACCGCACAGGATGGGGATCAGCTTGATCCACCCCTTGCAGAACACAGCTGCAATCAGGGTGACCGCCAGCGAGATACCGGCCAGCGTCAGCGCAGTCCCCGCAGGAACCACCTGCTCACCACCGGCGCGGCCCATCGCCATGTTGCAGGCAACCTGCGCCACAGAAAGACCGATCACCATGATCACCGGGCCAATCACCACCGGGGGCAGCAATTTGTGCACAAAACCCATCCCTTTTGCCCGGATCAGCGCAGCCAGAATGAAATACATGAAACCGGCGGCAAACAGGCCAAACATGGTGGATGGCAATCCCCAAGTCTGGGTGGCGTAGATGATGGGAGCGATAAAGGCAAAGCTGGAACCGAGGAAAATCGGGACCTGGCGGCGGGTGCAGAGCTGGAACAACAGGGTGCCCACACCGGCGCCAAGCAGGGCCATGGAGGGGTTCAGTCCGGTGAGCAGGGGCACCAGAACCATGGCACCGAAGGCGACAAACAGGATTTGCAGCCCGGCGACACTTTGCTTGACTAAGGAAAACATGGATGTCCTTAATTTTTTGATAACTGATGGGGATATTTATCACTTTTCAGTCATCACAAGACTTTTTCAAGGCACAAAATGAACACAAATGCGTCACCTGTTACCTTTTACTGCTTGGGAAGGGCATGAAACTAGCTTTTTAGGCGGGATTCGTTGCTACAAGCATCGAGTATGCGATTTTACGCATTATTGTGACGAACGCCAATCGTTTTTCCATCATGTTTATTGTGTTCATGGTCAAAAATGCCGCCACCAGGGGCGCGCTCTATAATGGATCCTGTGAATCAAGATGGACAAGGAGTCCCCATGTCACAGCCCCCATTCAAGGCCAGCCAGCGCAGATTGCTGATCGGCTCGGCCATCGCTCTCGCCCTGTTTGCGAACCCGTTCAGTTATGATTTCGCCCACAATGAGTGGCAAATGAATCAGGCCTATGCCAAGTCCTGCTTTATCGCCGGCACTCGCATCACGATGGCCGATGGCTCCACCCGCCCCATAGAGACGCTCCGGGTCGGTGAACGAGTGCTGGATCAACACGGCGGCAGTAACCGGATCCTGGCGATCGAACGGGTCATACTGGGCAAGCGCAGACTCTACGGGATCAATGATCTGCCCCCATTCTTTACCGCAGAGCACCCTCTGCTGACCACGCAGGGCTGGGCGGCCATCTCACCGGCCATGACCCGAACCGAAAACCCGCAACTGGCGGTGCTGCCGCTATTTACCGGCATGCAGATAATGTGTCGCCCGGCACCTGTCATGGTGGCGGGCAATCTGGCCCTGCAACCCCAGCCGGAATTACTGCTGGTTGAGTCACTCTGCTGGATCGAGGCGTCTCCCACTACCGCACTCTTCAATCTGCTGCTCGATGGCAGCCACAGCTACATCGCCAATGAGCTGATCGTTCACAACAAAGATGGCGATGGTGGCAGTGGGGGCAGCAGTGGTGGTGGCGACAGCGGTGGAGGCAGCGACAGCGGTGGAGGCAGCGATAGCGGTGGAGGCAGCGATAGCGGTGGAGGCAGCGACAGCGGCGGCGGCAGCGACAGCGATGGGGGCAGCAACAGCGGCGGTGGCAGCGACAGCGATGGGGGCAGCGATGACAGTGGCGGCCAGGGCGAGCATGCCGGCGGAGAGCAGCATGGTGGAGGTGAACGGCATGCTGGTGGAGAAAAACATGCAGGGGGAGAACGCCATGGGGGTGGCCGCGGGTTTGGCAATGGCGTTGATGACAACGGCGTGGATGCCGTCGATGCCAACGGCAACAAACTAAGAGGTGATGGCACGGTCGATGACAACGGTGTGGATGCCGTCGATGCCAACGGCAACAAGCTCAGGGGCGATGGCACGGTCGACGATCGCCAGCAAGTGCTTACCGATGAGCAGGAGCGGGCGCTGCTCAACAACGGTTTTCGCCAACAGGGGCAACCATGATGCGTTATCTGCTAACACTCCTCCTGCTCGGCCTCGCTGGCTGCGCCACGGTCGACACCCCGCCGCTTTACCATCAGATGGATAAGGCAGATGTTCAACTGGCCAATCAGGCCCTTGCCAAAGCGCTGGAAACCCGCACCAAAGGGCAGAGCCTCACCTGGTTCAATCCGGCTAATCGTCACTCGGGCAGCGTCACGCCGCTACGCACCTTCCTCCATGCCAGCGGGGAGTGGTGTCGCGACTATCGCGAGCAACTCTATATCGGCCAGGCGAGTCAGCAGTGGCAGGATACCGCCTGTCGCAATCAGCAAGGGCGCTGGCGACCATTGCGAACTTAGTGAATGCCACGGGGTAAACGAAAGGGGGTAGCAGCGCTACCCCCTTGTCATCTTTACCGACCCTTTATCGGGGTGGTGAATACGCGGTTATACCCGACGATAGGGCAGGTAAACCGGCTCCCACATGTGGTTGAGGATATGCTGATGCAGATCCTGCCCGATCAGCGGGTGGGACGGATCCCGACGCACGATATCCTTGAGCACGGCGGTGGCCACATGCACCGAGATGTTGCGCAGTTCGCGAATACGCGGATAGACGGCTCCCTTGGCCAGATCCTCTTCGCTTACGCACTCGGCCAGCGCAAAGGCGGCGGTGGTGAAGATATCCGGGCTGATCTCGCGGATCTGGCTGACGATGGCCGCCAGACCTACACCGGGGAAGATAAAGACGTTGTTGCCCTGCCCCACCCGGAACTCCTGCCCCTCGTAGCTCACGTCCTTGAACGGACTACCGGTTGCAACGATGGCTTTGCCCTTGCTCCAGCGGTAGATATCCTCCGGCAGCGCTTCACAGTTGGCGGTCGGGTTGGAGAGCGGGAACACCATGGGGCGCTCGCAATGCTGCAGCATCAGCTGGATGTGTTCTTCCTGGAAGGCACCGCCCGAGCCACTGGTACCCAGCAGCACGGTAATGGGCACATGACGCAGTACATCGGCCAGATTGGCCTTGCCGGGCACCTCGGTGTCCCAGCCTGCCAGCAGCAGCCCCGGTTTGGCGTAGCGACGCTTGTACTCGTCAAGTCCCTCGCGGTTGTCGCACACCAGCCCCTGGGTATCCAGGATGTAGATGCGATCCCGCGCGGCCTGCGGATCCATCCCCTCACGGATCATCCCCGCGCAGATCTGATCCGCGACACCAACCCCGCCAGCGCCAGCGCCGTAGACCAGATAGTTCTGCTGGCCCAGGGTCTCCCCCTTGACCTTGACCGCGCCTATGATACCGGCCAGCACCACGGCACCGGTGCCCTGAATATCATCGTTGAATGACGGCAGTGCCTGCTGGTAGCGGGCCAGATTGTTGAAGGCATTGGATTTGCTGAAGTCTTCCCACTGGAGCACGGCATTGGGGAAGTGGCGCTTGACCCCCTGCACGAACTTGTCGATGAACTCTTCATACTCCTTGCCGCGAATACGCTTGTGGGGGCGCCCCAGATACATGGGATCATCGAGCAGTTTCTGGTTGTCGGTGCCCACATCCAGCGCGATGGGCATGCAGCAGGCGGGGTGAATACCGGCCCCCAGGGTATAGAGCGCCAGCTTGCCGATGGGGATCCCCATGCCGCCAACACCCTGGTCGCCGATCCCCAGAATGCCCTGGCTGTCGGTGACAACTATGATGCGGATCGATTTGGCATCGAAGTGGCGGGCCTGACTGCCCATGTCATCCACGTTGTCCGGGGTAATGTAGAGGCCGCGCGGCTTCTGGAAGCGGTGGCTGAACTCCTGGCACGCCTTGCCCACGGTCGGGGTATAGATATAGGGAGTCATCTCCTCCACATGGCGTGACAACAGGGCATAGAAGAGAGTCTCGTTGCGATCCTGCAGAGCACGCAGGTTCTGGTACTTCTCGATATCGCTGCAAGCGCTCTTGAACCCCTCATACACTCGCTCGAGCTGGGCTTCAAAAGTTTGTACCTGAGGCGGCAGCAAACCATCGAGATCAAAATCGGCCCGCTCCTGTTCGGTGAAGGCCGTGCCCTTGTTGAGGTATCGATTGTTAAGCAGATCAGTGCCGGTCAGCGCAACGGGGCGAAAATCCTGTCCCTGTGCATCTTTCCACAGCAGATATTGTCCGGTAGCCATAGTCATTCTCTTTGATTTACGTGAAATTGCCGTTCGGCAGGAGAGCAAGACTCATAATGAAATCAATCATATGACGTTTACTCGATCGGTTTTGTGAGCTTGGGCATACCCTGTGGCCAAAATCCGCTCATCTCACTCCCCGAGTGATAAATATCCACGGAGAGGAATGAGACTCATGCTAGCATTGCGATCAATTCCGCAACGTTTCACCATGCCGCAGCCGGGAGTGACCTGATGCCCTCGACTTTTTCAGCCAGCTTTTGCCTCCTCTCGCCATGCGTCTGATACTGCTCCTTGCCCTGTCACAACTGCTTGCCTGCCAGTCGGCTCTCGCCGCACCGGGCCGGGTACTCAACATCATCGTGGGTGAATGGCCCCCTTTCGTCTCCGAGCAGTCAAAACAGCACGGGCCAGTGGCCCACCTCATCAGCGATCTGTTCAAGGAGGCGGGCTATGAGGTGAAGTTCCACTTCGCCCCCTGGGGTCGGGTCTATTCGCTGGCGGCCAACAGCCAGCTCTACGACGCCACCGCCGTCTGGATGCACAAACCGGAGCGGGAGCAGGATTTTCTATTTAGCGAAGCGGTGCTGCAGGAGCAGTTTGTCTTCTTCTCCCTCAAATCACGGCAGCTGCAGGCCGAGCGCCTTGAGCAGATCATCGGCATGCGGTTGGGGGGCGATATCGCCTATAGCTACGGGCCCGAGCTGGACAAGATGGTGGCCGATGGCAAGGTAACCCAACAGAAAGTCACCGACGTGAAACAGAATTTCGGCAAGCTGCTGCGCGGACGGATCGACCTCTATCCGCAAGAGCTGCGAGTCGGTTTGGCCGAGTTGCAGAGCCAGCTCGATCCCGCCAGCGCGGCACTCATCACCCACAGTCAGACCCCTTTTCTGCGCAACGACAGCTTCGTGATGTTCCCGCGCAAGATGCCGGATTCAGCCAAACTGCGGGATCAGTTCAATCAGCAGTTGCAGCAGGCCATCGCCAGCGGACGTTATAAGCGCTACTTCGAACGGCTTTCCCGGAGGGACTATTAACCTTGGCGAAGCAAAAACAGAGGGGATAAAACAACGGTGGCGGCCCTTTGTGGCCGCCACCTCTGTGATGCTTGTCAGCTGCAGGCATTAGCCGCTGATGCCCACCTCCAGCTTGAACGGCGTCTTGGCCTTGCTGCTCTCGGCCGCCCCCATCTGGTAGACCCGAATGGTATAAGTGCCCTTGGCAGGCAGGGTCGCCTCAAAGTTGTTCCCTTCCGTAGAGCCGATAAACATCGCCTCCCCCTTGCTGCCCGGCGGCAGAATATTGAAGTAGGGCTTGCCGGTCAGGATCACCACCATGCTCTGGCCCTTGTTGGCCGTCAGCTTGTAATCGAGGGTCTGGCTACCTTGAATGGTGCCGTTGATAGTCGCCCCTGACTCCCCCTTCTTGAACTGCACCTGCTGAGTCTTGATCCCGTCAGCCGCCTGCGCCACGCCCGCAATACCACCGAAGAGCGCAGATGCACATACCGCGGCCAGCCATGCTTTTCTCATCATTTGTCATCCCTTGTGTCAATGGAACCCCTGTTACTGTTGCTCAAGGTGGCCCAAAAAACCATCACCGTTTGCGGCATCGCTCAATCAATTTGCCATCACGATCGACCCGCCATCAAAAGGGGCGCCGTAGCGCCCCTTCTCTTTACTCTTTGTCGACCATCAGCTTGATTTGCCCGCCTTGGGCTCATCGAGGGTGTGTTTCACCTCTTCATACCAGAGGTCATGGTGCTCCTTGGCCCAGGTCTCGTCCACCTCGCCGGTCACCATCCCCTCCAGCGCCCCTTCCAGCTGGAACAGACCCATGTAGATATGGAAGATAAAGCCGCAGATAAGGATCAGCGCTCCGACGATATGGATGAAGCTGGCCCACTCCATCTGACGGCGCAGCTGGCCGAAGATAGGGAAGTCGAGGAACAGCCCGGTCGCCACCACAATGCCGCCAAACCAGATCAGCAGCCAGAAGATCGCCTTCTCGCCACCGTTGGAGAAGCCCGCCGAGGGGTGACTTCCCTTGTGCTTGCCGAGCATGCCGCCAAACTTCATGAACCACTGTACATCCACCATGTTGACGATGTTGTGGCGGAACCACTTGATGAGCACCCCCATCAGGCAGAGGAAGAAGAGCGGCCCTACATAGTTGTGGAACACCTTGGCAAACCAGATCCAGTTCTCCCACACCCCGAGGCTCACCACCGGCTTGATGAAGTACTTGCCATAGATGATGGCCAGCCCCGACCCGGAGAGGGTCAGAAACATGGCCGCCGTGGTCCAGTGCAGCGCCCGATCCAGCCTGCTCCAGCGCTTGAGCTTGCGCCCGGTGCGCGGTTTGGAGAGCTTGGTCTGCCCCACCACCAGATACATCAGGCCACACATGGCGAGCGACCCGAAAATAGCGATGGCGCCGAGCGGCGACACCCACTTGGTCTTCACCTCGAACCAGAGTTGGCCCGGCACCGAGATCAGCACCCCGTGCTCCGGCGAGCGGGAGGTGGTCACCCCCTCCTGCCCATCCTTCACCGCCCGCCAGTAATCGGCGCCGGCAAAGCCGACCGCCTCTTTCTCGGCATCGGCGAAACTTGCGGTACTCACCAGCAGCAGGGCAGCAAACAGGGCCATTAGCCAGGTTTTCATGCCGCCCCTCCCTGCTTGTTCAGCTTGCTGGCATCCTGGAACAACTCATCGCCATTACCCCAAGCCGCATCCTTGGCACCACGATAGGCAACCCGCTCGCGGAAGATGTCGGAGATCACCTGCGCATCCCCCGCCAACAGCGCCTTGGTGGAGCAGAGCTCGGCACACATGGGTAGCTTGCCCTCGGCGATGCGGTTGGCACCGTACTTCTGGCGCTCCGCTTCGCTGTGATCCTCTTCCGGGCCACCGGCGCAGAAGGTGCACTTGTCCATCTTGCCCCGATCGCCAAAGGCGGCGGTCTTCGGGAACTGGGGGGCACCAAACGGGCAGGCGAACAGGCAGTAGCCGCAACCGATGCAGAGATCCTTGTTGTGCAGCACGATGCCGTCGTCGGTGTGATAGAAGCAGTCGGCAGGGCAGACCGCCATGCAGGGCGCGTCGGTGCAGTGCATGCAGGCGACCGAGATGGAGGTCTCCCCCGGCAGGCCGTCGTTTAGGGTCACCACCCGGCGGCGCTGGATGCCCCACTCCAGGGCATCATCGTTCTCGTTCTTGCACGCCGTCACACAGCCGTTGCACTCGATGCAGCGCTTGGTGTCACACATGAATTTCATTCTGGCCATGGGATCAGGCTCCTACTTTGCGAAAACGGCACAGGGTGACCTTGGTCTCCTGCATCTGGGTGACCGGGTCATAACCATAGGTGGTGACTATGTTGACCGACTCCCCCAGCACATAGGGGTCAGACCCTTCCGGATATTTGGATCGCAGATCCTTGCCCTCGAAGTGGCCGCCGAAGTGGAACGGCATAAAGGCGAGCCCCGGCTTGACCCGCGGGGTCACCAGCGCCTTCACCTTGACCCGGCCCCCTTCCGGCCCCTCGACCCACACATCCTGACCGTCGCGCACGCCGACATCGTTGGCATCCGCCGGGTTCATCTCGACGAACATCTCCTGCTGCAATTCAGCCAGCCAGGGGTTGGAGCGGGTCTCGTCACCGCCCCCCTCGTACTCCACCAGACGGCCGGAGGTGAGGATGATCGGGAACTCCTTGCTGACGTCCTTCTCCTGCACCGAGGCGTACTGGGTCGGCAGGCGCCACAGGCTCTTCGAATCAGGCCAGGTGGCGTAGTCGGCCAGCAGATCCCGGCGCGGGGTGTAGAGCGGCTCGCGGTGCTTGGGCACCTGATCCGGGAAGGTCCACACTACGCAGCGCGCCTTGGCGTTGCCGTAGGGCACGAAGCCATGCTTGATGGCGACCCGCTGGATACCGCCGGAGAGATCGGTCTTCCAGTTCTTGCCCTCGGCCTCTTTCTTCTCGGCCTCGGTCAGCTCATCCCACCAGCCGAGCTGCTTCATCAGGTCGGCAGTGATCTCGGGATAACCGTCTTCCACCTCGCTCCCCTTCGGCCAGGAGTCTTCGGCGAGCAGCGAGACGCCCTGATACTCGATGCCGAAACGGGCACGGAAACCGCCGCCCCCTTCCGATACCGGAATGCTGGTGTCGTAGAGGATATGGCTGCCCGGGTGCTTCATCTCCGGGGTGCCCCAGCAGGGCCAGGGCAGACCGTACACTTCGCCACTGACCGGGCCGCCCTCGGCCTTGAGGTTGGTCTTGTGGAAGGTGTGCCAGTTCTGCTGGTGCGCCTTGAGCCGTTCCGGGCTCTGGCCGGTGTAACCCACACTCCACATGCCGCGGTTGTATTCGCGGGTGATGTCTTCCAGCAGTGGCTGGTTGTTCTCTACCTTGATGTGCTTGAACAGCTGGTCGGCAAAGCCGAGCTTCTTGCTTAGCAGATACATGATCTCGTGATCGACCTTGGATTCGAACAGGGGTTCTATCACCTTGTCGCGCCACTGCATGGAGCGGTTGGTGGCGGTGACGGAACCATAGGTCTCGAACTGGGTGGTGGCCGGCAGCAGGTAGACGCCGTCGGTGCGATCGTTCATGACGGCAGCGACTGTGGGATACGGGTCGACAATCACCATCATGTCGAGCTTTTGCATCGCCTTCTTCATTTCCGGGCCGCGGGTCTGGGAGTTGACCGCATGGCCCCAGTAGAACATGGCGCGGATATTGGAACCCTGCTCGATGAGATCGGCGTTCTCCAATACCCCATCCACCCAGCGGGAGACCGGAATGCCGTTGTTGTTCATCGGCAGCTTGCCGTTGTAGGCCTTGTTGTCGAAGCGCGCCTTGATCCACTCGTAATCGACATCCCACACCCGGGCCCAGTGCTTCCAGGAGCCCTCTTCCAGCCCGTAGTAGCCGGGCAGGGAGTCGGAGGTGACGCCAAAGTCGGTGGCGCCCTGCACGTTGTCGTGACCACGGAAGATGTTGGTGCCCGCCCCGCTCTTGCCCACGTTGCCGAGGGCCAGTTCGAGGATGCAGTAGGCGCGGGTATTGTTGTTGCCTGTGGTGTGCTGGGTACCGCCCATGCACCAGACCACGCAGCCGGGGCGGTTGTCGGCCAGCAGCTTGGCGGCGCCATAGACCTGCTGCTCGTTGAGGCCGGTCACCCGCTCCACTTCGGCCGGAGTCCAGCGCGCCACCTCTTTTTGCACCTCGTCCATGCCGTAGACGCGGGTGCGGATGAACTCCTTGTCTTCCCAACCGTTCTTGAAGATGTGCCAGAGCATGCCCCAGATAAAGGCGACGTCGGTACCCGGACGCAGAGAGAGGTACATATCAGCCTTGGCGGCGGTGCGGGTGCGACGCGGGTCGACCACCAGGATCTTGCAGCCGTTGCGCTCTTTGGCCAGCAGGATGTGCTGCATGGCGACCGGGTGGGCCTCCGCCGGGTTGGAGCCGATAAACATGATCGACTTGCTGTTGTGCATGTCGTTCAGGCTGTTGGTCATGGCGCCGTAGCCCCAGGTGTTGGCGACCCCAGCGACCGTGGTGGAGTGGCAGATCCGCGCCTGGTGATCCACGTTGTTGGTGCCCCAAAGCGACGCCATCTTACGAAACAGGTAGGCCTGCTCGTTGGAGTGCTTGGCGGAGCCGAGCCAGTAGACGCTGTCGGGGCCGGACTCCTTGCGAAGGCGCAGCACTTCGTTGCCCACCTCTTCGATGGCTTGATCCCAGCTGATGCGCTGCCACTTGCCGCCCACCAGCTTCATCGGGTACTTGAGGCGACGCTCGCCGTGGCCATGCTCGCGCAGGGCCGCCCCCTTGGCGCAGTGACCGCCAAGGTTGAAGGGGTGATCAAAGGCCGGTTCCTGACCGGTCCAGACGCCGTTTTGCACCTCGGCATAGACGCCGCAGCCCACCGAGCAGTGGGAACAGATGGTACGCTTCACCTCGACCGGCACCTCGGCCGCCACGGTTTTGGCCTCGGCCCGCTGCATCATGGCTGGCGCCAGCCAACCGGCGGCCACGGCGCCACCGGCTACCAGACCGGAGTTGACCATAAAGGCGCGACGGGTCAGCCCCTGACCGCGAATGGCCTGATTGCCCTGCTCGCCCGCCTGGGGCTGCTCGGCACGTTTTGTCAGTTTCATGAGTTCTCCTTCACTGATCCGGCTCAGTCGGTGCCGCGCAGGGTGCGATAAAAGTCGTGAACATGGGGGGTCTCCCGATAGCCCTTGTCAGGCTCGGTGTCGTGGGTCAGCACCTCTTTGCCCACCACCCGACCGGTGGCACCGGCCAGCACGCCTATGGTGGCGACCACGCCAACTCCCTTGATCAGATTGCGGCGGGACGGGTCTTTCAGCTGTTCATCGCTCATTCTTGTGACCTCTGTTGTTGTTCTTGCTGGCGCCTGCGCGCCAGCTTCGCGTCCAATGGGATATCTCGTCTGCTCGTTTTGTTATGCGCAGCTCTTGTTATGCGCAGCTCTTGTTGTGCACAGACAGGGGCGTTCAGCCCGGCACCACGCAGGCGCCAAACGGCAGGCGCAATTCGTTTTCCAGCTTGAAGAAATCTTCGGCAAGGGCGCCGACCGCCCGGTAGAAGCTGCCCCCTTTCGCCTGTTGCTGATCGCGGCAGCAGGCGAGTACCCAGGGGGCAAGGTGGCGTTCATAGAAGCGGTTGCGCTCCGGGTGCTGCTCGGCAATCAACACCGCCATCACCTCACAGAGGGCGGCGAGATGATCTTCCGGCTCGCACACTCCGCTCTGGCGCTCGAAACCGAGGGACTGCAGATCTGCGCGCAGCACCGCCAGCGGCAGCTCCATCAAAGAGCCGGTGAGATACCAGGAGGCAAACGGCACAATTTCACCGCGCCCCAGCCCGATAAAGAGATCCTGATACTCCTCGGCAAGCTCGTTTTCGTGGTGGCTACTGGCTGCCAACTGCACCAGCCCGAGCCCTCTGGCAAAGGGGCCAGGCATGGCCTGCAACCCTTGCAGCCAGGCGAGCTGTTCGCCACGGGGAGCGGCGCGCCAGAGGCTCGCCAGCAGGGCGTAGAGATCGGAGCTGCTCTGTTCCAGTTCGGTCATGGTCAATTCGCCAGCCTTTTCTTTATGTTGTTCACTCATCACTGGCCCTCACACCTTGAGCTGGGAGACGGGATCCGCCGCCAGCGCCGCAAACACATCCTTGACCCGACACTCCTCGCACATCAGCAACCGCTGGGCGGCCTCGTTCTGGAAGTGGGAGTGACCGGCCAGTTTTTGCTGGATGCGGCGGATCATCGAGGCGGGCGCGAACGGCTTGCCGCAGCGAATGCAGCAGGCCGCCTCTTCGGCTTTCAGGCTCTGCACGGCGCGGCGCGCCTCGGGCACGGGTTGCAGGCGGGGCACCAGTACGATGGCCTGCTCGGGGCACGCCTTTTCACACATGCCGCACTGGATGCAATCCTGCTCGATAAAGTTGAGACCCGGAGTGTGCCCCACCGCATGCAGGGCACGGCTCGGGCAGACCGCCACGCAACCCATGCAGAGGGTGCAGTCAGACTCTTTGAGTTCCACATGGCCGTAAGGGGCACCGTGGGGCACAGCCAGCGGCTCGCGGCTCCCTTCGTTGGCCTGCCAGAGGGCATCGAAGGCGGCAAACAGGTTCTCCCGTTTGTCCCCTTTCAGCGGCTTCTCCAGCAGGGCAACTGCTGGCAGACCGGAGATCGGCTTATCTTCGGCATCAACGTTAAACAGGGTGATGCGATCGGCAGAGAGACCGGCGCCCGCCAAGAGCACGGCGGCACTCGCCAGTTCCCGCTCAACCAGCGCACGGACGCTTTCGGGGGCATCGTCACCCAGCGCAATACGCACTGCGCTGGCGCCATAGGCGAGTGCGGCGAACCAGCTCTCGATGCCTAAACTCGCGCTCTCCTCCACCCAGACCGGCAGCCAGTTGGCGGGCAGGCGGGTGAGTTCGGCTTCCACCCATTCGCGCTCGTTTTCACCGGCGATCAGCAGCTGCGGCGCTTCGCCGCCCGCCTCTCGGTAGTGCTTGAGCAAGCGCAGCAGGTAGTCGCCGCTGGTGTTGGCATCGGGCTGGTGATAGGCAATCGCCCCGGTCGGGCAGGCAGAGGCGCAGCTACCAAAGCCCTGACAGAGATGGGGATCGATCTGGATTAGACCATTGATGGGCTTGAGGGCATCGGTCGGGCAAACATCGAGGCAGCGGCTGCAACCGGGCACGCCGCGGGCGGTAAAGGCGCAGGCCTCGGGGTCGAGGCGAAAATAGCGCGGCTTGTCGAAAATACCGGTCAGCGCACAGAGCTCGGCGAGCCGTTCAGCCAAGTCTGTGTCATCAGCCAGATGCAGATAACCGACCGGCGGACGCTCCAGCGCAAAGAGCGGGGCACGGCCCAGATCGGCCACCAGATCGAAGCGCGGTTCCCGTGGCTGTTCACTAACAGCAGCCGCTTGGTGTGGAAAGCCTTGTTGTGGGAAACAAAGCGCAGCCAGATTAACCCGCTCACCCTGACCATTGAGGCCGGTGAGCTGGAACTGCCCCAGATACCCTGTCAGGCTCGGTTCGCGCAGGGTCAGGGCCGCGAGGGATGCCGTGGCATCGAAAATGGTATCGAGATCTGCCGCCTCGGCATCGTGGACCGCTTCGGTCACCAGCAGGGTGGGCTTCACCCCGGCGGGCAGCAGGCTGGCAGCGCGGCGAATGCGATCTTCCGGGCCGACCAGCAGCAGGCGCCCCTGACTCTGGTAAGAGACAGTGGCCGGGATCAGGTTGTCGGTCTTGACCGTATGCTGCAGGGCATAGGCGCGAGCGCGCGCGTTATGCTCGGCCGCCCCCGCCCCATGGGCAAGATTGGAGGCCAGATTTGGGCTCAGATTTGGCAATGTTTGTTCAGTGCTCACATACGCTCCTGTGCGCGCCACCTCATGGGATGGGCGCTTGTTGGTAAGCCGAGAGAGCAAGAGGCGAGCCAACTCCCCCGGAAAAAAAGTGACTGACAGGGAGTCAGGATCCTGAGGGTTCCATTCCCCCACCTTTGGTTGGGACATTTTGTCCACCACAGGAAACCAAAATGTCCCGATCGTCGCTGTGGGTTTGAGAATGGTTATCAGCCAGCTCGTCGGCGGCAGGTTCGCTGGCAACCGCCACCGGTTCAGCAGACCCGCTGGCCGGATTGGTCGATTCGCTCTCCGGGGCGGTTACCTGATCCACCAGCCAGTTGCGCAGCCCGGCGGTCAGGGCCGCAGGCAGCAATTCGGGCTGGCTGAAATCCTGGGTGTAGTCGTCAAGCCCATCCGGCTTGTGGCTGCGAAACATGGCCCGCAGCGCCTCCCTGTCGGGGAGTTTGGCCTTGCCCGGCTGAGCCGTTTTCAGCAGCGGTTCGCCACTCTCGGCCCCCTCAACGGCAAGGGGTTCACTGCTCCCCTTGTCAGTGCTGACTACGGGGCTATCCAGCGAGGCATCTGGAGTTTCATCTTCGCCACTGCCTTCGATGGGGGCGGCAACCGCCTCGGGGCTAACCTCTTCCCGTGGCTGCAATACCTGATGCTTGCGCGCCTCACTCTTGCGAGACGACCAGCGCTTAAGGAACTCACTCATGGGCGCGATTTCCGCTGTCACCACCACGCTCGCGGCCATCGGTGCCGGTGGCTTTAACGGCGCCGCAGCTGGCTTGATCTACCGTATCGACACCGAGCTGATCCTGCGCCCGCCCCTTGCCCTTCTTGCCCTTGCGACGGGCCTCCAGCAGCTCGCCGTGACGACCGATAAAGGCCTCCACCCAGGCTTGCAGCGCTTCTGGCAGCGGGCAGGAGAGCACCTGCCGCTCGCCATCCATATAGGCGGCGGCCACGGTCTGGCTCAGGGTCAGACCATCGGCCACAAAGCCACTTTCCACGCGGCTTCCGGTGACAAACAGGCGGGGCGAGCCGGAGCTCAAGTTGAAGCGATAATCCCCCCGCTCATCGCGAAACAGGGTCAGGGGCAAGGCACCGGCAGCCTCGGGCTCGGCGGGGTGGAGCGCCGCAATCTCGAAACGGCGGCTCTGCCAGCGGCCAACCTGACTGTCGATGGCCTTTAACTCCAGTTGCAGCCAGCGCTGCGGGGAGAGGGGTTTGGTTGTCTCTTGCACTGTCACGGCTCCCATCAGAAGGTCTCTGCCGGGCCACCCTCCTCCATGCTCCACCCCGTTCGGAGCGGTTCACAGCAGAACATTCAGGGCGGCCACGGCCAACAATGGGATAAGACATAGCAAGAGTGGGGCCAAAGTAAGACAAGTGAAGCTAGATATGGCGTGCATGTCATATTTATTGCTATTAAATTTTATTATTTTTCTTGTTCTAGCTGCTCAATAGCAGGTGATATATATCTGTCTATAAACGTACTTATTCTGTAGCCGCTTAATTTCCCATTAAATTTTTCACGCTGCTTCTCCATAATGTTTTTAACTTGCTTTAGCCAATCCAACTCCTTTATTAAATCCACATGGAATCTATCGATTGAGTAACGTTGTTTAAACATAGAGCCTGTTCTTCTAAAACTATCATTTGATAGTGATATTAATTTTGCGACAAAATCTTCAGGGTTAATGCATTTTAAAATAGGGATGTTATAGTATATATTTTCCTCTTTGTTGCAGAGAATAAGCCTTAATACAAATAAAGGATTATTAGTTTCCATTAAGTTAAGCAATTCATTAGCTACATTAGGTAAGGATTGAACTCTAGACTCTTTAATTTTTTCATCTAGATACTCATTAAATAATTCAAACTCCTCTATATCTCTTCCAGCAAAACCAAGCCCACCCCAACTATCTTCATCAAAATCAAGACTGTTATCATAAATTTCATTTGGCAACAGATTTTCTGCTAAAAGATAATCTACGTAACTTTTGAAATCAATAAGAATTCGCTCCGCAGTCTTGTTAATTAGATTAATTTCAGATAATCGCATAAATAATCCAGCAATATGTTTTACAACAAAATGGTTTTTATATTTTCTTGCTGTCACATCTTTGCTTACCAAATCAACCAATATATCAAATTCTGCATCAGATAAGTCATGAAAATGCCATAACTTAATCCAGTTATCTGTATTTTCATCTTGATAATACTTATTGGACTCTATCGATTCCTTTATTTTCGCTTCATTTATTATCCCTTTATCAAAGAAATCGATCCAAATTGATTCCTCTACTATTGGTTCACTAAAGTCTATCATTGGATACTTTTCAGACAACACTGAATATATCGTCTTATTCTTTCCTTCTTCACCTCGCGCCAAATATTCCTCATACATGCTATCTTTGATTCTAGCCATCTGATTTACACTAAAATTAACACTCCTAATTTCAAATGAGTAACATAGAAACTTCTTTAATAACTCCTCTTTCATTTCCACTTTATCGAAAGCTGTTTCAGGAAGTGCATTAAATAAACGTTCGAAGTCCCAAAGAGCCTGTTTTAAATGCCTTAGGTTCTTGCATTCAGAAAAATTATAAACAGACACTATACTATCATTATTATCTTGATAAAACGCCTTAATTGTTCCAGATGCCGAACTTATAAAAGACTCTAATGCTAATTTTGTATTTGGCACCAATTCAAAAGTCTTTCCAATCAGTTTTTCCTTCGCTCTCGAATAACATTTATCTTGACTTTCTCTAGATAGAATTTCATTTTCGTTTGCAATTATTACAACTTTATACCCTTGATGTTCAACAAATTGATTTATATACCCCAATAAACTTCCAATTTCTATTGAACAACGTTCAAGATCATCAAAAACCAAGACAAATCCATCTGTATCCTTTAGATAATCAGGAATACCCAACTCATCTACAGATATTTTTTTTGTGGTTTCACCGTTACCATCACCATCTAAATCCACCTTGATTGTGGCTTTCAAAACCCCTTTTAACAATTTCGAGGCCAACTTCATTTTTTTGGATGCTAAAACAGGGTGCATTTGTTCAAAAAATGCATTCTCTATGTCATCAAAACTTACTACCCCATACAAACTAACATATAAATATTTACCTGAATCACTCTGAAACTTATCTAATGCCTTTTGAATAAACCAAGACTTGCCTGCCCCCCAAGCACCCTTAATTAAAATCGCATACTCTGGTGAATGATTAAAATTAAAGTAATAATCAAGGAAATCACTCACATGTTTGTTGGGATCGATCATTTATCACCTATTTTAAACAATTAAGTTAACATCTTTTTTCGTTAAGGCTGTAAAAGCAGCTGTACATAGCATCACTACTTATTAAAAAATGAACATTAGAACAATCCTCTCAATTTTATAACAACCCTACTCACGATAGAAATTAAGCGCTACCGTTTCCTGAAATTTTTACCAAACAATCTGGAACAAAACTTGCTGTATCCCTCCCCTTAGATCCCGGCAACCGGTCGCGAGGGGCCCATGACAACGACCTTTATCAAAAGCAATGCTGCCGCCCAGCTCACCATGGCCGTCGAGGTGATGGATGAACAGGGCACGATGAACACCCGCCAAATCGCCTGTGAGCGGCCACTGACGGTCTACCTCAACTGGAAGGAAATCGTAACCCTGATGACGCTGGGGGCCCGCCCCGAGGCGCTGGTGCTGGGTTATCTGAAAAATCAGGGCTTTATCGAGGATATTACGGCCATCGAGTCGGTGATCGTCGACTGGGAGAGCGAGGCCGCCGCCGTGGTGAGCAGCCAGCAGGCCGACGACCTCGACAAGTCACTGGAGAAGAAGACGGTCACCTCCGGCTGCGGTCAGGGCACCATGTATGGCAGCGTGATGAAGAAGCTCGAAGGGGTGGTCTTGGCGGCGCCCGAGCTTAAACAGAGCACCCTCTACGCCCTGCTCAAGGCGCTGTCGGCCCATAACGAAACCTACAAGATGGCGGGTGCCGTCCATGGCTGCGCCATCTGCCGCGGCGCTGAAATCCTCTCCTTTGTCGAGGACGTGGGGCGCCACAATGCAGTGGATACTCTGGCGGGCGAGCTCTGGATACGCGGCGAGGCTGGCCACGACAAGATCTTCTACACCACAGGGCGGCTCACCTCGGAGATGGTGATCAAGGTGGCGCAGATGGGCATTCCGGTGCTGCTGTCGCGCTCCGGCGTCACCCAGATGGGGCTGGATCTGGCCCGCCAGCTCGGCATCACCATGATTGCCCGCGCCAAGGGGCGCCACTTCGAGGTATTCAGCGGTCACGACCATATGGTGCTGGACGAGAAGCCGCCGGTGCTGGCGCCCAGTCCGGCTGGTCGCGGGATGCGGGACTAAGCAATGAACGAATTTATGAACGTCAAGCAGGTGGCGGAATACCTCGATCTCAACGAGAAGAAGGTCTACCAGCTCGCCAACGAGGCGCGCATCCCCGCCACCAAGGCGACCGGCAAGTGGCTGTTTCCCCGCTCCCTGCTCGATCGCTGGCTGCTCGGCAGTTGCCACGAGGGGGTAATGAACGACCGGCTGCTGCTGGCTGGCTCGGACGATGTGCTGCTGCACTACGCCAGCAGCCGCTTGGCACAGCAGCTCGGCACCCAGGCACTGGTGGGCTACACCCCGTGCGGCACCCGTCAGGGGCTGGCGATGCTGGCGCGCGGCCATGTGGATCTCTGCGCCATCCACTGGGGGCAGGCCGAGGAGGCGCACCTGCGCCACCCGGCGCTGGTGCAGCAGTATCAGGGCCACCGGCAATGGGTGATCGTTCATGGATTCAGGCGGGTGCAGGGGCTGGTGCTGCGGCAAGGGCTGCAACCCAAGGAGGCGAAAGAGGCGCTCGACTGGCGCTGGGCCATGCGTCAGGAGGGGGCTGGCAGCCAGCGCGCCCTGCAGGAGTGGCTGCAAACCCAGGGGGAGTCGCTGACCCGGCTGGAGCGCACCCTCGAGGTCAACAGCGAGCGGGAGCTGGCCGCCGCCATCAGCCGTGGCGATGCGGATGTCGGGCCCGGCGCCCAGAGCACAGCCACCGAGTTTGGCCTCGGCTTTATGCCCTTGTCGCAGGAGTGCTTCGATCTGGTGATGCCGCAGGGGGTCTTCTTTCGCACCCTGCTGCAACAGCTGATCGGCTGGCTGCAATCCCCCGAGGGGCGCGAGCTGGCGGCTCGCCTCGGCGGCTATGACCTGACCCAGAGCGGCAAGCTGGTATGGAGTCCGCAGTAAAGAACCACTCCCCCACCGACAAAACAGCCCGCCAACCATGTTGACGGGCTGTTTTTATCACGGGCCTTTTTATAACAGCATCAATCGCTTGTCTCACGCCCCTCGGCATTGAGGGCGATGCGCCACCCTTCCAGTTTCGCGGGCTCGCTGCCGCTTGGCAGCAGGGCGTGGCTGCGCAGCCGCACGGTAAAGCAGCTCCCCTGCCCCGGGGTGGAGTCCACCAAGAGCTCGCCGCCCCAGCGGCTGATGATGCGGTGACTCAGGGCCAGCCCCAGTCCGGTGCCGGTGGCGCGGGTGGTGAAGAAGGGATCGAAGATCTTGTCGATAATGGCCGCCTCGATGCCGCTACCGTTGTCGATCACCCGCACCTCGGCCCTGCGCAGCTGACCCAGTTCATCGACCCAGTCGCGGCTCTCGACCCGGATCTCCCCCTTCTCTCCCAGCGCGTGGCTGGCGTTGACCAGCAGGTTTATCAGCACCTGCAGCAGCTGCTGTCGATCCGCCTCGATGGGCTGCTGGGCCCTGAGATCGGCCACCAGCTCCACCTGCTGCTGGCGCAGGGCGGAGCGCACCAGAGTCAGGCTCTCCTCGATGATGGGGTTGAGGTGCTGCCACACAGGCGCCGTCTCATAGTCGCCGGGGCGAGAGTATTGCAGCAGGCTGCGGGTGATGGCGCGGATGCGCTCGATCTGGGCCAGCACCAGCGCCAGCTCCTCGCTGACCGGCTCGGCCGCCTCCCCCAGCTCCAGCTTCATCAGCTCCACGTTGCCGAGGATCACCGCCAGCGGGTTGTTGATCTCGTGGGCCACCCCGGCCGAGAGCTCGCCAAGGGCCGCCAGCTTCTCGCTGATAAGCAGCTGCTGGCGCGCCTCGGTCAGCATATGGATATGATCTTCCAGCTCGGCAGTCTTGAGCTCGAGACTTTGGGTGCGCTCGGCCACCTTCTGCTCCAGCTCATCGGCGCTACGGGCCATCTGCTGCTGGTGCGCTTCCTGCCTGTCCAGCATGGCGTCAAACTGGCGACCGAGCTGGGCCAGCTCGTGGTCAGGGTCGAGGGCCAGCGGGCCGATGCGAGCCGACTCCCCGGCCTGCACCTGCCGCACCACCTTGTGCATCCGCTCGATGGGGGAGAAGAGATCCCGCGCGCCGCGATAGACCAGCAGGCCGGAGAGCAGCAACAGCAGCACCACGCCGGAGCCCAGCTCCACCAGATTGGTGAGGTAGGTGCGGATAATGGGCCACTCGAGAAAGCCCACATAGAGCATGCCGAGCCGCTCGCCCCTGGCGCCCAAGAGCGGCTCGTAACCCGAGACATACCAAGCGTCGTGAACGAAGGCGCGGTCAACCCACATCTCCCCCCGCCCCAGCACCTGCTCGCGCACTGGCGGCGAGACCCGGGTGCCCACCGCCCGGCCCACCTGACGGCGGCTGCTGACCGGCACATTGGTGCTCACCCGCAGATCGTCGAGAAACAGGGTGACGGTGCCGACGCTGCCATCCGGCAGGGTATTTTTGGCAAACACCTGGCCCTTGAGCTCATCCACCAGCCGGGTGCTGCCGTTGACAAGCTCGCCCCCCTCCAGCACCGCCCAGAGCGATCCGTCGCGACCCATCACAGGGGTCAGTGACAGGCTGATCAGCCCCCGGTTCTCCACCGCTTTGGTGCCATCCCGCTGCCACAACACGGCCCGCTTGGCCAGTTGCGGGGAGAGGGCGAGCATCTCCTGCTGCGACCAGACCACGAAGTGGCTGACGCTGCGCCCGGCCGTGAGGGCGGCGCGCTCCTGCGCCGTCAGCTGATCCAGCTCGGGGCCACGGCGCAAGCGCAGAAAATCGAGACCATAGTTGGCCGCCAGCGGCATCACCCAGTCATGCAGCTGATCCGGCGATTCCCGCAGCCGCAGCTGAAAGGCCCAGGCATCGCGCAGATGCTCGAGATGCTCGGTCTGGCGCTGCTGCTGCACCGTGATGGCGTGATGGGCCACCCCGAGATCGCTGCGCACCGTGGTGAGCAGGTTCTGCCAGCTGTAGGTGAGGGTCCAGTAGAGGGTGAGCGCAATCATGCCCACCAGGGTGAGCATGATGGGTACCGAGGTGAGCAGCAGCAGGCGCCAGCGCACCTTGGTGCGCACGCAACGGGGCAACAGCGCGCGCATGCAGCGGGAGAGCAGGGTCAGTTTCATCGCCACCCCATCCGATCAGCCTTCCTCATTCGATGGCCCACTCTTTGAATTTGCGATCCAGCGTCTTGCGCGCCACCCCGAGCACCCGGGAGGCGGCAGACTTGTTGCCATCATGGCTCGCCACCACCTGCAGGATGTGGGCTTTTTCCACCTCCGCCAGCGGCCACGCCAGCGGATAACCCTCCTCGCTCGTCCCCTGTTCGGCAGGCTTGCTGCTCTGCCAGTAATCCGCCGGGGGCTTGCCCAGCAGCAGGCAGCGCTCGATGAGGTTGCGCAGCTCCCGCACGTTGCCGGGCCAGGGGTAGGCCTGCATCGCCACCACATCCTCGTGGGTCCAGCTCAAGGAACCCATCCCCATCTCGGCGGTGAGCTGGCGGGTGAAGTGGTGTACCAGCGCGGGGATATCGTCGATCCGCTCCCGCAACGGGGCGACCGGCAGCGCCACCACGTTGAGGCGATAGAAGAGATCTTCGCGAAAGCGGCCCGCCTCCACCTCTTCCTTGAGGTTGCGGTTGGTGGCGGCGACGATGCGCACATCCACCGCCAATTCGCGCTCGGCACCGACCGGGCGGATGGCCTTCTGCTCCAGTGCCCGCAGCAGGGAGGCCTGCATGGCGAGCGGCATCTCGCCGATCTCGTCGAGAAACAGGGTGCCCTGATGGGCGACCCGAAACAGGCCGTCACGCCCCTTGCGGGCGCCGGTAAAGGCCCCCTGCACATGGCCGAACAGCTCGCTTTCCAGCAGCTCCGGCGCGATGGAGGCGCAGTTGAGGGGCACAAAGGCCCCCATCCGGCCAGAGAGTTGATGCAGGGCGCGGGCCACCAGCTCCTTGCCGGTGCCGGACTCCCCCTCCACCAGCACGGCGGCGTTGGAGGGAGCCACTCTGGCGATGAGCGTCTTGAGCTCGCGGGTCTTGGCACTGTCGCCGATCAGGGTGGGCGGGAAGAGCTTGCTCACCTCCCGGCGCAGCAGCAGGTTCTCCCGCTCCATCTGGCGGCGCTCGATGACTCTGTCCACCGCCTGCACCATTTGATCGAGGTTGAAGGGCTTGAGGATAAAGTCGCTGGCGCCGAGGCGCAGCGCCTTGAGGGCGGTCTCCATATCGCCAAAACCGGTCATGAAGATGATGTCGCTGCGGCGGGTGGCCGGGTCGATGGCTTCGTGCCACTCGATACCGGAGCGCCCCGGCAGCCGGATGTCGGCGATGATAAGGTCAAAGTGAAGGCGGCAGCGCAGGGCTTCCGCCTCCTCCACACTGGCGGCAGTCTCAATCTGGGCAAAACGCTTGGCCAGCGCCTTGGCCAGAAAGCTGCGCATGCCGGGCTCATCGTCAACGATAAGCAGGGAGAGGGCAGACCAGCGGCTGGGAGGGAGTGTCATGGAAAAAAGTACCTCGGATGCACGTACGGTCGGTGAATGTCCCGATAACCGGAACCTTAGTGGGACATTTTGTCCTTACCGTATCAAAAGCACCAACACCAATTATTAAAAGCGATAACAAGCTCACCTAATTGATTCTAATAAGCTTCTGTTTTTAAACGGCAAACCGTGAATGCAGCGGCAAAGGAACGGTTTGGCACCCTGCTTGCTTACTCTTGCCCTCTCCTCAGCCACCCTGAAAAAGTTGCATCACGATGACGATAAAAACCAGCCTCAAACGTTTTGCCCTCTCCCTCGCCACCAGCCTGCTGATCGCCGGTGCTGCCCACGCCGAAGCGGATACTAATGCCACAAAAGCGCCGATCCGCCTCGCCACCACCACCAGCACCGAGCAGTCCGGTCTGCTGGGCTGGCTGCTGCCCCAGTTCACCAAGGAGACTGGTTATCCGGTGCAGGTAATGGCGGCTGGTACCGGCCAGAGCCTGAAGATGGGCGAAAACGGCGACGCGGATCTGGTGATGACCCACGCCCCCTCTGCCGAGAAGAAGTTCGTCGATGCGGGCTTTGGCATCGAGCCGGTACACCTGATGTACAACGACTTCGTCATCGTCGGCCCGGCCAAAGATCCGGCGGGTCTCGGCAAACTGCACGACGCGGCCAAGGGGCTGCAAGCCATCAAGGAGCAGGGCCAGACCTTTATCTCCCGCGGTGACGAGTCCGGTACCCACATCAAGGAGAAGACCCTGTGGCAGGCGGCTGACGTCAAACCCGAGTTTGCCGGTTACAAATCCATCGGCCAGGGGATGGGCCCGACCCTGACCATGGCCTCGGAGCTGGGTGCCTACACCCTGACCGACCGCGGCACCTGGCTCGCCTACCAGAGCAAGCTGGATCTCGCCGTACTGCTGGAGGGTGACAAGCGCCTGTTCAACCCCTATCAGGTGATCCTGGTCAACCCCAAGCGCTACCCGGATCTCAACACCGAAGGGGCCCGCACCCTGAAGAACTGGCTGATCTCCGAGCATGGCCAGAAGCTGATCGGCGACTTCAAGGTGGCGGGTCAGGCGCTGTTTGTAGCGGATGCCAACGGGAAATAATGGCAACCCTGACCCCTGCGATGACCTTGATGGCCCTCCCCCGGTTCGCTGAGGGAGGCGCCTGATGCCGACCCTGCTCGACACGACCGTATTGACGGCCCTCGCCCTGCACGATGAGAGAGAGGTCTGATGCCGACATTGATCGACACGACATTGGCGGCTCTCGCCCTGCTGTTCAGTGGTGACACCGAACTGTGGCAGGTGGTGGGGGTCTCCTTCTCCGTCTCCTGCATCGCCCTGCTGTTGGTGCTGCTGCCCGCCTTGCTGCTGGGCTTTGCCCTGGCCTATCTGCCGCTGCCCGGCCGCTGGCTCTGGCTCTCCTGCATCAATACCCTGCAATCGGTGCCGACCGTGGTGATTGGCCTCTTGCTCTATATGCTGCTGTCGCGGGCCGGCCCCTTTGGCGACTGGAAGCTGCTCTTTACCCAGCAGGCGATGGTGGTGGGGCAGATGCTGATCGCCTTCCCGGTGATCGCCACCATGGCCCACGCGGCGTTTGTTCAGAGCGATCGGCGCGCCTGGGAAACCGCCCTGACCCTGGGGGTCTCCTGGCCCAAGGCGCTGATCGGCCTGATGCACGAGTGCCGTTTTGGTCTGCTGGCCGCCATCATCGGCGCCTTCAGCCGCATCGTCACCGAGGTGGGCTGCTCCATGATGGTAGGGGGCAATATCCTGCACTTCACCCGCAATATCCCCACCGCCATCGCGCTGGAGACCCAGAAAGGGGCCTTCACCCAGGGGGTGGCGCTCGGCATAGTGCTGCTCACCCTCGCCCTCTTGCTCAACCTGCTGCTCACCGCGTGTCGCGGCCACAGCTATCTGAAGAACTGACCATGCCCCCACTGTGTACCAACAGGAGTACCCCATGGCCCTGACCGCCCACCAGCTGACGATGCGCTTTGGCGAGCGCCAGCTGTTCGAGATTGACCGGCTCGCCATCGCACCGGGGGATGCCATCTGGCTGCACGGAGCCAACGGGGTAGGCAAGACCACTCTGCTCAAAATCCTGGCGGGGCTGCTGGCACCCACCCGCGGTCACACCAATCTGCCGGGGCGCTGGCAACAGCGGCTCAACCGGCTGCTCAAGCGGGATCTGGGGCCGGGCCGGGTCACCTATCTGCACCAGACTCCCTATCTGTTCGATCGCACGGTGCACGACAACGTGGCCTGGGCGCTCGATAAACAACTCGGCAGCGAGATCCGGGTGTTCGAGGCGCTGCGCCGGGTCGAGCTGGAAGGGCTGGCGCGGGAGCACATCAGCATCCTCTCTGGTGGCGAACGGCAACGGCTGGCGATGGCCCGCGCCTGGGCGCTGCAACCGGCCTTTCTGCTGATGGATGAGCCCACCGCCAATCTCGACACACATTCGGTTGCCCTGATGGCCGCATTGGCGCAAGATCTGCGGGAACATGGCAGCGGCCTGGTCGTCATCAGCCACCAGAGCAATGCCCTGACCGACCTGTGCGAGCGGCAATGGACCCTCGCCCGTGGCCAGCTGCAAGAGACGACCCCTTTAAAAATCATCGAGCGACATGACTTCAAGAAGCGAATCCCCCTCTAGCCCTTTTCCCGTGTCGGCAGTGATCCTCGCCGGCGGCCGCGCCACCCGGATGGGGGGCGAAGACAAGGGATGGGTAGCACTGGCGGGACGCCCTCTTATCGACCATGTTTTGGCGCGCCTGCGCCCCCAGGTAGATGAGGTATTGATCAACGCCAACCGCAGTCAGGCCCGCTATCAGGCGCTGGCCCCGGTCATCAGCGATGACAACAACGACTATCTCGGCCCGCTGGCGGGCATGCAGGCAGGTCTTGCTGCCGCCCGTCACGACTGGGTGCTGTTTGTCCCTTGCGATGGCCCCGCCCTGCCGCTGGATCTGATGAGCCGCTTTCGCGCCGCCCTGACCCCGGATACCGAGCTGGTAGTGGCCCACGATGGCGACTGGTTGCAACCCGTGGTGGCCCTGCTGCACAAATCCCTGCTCCCCTCCCTCACCGCTGCGTTGGCAGAGGGAGAGCGCAAAATCGATATCTGGTTTGCCCGCCACAATATGGCGGTGGTGAGCTTTGCCGATCAGCCGGATGCCTTTATCAATCTCAATAGCCCTGCCGAGCTGGCCGCCTACGAGGCCCGTCTGCTCGCCCCGGCTATCGACCCCCAACAAGGAGTCACCTCATGACCCCGGCCCCCACCCTTCCCCTGCTCGGCTTCGCCGCCTGGAGCGGCACCGGCAAGACCACCTTGCTGGAGCAGTTGATCCCCCTGCTGGTGGATCGCGGCCTGCGCATCGGGGTGCTCAAGCACGCACACCACGACTTTGATATCGATCAGCCGGGCAAAGACAGCTATCGTCTGCGCAAGGCGGGTGCCCAGCAGATGATGGTCGCCTCCCGTCGTCGTCATGCTCGCATTACTGAAACAACGCACGGCGAGACCGAGCTGGCCGAAGCGGACTTTCGCCAGCTGCTGGCCAGCTTCGATCAAACAGAGCTCGATCTGCTCTTGGTCGAGGGGTTCAAGCACGAACACTTCCCGAAAATCGAGCTGCACCGCGCCGAGATTGGCAAGCCGCTGCTCTTCCCCGAAGACAGCGACATCATCGCGCTGGCCAGCGATCAGCCCCAACAGAGTGGCGAACAACAGCAGACAAGCCTGCCTCGCCTCGATATCAACGATCTGGCGGCCATTGCCGACTTCGTCTGCCGCTGGCTTGACGGCTGCCAGAGCAAGGAGCCGGAGGCGGGCAAGGGCTTTCTCTCGGTCGAGGCGGCCCGCAACGCCATTCTGGCGGCCCTCACCCCGAGCACGGCCTGCAGCGACAAACCGCTGGCCCAGAGCCACGGCGCCGTGCTGGCCGCCGATCTGATAAGCCCTATCAATGTGCCGCCCCACGCCAACTCGGCGATGGATGGCATTGGCCTTCGTAGCGACGATCTCGCCGCCGGCCGCTGGCAACTGGTGGGGGAAGTGCTGGCAGGCCAGCAGCGCCACGAGCCTGTGCTGGCCGGTCAGGCGGTGCAGATCATGACCGGCGCCCCGCTGCCCCCCGGTGTCGATACCGTGGTGATGCGTGAAGAGACGCTGATTGAAGGTGAGTGGGTTACGGTCACCGCACCGATCCAGGCGGGACAGAATGTGCGCCTCGCCGGGGAAGATCTCGCCAAAGGTGCGGTCGCCATCCCGGCCGGTACCTGGCTTGGCGCCCCCCAGCTGGGGCTGGCGGCATCACTCGGTCAGGCATCGCTCTGCGTGCGCACCCCGCTGAAAGTGGCGCTGTTCAGTACCGGCGACGAGGTACAGGCCCCGGGCGAACTGCTCGCCCCCGGCCATATCTTCGACAGCAACCGCTTCACCCTGATGGCCCTTATTCGCGCCGCCGGTTGCGAGGTGATGGACCTTGGCATCATTCCCGATGACAAGACCATTCTGCGCCAGCAGCTGGAGCAGGCCGCCGCCAGCGCCGATCTGGTGCTGAGCTCGGGCGGGGTCTCGGTGGGCAATGCCGACTTTATCAAGCTGGTGCTGGCGGAGCTCGGCCAGATCGATTTCTGGCGCATCCAGATGCGGCCGGGCCGCCCGCTCGCCTTTGGCAAGCTGGGGCAGACCCCCTTCTTCGGCCTGCCGGGCAATCCGGTGGCGGCGATGATCTGCGTGCTGCAGTTTGTCGAGCCCGCCATCGCCCGCTTGCAAGGCAAGCGGTGGCAGCCGCTGCGCCTCTCGGCACTGGCAGACGAGAAGATGAAGAGCCGCCCGGGACGCACCGAGTTTCTGCGCGGCATCTTTCATCAGGACCGTAACGGCCAGCTGCGGGTGCGCACCACAGGGCCACAGGGCTCGGGCATTCTCAGCTCCATGGCCGAGGCCAACTGCCTGATTGAAATCGTACCGGATCAACCCGGGATCGCCGTTGGCGAGCGGGTCTGGATCCACCCCCTGCAGGGACGACTGGCCTAAATCCCGACGGGGCGTCGGCCGGATGCACGGCGCCCCGTCACCCACCTGACAGGAGGCAGACCGTGCGTCTTGATGCCCCCCTCTCCCGACTCGATCTGCTGGTCTATGGCCGCTACCGGATCGTCCATGGCCTGCGCATTGCGCTCGCCTTTATGCTCACCTTTCTGCTGACCCGCGAGCTGAAACTGCCGGAGAGCACCTGGCCGCTGATAACCTTGGTGGTGGTGATGGGCCCCATCTCGTTTTGGGGCAATGTGCTCTCCCGCGCCCTGCAGCGGGTGGTGGGCACCATCTTCGGCGCCAGTTGCGGGGTGGTGGCGCTCTATCTCGAGATCTACTCGCTACCACTTACCCTGATCTGGTGCGGGTGCATCATGTTCCTCTGCGGCTATCTGGCCCTCGGCAAGCGCCCCTATGTGGGGCTGCTGATCGGCATCACCCTGGGAGTCACCATGGGGGCCATGCCGGGGGATATAGAGACGGCGCTGTGGCGCAGTGCCGATGTGATACTGGGCTCCCTGCTGGCGCTGCTCTTTTGCAGCATCTATCCCCAGCGGGCCTACAGCCACTGGCGCCTGCAGTTGCACCAGATCTTGCAGCAGTCGGGGCGGCTCTATCACACCCACCTATCCCCCAATGTGCTGGAGCGCCCGCGCCTCAAGCACAATCTCTCCCAACTGCTGGCACAGACCGGCAAACTGCGGGCCCTGCTGGCCCCGGCGGCCAAGGAGACACGCCACAGCGTCGCCCTGTTTGATGCGGTGCAGGTCACCATGCGCAACACCCTCTGCACTCTTGAGATGCTGGCCAACACCTACTGGAACGATCGGGAGAGCCACTTCCTGATGCAGAGCACGGCTGCGCTGCAAGCCTGCCATCTGGCCACCGAGGAGGCGATCAACCAGCTTGCCCTGATGATGCAAACCGGTGACGGTCGCGGGGCCGATGCCGCCATCGCCCGCCTGCACGAGGTGGCGACCCAGGTATCGCTGCCGCCCAACGCAGAGGCAGCCATCAATGGCTACCTCTGGCTCAACGTCCAGCTGACCGAACAGCTCACCCACCTGCGCCGCCTGCTGGGACTGATCCTCACCCCGCCCCATCGCAAGCAGCCGGACTAGACCCAATGCAAAACGCCCCGCAGTTGCGGGGCGTTCTTGTCGGCATAGGCACTGATGATCAGGTCGCCGTGCGGGCGTTCTCGCTCATCTGCTCCAGCTCTGACCGGGTCAGGGTAGAAACAAACTTGCCATCAAAATAGATATCCATCAGCTCACCACGCTTTTCTCCGCGCATCATGCTGCTGCGACCATCCAGATAGTGCACCTCCATCTGGGCGGTATGCTCGTCCGGGTAGCTGATCTCCACCTCGCGTACCCCTTGCGGCAGCATGGCCAGCGGCACCGTCTTGAGGGCCGGATCCAGATGCTGGTTCACCTTGATCACCGGATCGGCTTTCATGTCCACCACAGCCGGAGACTTGCCGGTGATGGGGTTCTTGCCAGACCAGAACTCGATGGTATTGAAGACGAACAGGTCAGCGGTCGCGGCCAGACCGTAGACAGGGGAGAGCAGCATAAAGACCCCGGCACGAGCGTAGCGGTTATCCACCACGCTCAGGTTGCCCTTGGTGACCATGCCGGAAAGCCCCATCTGCCCCATACAGCCGCCCAGACCCATGCTCGCGACCATAACCAGCAGGGCCATTGCCCGCCCCTTCTGTTGTAATGCCATCTTGTTCTGTTCCTGCTCTGAAATAAATGAGGCGGCAAGCCTAATCAAGGGGCCAGAAGAGGACAATTCACAATGGCGGGACGATACAGGAGGGGTTCAGATTGGCGTACCAAGTGAGCAATAAATAAGCACCGATGGAATAATCATCCATTCGGTGCCTCGTTCAACAACCAATAACCGTCAGGAGCCGATGGCCAGATTGGAGACTGTCTCGGTCACATTGATGGCGCCCTGCTCGATCTGTGACATCACGCCACTCACCTCGCCGATCTGCTCCTTGCCACGCTGGGCACTGGTGGCCACCTCATTGATGTTGCCGGTGATCTGGGCCGTCAGTTCGCGGTTTTTCTGAACCACGCTGGCGATCTCGCCGGTCGAGAGGGAGGTGCGCGCAGCCAGCTGACGTACTTCGTCGGCCACCACCGCAAAACCGCGCCCCTGATCGCCGGCCCGGGCTGCCTCAATGGCGGCGTTAAGGGCCAGCAGATTGGTCTGCTCGGCAATACTGCTGATGGTAGATACGATGGCTTCAATGCTTTTCGACTGCTCATTGAGCTGGCCAATCAGACCGGAAGTGCGGCTCACCTGTTCGGAAATGGCGCTGGAGATGGCAACCGATGCCGCCAGCAGTTCAGACCCGGTTTCGGCAAAGCGGGTGGTCTCCTGCGAAATGGTCTGGGCTATGTTGGCCGCCTCGCTCACTGCCTGGGAGCGCTTGATCCGCTCTGTCACCTCACTGGCAAACTTGATCACCTTGACCACCTTGCCGCTCTCATCCTTGATGGGGTTGTAGGTAGCCTCCAGCCAGATCTCGTTGCCGTGGCTGTCACGACGACTGAACAGCCCCGACTTGAGCTGGCCGTGGGCCAGATCGTCCCAGAAGTGAGGTTGCTCGTGATAGAAGCTCTCATCGCAAAACAGCCTGTGATGCTGCCCCTTGAGCTGCGAAAGGGAGTAACCGACGCAGGAGAGGAAATTCTGATTGGCCGTCACAATCTCCCCCTTGGGGGTGAACTCGATAATGGCGAGTGCCCGATCGAGTGCCGAGATGATCGCTTTCTGACGACTCAACTGCTGATAACTCTCGGTGATATCGGAGGCTATCTTGACGACCCTGACCACCTTGCCCTCAACCTTGACCGGGAAGTAGGTAGCCTCCAGCCACAACTCCCTGCCATGTTTGTCAATGCGCTGGTAGATGCCACTGTGGGAATGCCCCTGACGCAACTGTTCCCAAAACTGGGCATAGGAGGATGACTGGGCGTAGTGGGCATCACAAAAGATCCGGTGGTGTTTACCAATTACCTCCTGCTCGCTATAGCCCACCACACTCAGAAACAGCGGGTTCGCCTCGAGGATCTCGCCACTTGGTGTGAAACTGATGGTAGCGACACCGACTTTTACTGCATCAATAAATGCCTGGGCCTGGGCCAACTGCATTTGACACGCTTGTAATTCCGCTTTGAGTTTGAAGTTGAACATCTTGCCCTGCCCCTCTGTTACCTGTTTACAACTACATCACATCTGCATGAACTTTAGACGAGAAAGCAGAGGGATAACGGGGTCCCATCGATTAAGGTGCCAGATCCCACTCCAGATAGGCCGGATTGGCGACAAAGCCGATCCGCTCATAGAGAGGGCGCCCCTGCTCGCTGGCATGGAGCCACACCTTGCCCAGCTGACGCGATCTGGCGAAGGCCGTTATGGCATCGAGCAGCGCCGTGGCGATCCCCTGCTGGCGCCATTGTGGCCGCGTATACATATTGAGCAGGTACCCCTCCACTCCCGCCAGATTGCCGGGATAGGGCGGCCGTTCAAATAATGCCAGCGTCCCTGCCGCCACGATCTGTTTGCCGCCCTCCTGCGTATCGGCCTCAGCCAGCCAGGATAAAGCACTCTCTTCACTCATCGCCCGGGTAAAGTAGTCAAGGGTGGCCTGCCACAAGGCCGGGTCTGCCTGCGGCGTCACCAGCTCACCGACCTCACAAAACAGCTCCATGCGCAGCGCCACCAGTGCGGGAATATCTACGACCCTTGCCTGACGAATAATCATTGGCTGCTCCTTTTCTCTCATGGGAAATTTCGCCGGCCGTCATTATGACAAAGAGCGCCTTGTGGCGCTCTTTGTCATTGGGGAAATCACTGATAAATCAATGGCTGCGACGTGTCAGCCAGTGATCCAGGCTCAGCACACCGCCGCCCCAGATGATCAGGGTCAGCAGCATCCAGCCCCACAGCTGGTGATCGTAAAAGCCACCCGCCCAGAGGGTCGGGTAGGAGATCACCGCCATGATATTGAAGCCAAACAGCAGCAAGGCGGCTGGGCGAGTAAAAAGCCCCGCCAGCAGGAAGAGCGGCAGCAGCAGCTCGGTCGCCGTCCCCAGATAAGCAGCCCACAACCAGGGCAACAGGGGCACCTGATACTCGGATTCAAACAGATAGAGGGTGGAATCCCACGCCGTGAGCTTGAGCCAGCCTGAAGTGAAAAAAACCGAGGCGACCCAAAGCCGCGCCAGCAACAGCACACCAGCGCTGCTCCAGCGCGGCAAATCACCACTCGAGCTGGCCAGCGCCAGCCATTTGTTTGCCATCATGGCATGACCTCCATATCCACCAGCAGACCAAGGGCTATCAGGCGAGTGAGATGTTCATTGGCCGCAGGGTCGGCCGCCAGCAGTTCGACCAGCGCCGTACCGGCGAGACAACCCTGTAGCAGCGCCCACTCACCCGCCGTCAGGGGCAAGGGGGCAACCCGGCAATCCGGCTGTTTCTTCAATGCCAACCAGACGGGGGCATCAAGCACCTCCACCGCTTCACCACCGTGCAGCGCCATCTGCCACAGGGCCAGCACCGGATAATCGCTGGCAACCAGCAGCAGATCCGTGGCTGGCAAGAGTCGCAGCCGCTCCCATTGTTGCGGCGATAATGCGGCCAGACGCTCGGCTGGCCAGCAGCGTGATTCCAGCGGCAGCAGACTGGCACGCTCAAGCTGCCATTCGAACTGAGCCAGCGCCTCCAGCCAGGGCAGTCCGGTTGTAGTCGGCAAGCGGGCCAACCATTGGCCAAATCCGGCGCCATAGTGCATGACGCTCCCTTCCCTGAGCGGCTCGGCCAATACGAAGCCACGGGCCGCCGCTGCAAAAAAGTCATCCCCGACCATGGCCTTGACGGCGGGATAACTGCTCGCCAGCACCTCGCCAAGGCTCAGGATGAAGTGGTTGCGATAGACCTGCAGCACCGATTCGGCAGAAAAGAGCCGGGAGCTGATGTGAGGGGAAATGGCGTCAGGCGCTCCCAGCAGACCATCGGCAAAGCGCTGTTGCAGCTGTGCCAGTTCAGCCATGGGCCACCTCCCGTGGTGCACTCATGGCACGCGCCTCATCCAGAATGGCGCCGGCCTGCGCCGCCTCTGCCAGCAAGACCGGCAGCGGCGGGATCTCGAGGTCCCACTCAATCAGGGTGGGAATGGCCTGCTTGCGGCAGATCTGGCGATAGAGTTCCCAGACCGGCTCCACCACAGGGGCGCTGTGGGTATCGATATAAAGGGAGCCTTCCGGCAGCTGTTTCTCGGTATAACCGGCCAGATGGATCTCCCCGACGGTGGCGAGATCGATCGCCGCCAGATACTCATCGCAAGAGAAACCGTGATTGAAGGCACTGACATAGAGATTGTTGAGGTCGAGCAGGATGCCGCACTCGCTGCGCTGCTGCAGCTCGGCCAGAAATTCCCACTCGCTCATCTCCCCGGGCAGTTGCAGATAGGAGGAGGGATTTTCAATCAGCATGCGGCAACCCAGAGTCTGTTGTACCTGCTGGATCTTGTCGCTCATGTTGCGCAGGGAGGCTCGGGTATAGGGCACTGGCAGCAGATCGTTGAAGTAACGCCCACCAATGCTGCCCCAGCTGAGATGTTCGGAGATCCGTACCGGTTTGATCGCCGCGGCCAGTGTCGACAACTGCTGCAGATGGTGCGGATCGAGCGGGTCGGCAGAACCGAGGGACATGCCAACGCCGTGAAGACTGACTGGGTAGTGCTGCGCCAGTTCGGCGAGCACCTGAAAACCCTGGCTGTGCCGTTCGAAGTAATTTTCACTGTGCACCTCCAGCCAACCGACTGCCGGCAGGGTTTGCCGGATCTCGTCGTAATGGGGAGTGCGTAATCCGATGCCAATCAAAGGGTTCATCGCAAGACTCGCTTTCGCCAACCAGAGAAGATGCAGGGGGCGGCCCGTTGGCCATCCCCTGCCCGATGTCTCTTACTTCGGTTGCAGCGAACCGCCGACCAGCTTCTCGCACAGCCCTTTGGGCATCACCACAAAGGCATCACCCTGAGCATCTTCCTTGGCGGTACCGGCGCAGGAGCTGCTCTTGGTCGCACAGTCATTCTTGCTGGCCTTGACCACGCCGTAGCACTTCTCCTTTTCATCGGCAGCCATGGCTGGCGCCGCGATAAATTGGGCGCCCAGCGCCAGTAGACCGGTCATGGCGGAGGCGATAGCAGTGCTTTTTTTAACATTCATGTTCATGTTCCTTTTGATGTCGTTGGATGTTGCTGATATCCCCGATTTGTCGCAACCGGGTACCTGCAATAGAACCGGCAAACGGGATATTCCCTTTCAAAAAAAACACAAAATGAGTTAAAAAATCCAAAGGCAGACACTCAATCAATTGATTTTAAACAGCTATTTCATCATTAAAAATTTCTCGACGACTACCTATTAATGAACGAGGAAAGTGCCATATGGTGCTTTCATCCCGTTAATCTTCTTCACTGCTTCCATCAAAAGAGATGCGTCAGACATAAAAAATCCCTGCCAACAGGCAGGGCTGGATGCAACTTTAAAGAAACAAGACATAAACAATCGGAGTGGTGTTGGGAGCCAGGAGTTGCGGCAAGCAGATAAAAAAAGAGACAGCTTTGGCTGTCTCTTTTTGCACATGGTGCGAATGGGGTTTAGTAGAAGATCCGCTCGCCACGCTCGCTCATTTTGAGCCACACCGGTTTGGTGCTGGTTTTGTTCCAGATCCGGTGCAGATAGCTGTAGAAGCGGGCACGATCGCTGCGAAACAGCATCACGGGGAAAGCCAGAATGCCCACCAGCAATACATAAATACGACGAAGAATAATCTGAGTCAGGGAAAAGGGATGAAACATGATGTAACTCCTTACTGGTAAGACCACTGAGCAAAGATTACCCCACTCCATGTAGGATTACTACATCACCAACGCATTTTTTTATAAAAAAATGGTGAAAAACGGGAAATACTGAAAACGGGTTACGTCATTAACCAACAGTTAACAAACTTGCGAAAATCGTGCGCTTTGCCACAGTTATCAGGGGAAAAACATGCAGTAGGGAGACACGCATGAAACTGCCGGAAGTGGCACTGCTGGTGCTGATGGTTGCCCTGACACGGGCACAACTGGAGGAATGGCAACTGAATCGGGAAGATACCATCGTGCTGGCCGAACGGGGCGTGCCCACCGTCAGCCTGTGGCAATGTGGCACGCTGAAGCAACGGATCGCGGATCTCAACCAGCACAGTGCCGAGGTGCAGTTTCAATATCGGGGGCAAAACATGGCGGATGTGAGCCACTATCTCGAGCGCGAGTGGAAACAGGCTGGCTGCGAACAGTTACTGGTACAGCAAGGATACTGACCAAAGCTCAGACTCGAAGAGTGATGATTGAGATAAACAGAGAAAAGATGGAGGCACGTTCCGGAGTCGAACCGGACTAAACGGATTTGCAATCCGCTGCATAACCGCTTTGCTAACGCGCCATGC